>CAZUAH010000211.1:0-22262 GCA_964617665.1 uncultured Pirellulaceae bacterium
CCCCCCCCCCCCCCCCCCCCCCCCGGGGGGGGGGGCGGGGTCCACGCGTTGTCCGAGTCGACCCGTGCTAAAGCGCAGGCCTAACATTGCTTTCGCGAAAGAAGGGTCGTGAACGACCCTACACATCAGTCCCTTTTCGAACCTCAGAACTTGGGTAATGACAAGGTCGTGAGGCTTCGGGCGTTCGCCGAAAACCGAACGCTTACGAGTTCGGCTACTTGTTGACAGCCAAATTCGGAACTACGGAAAAATCTTCAGAATTTCTGCACTGAATCCGCAGGGTACGGCGTCTGGTTGTCAGAGGCAACGCGGATCAGTCGCTTGTTGCCCGGATGGGATAAGTGGTCAGGTGCATTTTGCCGGAACGGCCCGAAGGGTGCTTTGCACAGAATGTACCTGCCCCTTTTCCCACGCGAAAAAATGTGAGTGGGTGTTCGTACCAGATGTTCGATGACCGGCTTGAACGGTTCTTCCTGGAACACAGTTACCGGTTGTTTATCTGTGCGCTGGCCGTTACCGGCTGCGCCAGCCGAGCTGAAGACGCCGTACAGGAAGCCTTTGCGCATCTGTTTCGGCTACGTCGAGAGCCTCGAAATCTGAAGGCCTATGTGTTTCGATCGGTCCGAAATGCGGCCATCGATCAACTTCGACGAGTCCCGCCTGACGAGCAAGGAGTTCCCGAAACGTTGTTCGACTCGGCTGACTCTCCTGCCGCACGGCCGAACACCAGCACTTCAAGGCCACCTCCTGCGCCCCGCTGCCGGAGGCCGCCACGATCCCAACCGGGCCGCTTCTGACGATGCTGCCAGTGGCCAACGCCACGCCACTTATCAATCCCACTCCACAGTCTGGCCCATGACCAGCACATCTTTCTCGTTCAAACGCAAGCTACCGGTTGGCGAACACGGGCGAGTTGAAGATATCACTCCGATGATGCTTCGCGAACGATCTCTAGCGACGCACGATCGCCCCGCGAATGAGTCCGAATCTCAGCGAACAAGATCTCGATCGCCGGGTCCCAATACCAGCCGTCTCGATCGAAGCGCCTGGAGACACGCACGGTTTCTGGTCACGAGTTCGTCGATGGTTTCGCGCAGCATGTCTTGCCCACGGGCTTTCACAAAGTCCGGCACTTTGGATGGATGAGCAGCAACAGCAAGATCACCCTGGGAGAGGTCCGGATGCTCGCATGGTTCACCCTCGGTTCGGTCTACTGGTTGGCCAGCGGGCATGCCCCGCGTGCGAAACAACCTTCCTTCCCAACCGTTCGCTATGCTCTGCTTGCGGCGGCCAGATGCGTGTGGTCGCCGTGACCTACCGTCCGGGCACCTCACTTTGGCCAGTCATGCGCTGGCTTTCCTGGACGGCGGCTAACCAAGATGCCAATGTCCTTCATCAACACAACCGCCACAAACAAATCGCCACTTCTCCGGCGACCGGAGATACCCTGCGCCCATCGCCCAAAACACGGGAAAGCACCCCACGAATCCCCGCTGGAGCCCATGCAATATCAGACCCAGCTCCCTCGTAGGTCCAAGATCTCTCTGGCCTATGGCCTGTTCCCACCGGCGTCGCCAACCCAAGAACGCTGTAGCGACCAAGCATTGCCCAAGTGAATCTGTACCGATTACACCGGGCTTCTTGAACAAAGGACTTGAACATCGGCTCCGTGCTGCGCACTTCGCGATGTCAAATCCTCATTGGCTATCGGACGTCGAGTTTTCAAACCGCACTATTCTATCGGTTCAGTCGCGCCCGGGGCAGGGTTTCCATTTCGGTCGTAATAGACGGGAAAGCCAGCGTTAACGTAAAGCCTGTCCTCAGGCGAATACTCGTAAGTATATTTGCTTTTGATCGTGCCATCTTGCCGCAAGTAATAACCGATTCCGCCCGATGCCTTGTCATACGTTTCTGTAGCGATCTCAGTGCCATCGGGTTTGAACCAGGTGGCTTTGTAGATCAGGCCACGAAAATACCATTCCCGAATCATGAGTGATCCGTCATCGTACTGGTATTCGGCCTGCCCAGTGCCGTGCGGAAACCCGTTGCGATCTTTGTGGTAGGTACCGGGAACTGCGTCCCAGTAAATGATTGAACAAAGGATGATTGCGATAATGGCGACAGCAAGCAGAAGTGTTCTCAGTCGATATCGCATAATCGCTGGCAGCTATTCGATAGATTCAGTCCGATACGTCCAGGATCAGTCGGCCGGGAAACCGCGATCCATTTGAGCAGGCATAACCCGGCTCGCCTGCATCCGATTGTTCGTCGACATTAAGGGGGCGAAAGACCATCCACCCGATAGGTTAGCGAATCGGCACGCTAACCAACGCGTAGCCATTATTGATTGGATTGCCAATCGCGTCATCGGTTTCGCAAGTATGCCGGTTCTTCAAACGGTACGTTTACAGCATTTGATGTGTTGCTATCTTTGACGAACAAGAGTTGTTTTGTGTCAATCGTCGTAAATGCTGTGCTCGGTGATTTGCCCCAAGTCACGCGAAAAACGCCGTCGCCGAGGTCATCGAGTCGTGGGGGTACCGTTTCGTCTATCGTTACGGCGCCGAGGTCACGAACACCGCAATCCCCCTGCGACGTTTCGATGCTGTATACGTAGCCGCCGTTGTGTGGTCCGTGCAGATAGACCGAAAACCGTGTGCCAGGGAGTGGGGTCGAACACACAATTGGTATCGCCGCATCGCCGTGGAAGCAGCCCGTGCAAAGCAGCAACAGTAGGATCAAACGGATCTTCATTTTCTCGACGAAGGCTAGGATAAGCCGCTGGTGCCACGAGCGTAGCGAGTGTGCATCAGTCGGTCTTCATTCGTTGGCGGGGTATTCTATTCTCCAGGTGCTACGGTTGCTTTCTTTGTTTGGTCATCTATCCAAACCATGAAATGTCCACCGGGTGGAGTTGGTGGCTTGAGGCGATAGAATACAGTCCACGTTTTGTCTTTATCTGTGTATTCGTAATGACACCCTGTCATATCGTACTTATCGACGTCATACCCTTCGGATTTGGCGGTCGCCTCCGCAATTCGGAGGACCTCTGCCTTCGCGAGATTGGTCTTCGGTTGGTTCTCTTGGCTTGGTTTCGCACACCCGACAACCGCCAGTAGAGCCCCAAAGAGCACTGCCAGTGCTACAATTGGATTATTCATAGTCATTTCTCCTACACCTAAACGATCAAGGTAACCGGGCGGCGGCCAGAAGCCTTGAATTGTAGAAAACTCGTTGACCGCCGCTCCGGTTGACCGCCTTGTTCGCCTATTTGCTCTTGCGTTTCAAAATCAGTCGGACCTCGTCATCCATAATTTCTTTGTCGAATGACGATGGCGGGCGGAAGTCACGAAAGTGCTGGCCTTCAAGCCCTTGCCCGCAGTATTTAAGGGCAAGGTGAAGTTCGTCGTCCGCAAGTTTGTAGATTCCGACAAACCAGAACACGACGATCTGGTTCTCCACGTCAACAATGCCATCGAGGTTCATTGCGCCACGCTCTTTGAGAGACCGATACGGGTTGTCCTTTTTGGTTGCGGGGATTCTGAACTCAAGCGGTTTCAGCCAGTCTTTTGCTGCGCCAGGGCCGCTCATCTCGAATTGCATTCCAGCGACCTTCACGAATACTTCCGGCAACGACTTTGCCGATTGTTCGTCAGACTGAGAAAACAAATTGTGCTTCCGCGTACCCTGTATTGAAGCCAGCTTCCATTCGCCTTGGAACCGTTTGTACTCTTCCGGAATGGCTGACGTTTCGGTGTCCTTGGCAACCCCAAGAGTTGCGAGGTGTATCAATACGAACAACGTTGCAGGTCTCATGGATCAGCCTCAATAGGCGAACGTCACGCATCACGGGCGCGGCTCTAGCCCGTCCCGCGCAAGCGATTGTTCGGTGATTCTATTCTCCGTGCAATACCAATGGTTTTCCTGTCTCTGAGTCAATCCAAACCATGAAATGGTTGCCGGGGAGCTTCTCTTTTCCTTCGTAAGAGAACATCCAGCCAGTTTTTCCCTTCACGGTGTCACGTTTGATCTTAGGTTCCTCAAATTTGTTCAAATCGTATTTCTCGCGTTGAGCTGCAAGTTCAGCCGCAGCTTTGGCCTTGACCGACGGGCCACCCACAGAATCGCTTTGGCACCCGGTCATCATTGAAGCGGCGATAACCATGCGGTTCCAAGGAACAAACACAACCTCGCAAGTTCTTCATCCGTCGTGTTTCTTCGATTCGGTGCTGGATTCGCCTGCTGCTTGCTGTTCGTCTTTCCCTTCCTCCTGCGACGTTCCGTGTTGAAGTACGGGGGGTGGACTTTCCTTCAAGCTTTCAGCGCGAATGGTCAGGTCCTTCCAGAGGATGTCCACGTCGTCTTGGGCGCCCTCGGCCCATGACTCGACGCGGACAAGCCCGATCGGCGTTGTTCCGAATTCGATCTGCCAGAGTACGCGAAATCGATCGTCCCCTTCTTCCCGCGCGAGAAAACTCAACACGCCCCCCGTCCGAATAAGCCGCAATTGCCCAGCCGGACTGTTGGCCGGGATGATCTCGCGTCCCCTGGAACGTCCGCCTGCCCTGTCGGCAACACGCCAATCGACCAGGAAGGCGTCGCCGTCCGCCTGCATGACTCTTCGAAAGCCGGCGTTGTTCAGCGTCTCTTCCGCGAAGAGGTGAAGGCTCGGTCCAACACTTGATCCTTCGTTCCGATCGGATCCGGTGGAAAGTATCTCGTACGTCGCCGTGATCTCGAAATCGCCACCGATGTCCAGCGCGGGGGCAAAGCCCAGCCAGGGTTTCCTCTCGGCCTGGCCCTTGGGGATCAGGATGCGGAGACCTCTCTCCTCGCGTTTCAAAAGACTGGCTCCAAATCGGCTTCTGATCCCCAGCGGCAGCAGGAGACGGGCGTCGTACTGGCCGCCCCGGAAATCGAAAGCGAATTCCTCGAAGAGCGGAGCCGTGTGTAGCTCGTTGACGTCCGGCCAAGCAACGCGACGGGGCTGTCGAGCCTGGCCCGCCGTTGCCCCCAGTTTCGCGACTCGGTCTTGAGATTGCGGCTCGGAATGTGACCGGCGCGAAATGCCACCGGCGATGAACTGACCGATCGCCACGACAACCGCGACCGACACGACAGCCGTCACCACGAGCCAACGCCGCGTGGATCGCGATGGCCATCGGTGCTTCACCTCGGTTCGCTCACGCCGATGCGATGGCGATAGAGAATCGTCTCCATGTTGTCCCTGTGAATCAGACGGCGCCGAAGCCGCACCCGGCCACCGCCGGAGCGCATCGCCAAGTTCGCCGGCCGATTGGCACCGATCTGCCGGGTCCTTTGCCAGCAGTCTGTGGATGATCTCGGCCAACTCGTCCGGCACGTTGGAACGGACAACTTGAATCGGCTCGGGGGCCAGCGCGGCATGGTCGGCCAACTTGCCAGTGACCGTCTCACTTGCAAACGGCGGCCGACCGGCAAGCAGAAAATAGAACGTCGCTCCCAGGCCGTACAGGTCGGACCGCGCATCGGCCTGGTGGGCGTTCGACGCCTGCTCCGGCGATATGTAGTCGAGCGTGCCGATGACCGTGCTCGCGGACGTCAGTTCGCCCCGCCCCGACCGTGTATCGGCATTCCCCGTCGTTTCGCTTGTCAGTGACGTCAGGCCGAAGTCGAGGATCTTGACCGTTCCGTCTGCGGCAAGCATCAGGTTATGCGGCTTGATATCGCGGTGGATCATGCCGCGCTCGTGGGCGTGCTGTAGCCCCGCGGCGGTTTGTCGAAAATAATCCCAGGCGTCGTCGACCGAAAGCGGGCCTTGTTGCTTCACCACTTCCGCCAGATTGGTTCCCTCCACGAACTCCATCGCCAGGAAATGAACGCTGCCGGACTGTTCCGCATCAAACGCCGACACAATATTGGGATGGGACAACGCGGCGGCAGCTTGGACTTCGCGACGAAATCGTTCGACCGCCTGTGGGTTGTCGATCAGCGCGTGGTTGATCACCTTCAGCGCGACGGCGCGTTGCATCAAGCGGTGCTCTGCAAGGTAAACGTCTCCCATCCCGCCTTTGCCGATCTGTCTCAGAACCCGATATCGCGGATGATCGGCCAATCCCGGAGGCAAGTCATTCGCCGCTCGCTCATTCCTCGCAGGGTTGGCTTCCTTCGGCCGGCTGCCGGGAAGGGACGCTTCGTCGTTTGTCTGATCCTGGCAAACGAAAGCCATTTCCGCCGGATCTCTTTCGGCATGCGACGCGGGCCGATCGGTGGCGTGTCCACCCGGACGCCCGGCCTGCCGCACCAGCCTCAGCAGCCGATCGTCGGGCACTTCGGCCACTGCGCGGCAGCATGAATCGCAGTCGGCCAGGTGTCCACGGATCTCTTCGATCTCGGCCAAATCGAATTCGCCGCGAGCGAATGCCGCCAGTCGATCCGGTGCGGGATGGACCAGTGGATCGTTCACCATGACACTTCCCCGCCTTTGAAATGATGCGAATTCGAACAGTCCCTCTCACCTATTGTACAAGTGCACGAAAGGCGAGACTCTGACGCCAAAAAGAAAAAGACTCGGGCCCCCTAATCGATCAGCCCTTCGGCCTCTTGCCGTAACATCTTCAGTACTCGTGACTTAGCGGCATAGACGGCATCGACGGACATTTTCAAATCGCGGGCCACGTCGCTGGCGGCCGTGCCCTCGATCGACTGGCGTCGAAAAGCTTCCCAGGTCTTCGGGGCCACCTTCGGCCGGACCATTTCCAGCACACGCTCAACAACGTGCTGGTCGTGCTCCTGGTTCCAGATCCGGCTCAGCGAGCTCGTCTGGTCTGCCAGTTGATCGAGTTCCTGCACGAAATCGGTATCACCCGTCGCGACCGGCCGATAGCGACCGGATCGCCAGAAATCGCGCAGTCGGTGGACCAGAATCATCCTCAGCCACGAACGAAAGGCGCCCTGCCGCCCGCTGTGCTCGAATCGAGGCAGCTCGCGAGACACGGTGGCGAGCACTTCTTGGACAAGATCATCGGCATCGGAAGACTGAACGGAATACCAATCCAGCCAGCGACGCACTAGCGGCGAGTAGATGCGTGCGAGCCGACCCCACGACTCAGAATCCCCATCCCGAATCACCCTGCCGAGCAGGCTCACCGAAGTGTCGTCATCAGACGTCATCGGGATTCTCCAGTAGTGGATGCCCGTCCATCAGTAGAATGGTGCTGGCCACGTCCGCGGATCTCAAGATGACGGCAACGGGATTCCGGGGCAGTGCTGCGTTGCAGCCTGCTCGAAACGGACGATCTGCCCGTAGATCAACCACCGACGCGCCCTTGTAGGGCCCGCCTGCCCGATATACGCTAGGGGTAACGGCTACAACTGAGTTCTCCCTTCCGTTGCGGGTTTGAAGCCTTGGCCTAGGAGAAGGGCCGTTTCGTGCCCCCTCTCTAATGCATTCGGCCCGGCCAGGCGTGACGCTTCGCACGTTGACCATGACCCTCGATGCCCATCTTCTCCGGGCAACTGCCCCCCGACGGTGACGAGCGTCACACAAACCTCCTCCTCGGCATCCCCAGCCCGAACCCACCGACCTACCGCCAGCATCCAAACACTATAGACGGGCCAACATGCAGATACATCACCAAAAACTGAAACTCTTCATCCTGGAACCCGACGAACCTAGCCGCAGACTCCTCCTTCGCCACGTCCCAACGCGCAATTCACACACCGACTTCGCCACCACCCCCAGGAAGCAATCAAACTCCTCGCCGTACGTCAACGATGAGCCACCGTAGAGCATTCACTGTCATGCGGAGAGCAATCGAGGCGAGGGTCACGTAGAGCAAACCGCCGACTGTTGGACAGTGATCGGACGTGCCGCGGAGCCCACTGCTATCGCCGGCGAAACCAACCCCAAAGAGCGATGAAGCCCGGCAGAACGCAAGCGATCAGCAGCCCGAAATTGGCGATGGCTTTCTCCATCATCACAGAGCATAGTTGATCCTAGCAGGGTTGGCGCGAGGCAACTGGCGTGAGTCGACAGTCGATGTCTGCGTGGGCGCATCGTGAGGTGACGAGACCCGGCAATACTCCGAAATGGCGCCGGAAGCTACCATCGTACAAGACGAAGTACTCCCGCCGGCGTTGGATTTCGTCGATCGAGTCCCCCCACTAATCCGCAATATCTGCGTTTGAGCAAAGCATGGTAGAAACAAAGGCAATGTAAAAACCACGAGAAACAGGCACTTTTTGAAGCGTGGGCAAAGCGCAGGAACACCGTGAAGGAACTCCGGAGCCGAAGGTTACAGGTTCGAATCCTGTCGGGGATACTCAGCTAACGTGATACGGCATCGAGAGTTACGCTATACGGAGATGCCATCCAGACACGTCAACTCTGTCCATGTTTTACGTGGAAGCGTACCAAAGTCCACCGGAAGCGTACCGGGAAGCGTACCACGTGCTCTCGGCTTGACGAAGGTGGTGGGCGCAGAACTCGCGACCTGGGGGACCGAGAATGAAGATCGACAAGGACCATCTCTATTACGGTGCAGCCGTTCTGCAAGTCGCGGAGGATGACCGCTACACGTCGATCAATCAGTTCCGTAAGAAAGGAAAAACGGTTCGGTGTGCCTGTGTCGTCAACAACGACATGGGGCTATACCTGTCATATCGAGCCCGGAAATCACGAACCGCGAAGTGGGATGTTGGAAAGGCGGACGAGTATCCTATTCAACTTGACTCTGGCGAGTTGTCGAAAATCGACGATCTCAGCAGACAGTATCCGAACACGTTCCTCGGCTTGATCTGCGTCGGTAACGAGCGCAGGGCGGCACGGCCGCCAGCCAAATGCGAGCTGCCGCTCGGTTAGCAGTGGCTCGCTTCCGATGGTCGCTAACATTGTCAGAGAGTTAACGATCTTCAGCATTAGCAGTACAGACAGACGCAGGAACGAGCCCCCCTTCGGAACGTGATTTCTCGTGCGGTTCTCAGTTTTAGGGATTTTCCAAAATGTCCGCACAAAATCCGCGTTCTGCTCCGTCTAGTAGTTGGGCGACGCGGATCAGCCGGTTCGTTGCCTGACGGGTCCGAGTCGCTCTGGGATAACAGATGTTCGATGACCGGCTTGAACGGTTCTTCCTGGAACACAGTTCTCAGTTGTTTATCTGTGCGCTGGCTGTTACCGGCTGCGCCGGCCGGGCTGAAGACGCCGTCCAAGAAGCGTTTGCGCATCTGTTTCGGTTACGTCGAGAACCCCGAAATCTGAAAGCCTATGTGTTTCGATCGGTTCGGAACGCGGCCGTCGACCAGCTTCGAAGACTCCCGCCCGACCAGCAAGGAGTCCCCGAGACGTTGTTCGACTCGGCCGACGCCCCCGATCAGGCCGCCGTCGAAAACGAGTTCAAGCGAGACGCAGCGCGGGCCATCCAGTCGTTGACTGACGACCATCGCGAAACCGTAGTCGGCCACCTTTACGCCGGGCTTACCTTCCGTGAGATCGCCATGGCCAGAGAGGTTTTCGTCAACACCGTCGCGTCCTGGTATCGCCGCGGAATCGGCAAACTCCGTCGGCTATTGGAGAAGCACGATGAGCGAGTTTGAATCGAAGCTCAAAAAGCTGCCCATTCGACAGCCTTCAGACGGCTACAAAGACCGCGTGCTGGCCCACAGGCCAAGCTCGTTACCGACGGGCCCCGAGCGATTGCTCCGACAGAGGAGCACGTGGTTCCTTCTATCAGCGTCCGCCGCAGCGGTTGTTGTCGTCTGTCTCGGTACGATATTCTGGATGGCCGACGGAGCCGATCGCGAGATCGCGCAGGTCGAAGACAACGGCGCTGGTCAAGCTCAACAGTCGGCCGACCCAACGGTCGAATTGCAGGACGACTTCCGGCAACGTGAGTCTGGGGCACTTGATCTTGTGAAGGACGATTCAGGCTCAGAGGACATCATTGCGACTCAGCGAAGACGTCGAAAACTGCATGATCAGAGCCCTGCCTCGAAGATCGACCGGGACAGGCACCAAGAAGCGGACATCGTCGGGGACACAGGCACCTCACGCAGTCGTACGTCACTTCCCGTTTTCAGGACGGCAGAGCGCATGTGGCGAATGCCCAGGTTTTCCGAGGGGCTGGCCGCCGTGCCGGGCCCGTTGCGCGAGGGGGCGCCGCCAGTTGCCAGGGCGTGCAGCGACGCGCTCGGCTACATCGACGTCACCGGCGCATGGGTGATCCCGCCGCGATTCCGGCATGCCGAGGATTTCAAGCACGGAATCGCCCGGGTCAAGGACGCCGACGGCAAGCCGTACTACTACATCGACCGCGCTGGCAAGGCGGTGCCGGAGGAAGTTGTCAGGCAGTTGCAGCCTGAGTTGAAGGGGATCGGCAAGGACGGTAAGCGAGGATATGTCAACACGCGAACCGGTAAGATCGTCGCAACGTACGAGTTCGGCCATGAGTTTCGCGAGGGCATGGTCCGCGTGGGCAAGAAGCATAAGGGCCAGTGGGTCTATGGCTTCATCGACGCCACCGGCAGGATGATTGTTCCGCCGACCCACTTCAACGCCCGGGACTTCCACGAGGGGCTTGCCGCGATGGAGGGCGAAGTGACCACGTCGGGCAGCGACGGCGGTACGGTGAAGTGGGGCTTCATCGCTCGCACCGGCGAGTTCGTCATCCCGCCCCAGTACGGCATCGTGCACGACTTTTCCGAAGGATTGGCCGCGGTCAACAACGACGGGAAGTTCGGGTACATTGATTCCACGGGAAAAGTGGTGATTCCGATCGAGTTTGAGTATGCGACGAAGTTCAGTGAAGGGCTGGCCGCGGTGCTCCTCTCGGCCGACCAATCGCGGGCTGCCGGGCTGCCGGGCGTCGATGCTGGTTGGAGGTTCCGTTGTTACATCGACCGGACCGGCCGGCGCGTGATGCCCGGCCAGTTCTTTTATGAGGCCGAACCGTTCAACGACGGGCTGGCCTACGTCTCGCAGGCCTACATCAGCCCGGAGGGTTTTTACGGCTTCATCAACCATGAAGGAAGACCAGTGATCGATTTGCGGGATCCCGGGCAGCCCGCGAGTTTTGATCCCGACAACTTGGACAACTTGCCGGTTTACAAACACTGAGTCGCCTCAAAAATGGAGATTTCTCGCGATGAATACGAGAACGGTTGCCGCAAGGATTCCCTCTGCTCGACCGAAGGATTGACGCCTTACTTGACAATACAAACTAGAATGCGCCCTTGACGACCGAAGAACCCGAACGAATTCGGCCAACGTGCAAGATGTGAGTCTTCGCGCAATTTGTTCCCAACCAAACCTCGAGAGGAGATGTGACACGATGCGTTCTAGATCGACATATGAAAGAGTTGCGATTTGTCGACCGGCCAGGAACCTTCTGCTGATGGCCGCCACCGCACTGTTCTGTTGTGTGGGCCAGACCGCGGTCGCCGACCGAGTCAAGCTATCTTTGGAGGATGAAACCGCCGAGGCAGATGCGATCGTCGTGGGCAAGGTAGCCGAGATCGAATCCAGACGCTACTCGCTCACCCTGTTCGAGAAAGGCTCGGACGGCAAGAAGCCCGCAATGACGACCCTCTACGACCTTGCCGTGCTGCATCCTGAGACAGTCATCAAGGCCGATTGTCAGAGCATGGTCAACAAGGCCGACAGGAGTAATCCGATAGCCTGGATGCACATGGGCTTTGAGACGCCCGACCAGCCCAGGGTGCTCAGCTGCGAGGGGCCCACGGCCAGCATAGGCCAGTACCGAATCTGGTTCCTCCGCCGCGACATGGTCCTCACTGGAAACTACTTCCTACACGATTCGGAGCCGGTCACGGATGCCAAGATCCGGGAGGTCAAGAAGCTTGTCGCGTCGCGAGGTCGAACCGCAGCCCCCACCGCATCGAAAGAAAGTCGCCCACCGCTTAAGACGGCGGGCAGCTCCACAAAGGTCGATACTCCAGAGATTATCAGGATCCTGGAACAGGAGGCAATCAAATCCATCAGAACCAGCCACTCACAGCATATCTACATCACGCTGAAGGACGGCCATCGACATAGCGGGATCTACGAGCACGAAAGAGCAGGCAAGTATTCGAAAGACCGCAAACTGTCGGACATACTGAATCTCGTGAAGCACATTATGGACAATCGACCCAAGGCCGAAACGAAAGACGTGGGGATCAGATGTGAATGAGGCCGAGGCCAGCGTCACTTGCCCCTGTTCGCATTGCTCGGCTGCGTACGCCCCGCGTCCTAAACAGAATACTAATTCCAGAGACTTAACATCGATCGAGAAATAGGTGCCCGATTAACTGTGAGCGGCAAGGCGCGAGCCACCGGTTTTTTCAGGTCCAATGGACCGGCGGCTAGCGCCTTGCCGCTCACTTATTCCCCGAACGATGCTTACCGATGGGAGATACTGCGATGCGATCCAGATCGAAACGTAAGAGACCTTGCGTCCAGAGCCTCCTGCTGACGGTGGCGGCGATGCTGTGTTGTGTGGCCCAGAATGCAGCTGCCGACGATACCGATATCGGCCGCAAGGGATTTTCCGAGGGGCTCGCCATGGTGGAAGGCTGGTGGGGTAACGGGTACGGCTACATCGACCGGACCGGCGAATGGGTTGTCCAGCCGAAACTGGGCCTCGTTGGCAGGTTCCGCGGAGGAGTCGCCAAGGCCATCGAATACAAAGGGGACGACGAATGGGCGTCCTGGTACATTGATCGCACAGGCGAGAGAGTCCCGGACAAGTTTGGCAGCTCCTTCGAAACGCTGAAGGCTTTCACAAAGGACGGCAAGCACGGCTACCTCGATACAACCAGCGGCGAGGTCGTCATCGAGCCGCAGTACGACTATGCCCACTCGTTCCGCGATGGACTGGCACGCGTCAGCAAGAGAATCAACGGGGAGTACTGCGAGGGCTTCATCGACATAACGGGCCGAGCGGTTGTCCCGTTGTCCGGTTTTCATGCCCAAGACTTCCACGAGGGGCTTGCGGCGATGCAAGGCAAGGTCACCGCGCCGGCGAGCGACGCCGGAAAGACGAAGTGGGGGTTCATCGACCGTACCGGCAAGTTTGCGATCCCACCGCAATACGACAGAGCGTACGGCTTCTCGGAAGGGCTGGGCGTGGTTATCAGCAACGGCAAGTACGGCTTTGTAGACCGGGCTGGCAAGTTCGTCATCCCGGCAAAGTTCCGCAAGGCGACGGCCTTCTCCGAGGGCCTGGCCGCGGTCAAGCCGTCGGACGAGGAGGCCGAATCCACCGGGTTGGTCCGAGACCCGCGTTTCGGATACGGCTGGGGCTATATCGACCGCACCGGGCAGTACGTCATCCCGCCCCAGTTCAAGCAGGCGGAAAAGTACTCCGAGGGGCTCGCCTACGTTTGGTTGGAGCAGTTCGCCGACGGATACATCGATCGTGCCGGGAAGCTGGTGATCGATCTCCCCAAGGTCCGAGAGAGGATCCGGGACAACAAGAGGATCGACACACCGGAGATTGTTCGGATACTGGAAGAAGAGTCGATCACGAGGATCAGCACCAGCCACTCGCAGACCATCTACATTACACTCGCCGATGGCCGTCGACATGGCGGGATCTACGAGCACGAGAAGGCAGGCAAATACTCCAAAGATCGCAAAATGTGGGACATCCTGAATCTAGCGAAGCACATTCTCGACAATCGCCCCAAGGAGGAGATGAAGGACCTGAAGTCGTTCATCATGGAGTAAGGCCGGGAACGGAATGGCCTTTTGAAATCTGAGGGTGCTGTCGGTCGCTCCTTTTTTCACCGAGTGGAAGAAACTGCCCTTGCATGCCCGGTTTTTATCCAAGCACCTGCAGAAGGGAAAAGGGGCAGTTACATTCTGCCGGAACGGCCCGGAAGGTGCTTTGCACAAAATGTACCTGACCCCATTTTCCGCGCGGGCGGACCGGCAACATCAATCACACCTTGACGCCGGTGATCGGTCTCGGCAGGCTTAGCGAAGAAACCCGGATTGAGGAAGAGGGGCCTCGGGACAGCAAGTGCTTCGCCGCGCCTATGCCAACAAGGGAGCCCTTGACGCCCGTTCCCGCGGAGAGTTGGCTTCCTCGACCGAAGGATTTCTGCCAGACTCGACAATACGAACTAGAAGGCGCCTTCGACGAGAGAGATCCGGGTAGAACTGGGAGATACCGTTGACCAACACCAGGAAGGACGACCGGCGGCTTGCCAGGTCGCTGAAAAGGGGCAAGCAGAGCGGTTGGCGTGATTTTTACGAAATGTACGCCGAACCACTCTATCGTTTTGTCCTTGCGCGGGTGCGAGGCAGACGGGAAACTGCAGAGGAACTGACACAACAGGCCATCGTCTTGTGTGTCGAGCAGATCGGCAAGTTCGACGTTCGCAAAGGGAGTTTGTGGGCTTGGCTTTGCGGAATTGCCGTGAACAAGATCCGAGAAGACGGGCGTGCGGCACTGCGGGAAGGCAACGCTCTAAGGGAAAGGGCTCGCGTCTCTCCGGCCGCCTGCGATCCCGGCAAGATCGACGAGCAACGCGACCAGCTAGTCGAAATGACCTTGTCGTCGCTGAATCCCAGATACCAAGAAGTCCTGCGGGCCAAGTACGCCGAGGGGCTTTCCGTCAAGAGTATCGCCGTGACGTTGGGTGTGTCGGAAAAGGCCGTCGAATCGCGTCTGACACGTTCACGCGACGCCTTTCGCAACGAATACGAAAGACTGAAATCTCAGGAGACATGATAGCCATGAATCATCCAATCGATGGGATCGCCAGGGGCCACTCGCCTTCGTTGTCGAGCGGCTTTCGGGAAGTACTGGAAATGCGTCTGCAGCCGACGTTGGCACGCCGGCGCAGAAAACGGCGCATCACAATGACCCTGGTCTGGGGTTCGGTCTGTGCTCTGATCATCTGCCTGAACCCGGTTCTCTCTTCGTGGAACGACAAGGGTTCCTCGGACGGCCCCATTGTCGAAGGCCCAGTGGACAAGCCATCCGATCGTACGGCCGTAGCGCATTCGCTTGACGAGTTGCTCGAAAAACACTTCAGCAATCCATTTGGCTCCAACCCGTTGCGTGGCGAACTGGAGCTTGCATTGGCAGGGCTATCGGCGGAGGAGCTGTTGGAAATCGGTCGGAAACACTCCGCGGGCCCTCGCTTCCAAGCAGACCGCGCAGCCTCTGCCAGCCTCAAGCAAGTGGCCGAACAATCCGACTGCATCGTCCACGTGCGCGTCAATCAGGCACAACTGGACAGGAACGAACTTCAACGCCTGATCCTGTTGAACCAGCTTTCTGGCATGAGTGATTCGTCGGGACGCCTCTTGGTGAACTTCGACTTGGCCATTCTGGATGCTCAGGCCGAATTGCCCACTGACGCCGACGACCGCCTGGAGTTCTGGACATTCGTCGGGTACGACGAGCGCGACAAGATTCGCTCCGGAAGAGAGTATTTCCTCTCCTTGCGCCACCAGTGGGGGCGTTACCGGCTTTCGCACGGGGCCTATGGCGGCGTCTATCCGATTTCAACGGATGCCGGTGGTGCGAAGATCGTTACGATTGACGATAAAGAACACCCGATCGAAGAGGCAAGGAAGCTAATCGCCGCGGCCTGCGAAGCGGCCAGAAACCCGAACCGCGACGACGGCCCTGCCGAACCGACGCCCGAGGAGTTAGCCGATTGGCTGAGGAAACTCGCTAGCGAGAGCCTAAACGAATCTGGCGAGGCGTTGGGGCATCTGAAGAATCATTCGAAGGCGATTCCGCCGACTCTGTTGGTGGACGCGATCGACCGGCACTATCGCGTTCTTCGGGCCCGCGTTGGCGACAATCTGAAGCTGCCGGGCGACGAGGACTTCTGCCTCACTCGTACGTTCATCGAGGACGCCATGGACTTGCTTCCCAAGATCATCGACGAGCAGAACCTCGAACGTGTGCTGACGCTCTACAAAGCCGATCTTGCGGAGTTCGACGCGTTATTCGATTGCTACATCACGACCCAGAGAATCACGCGACTGGCCTTGGCCGTTCCCGGCCCCGCACGTAGCGGGAGGTTTCGGGAACTGTATTTTGGGCGGACGCCGCCGAAGCATTACGAACTTCCAAACGGCCGTAAGAGGAAGATCTCTCGACGCTTGACCACTCAGAAGGAACAGGCAATCGGCGAATTGGTCGGGAAAGCGGGAAAGGACATTGACAAGCTAGTGCTGGAGATCATCCAGGATCCAATCTCCTGGAAACTGACAGGGGACGACTCGGTTCATCCGCTGGCTGCACTGTGGGGATTGGCTGCAAAAAGGGAGCTTCCGGGGGCGGTCGAGATCCTTGCCGAGTTTGTCGAGAACCCGAAGCACATGGAGTTGCGGATCGAAGGCGAGCGTCTGGACTATTTGACCGGTCTGGCGTGCCAGGCGTTGTCGACGCATGCTGCCAAGACGATACCTCGCAAAGAGCGGCTGCAATATGAAATCGACTTGTACCACAAAGGCTCCAAGGATAGTAACTCCGTGAATCGCATGTGCCGAATGCTCGAGGAGCTTCTGGAACCGGGCGACACCAGGTACCTCCCGATTATCCGTGAGCTTTTGGGCCGGCGAGAAATACTGAAGCTGATCGTCCAACGCATCCCCGATCCGTCATTGGTACCGTCGATCCGCGCCAAGCTGGCGAAGGATGTCTCGGTCCCGTTGCTCGAAGCACTGGGTGCCTGCGGCAAAGAGGAGGGAAAGCGCGAGGCGGTTGCCATCGCATTGCGGGAGTTGGCCAGACCACCACGCGAGGTCACTGACAGTCATGCCATCTTTCATGACAATTTCCGTCGGGCAGGACTCCTTTCGTTCCTGGGCAAGAGCGGTGATGCGAGTGCCCTGAGCATTGTCGAGAGATACACCCGCGACGAGACCCTATACCCCTACTGGGACATAACCGCTCGGATCGCGAAGAAGGAAAATGGGTTTCCGTACGATTTCACGATAAGCGGGATGCAGAAGAGCGCGGTCTTAGCGCTGGCACGCTTGGGCGGCAAGGAAGCAATTCCGCGTCTAAAAGAACTGTACCAACACCAAGACATCTATATTCGGACACTGGCGGCGTTTTCGCTCTATTCTCTGGAGGAGGACTGCGCTGATGATTTCGTTCGCCTCTTCGCCGAGAACAGAGAACGCGGCCTGCAAGAGATCGAACGGCGTTGGTTCTGGGACATGAACGGTTCGATCGAGGAGCAGTTGGAATACCTCAACTCGTCGCCGCGAATCAAGGCCCTTCTGGAAGAGCGTAAACGGAGCGGCAACGCTCCGTAGGTAAGTCCCCAGAGGCAGCGGGGACCGTCCCCTTCACCCGTCTCTCGTTCCCAAGCTCCGGCTTGGGAACGCACATTTTGGACGCTCCAGATTCCCGTCGTGCGAAGCAGCGCGGAAACCGGTTCCCAAACCGAAACTTGGGAACCAGAAGAGCATTCACCGGGACTTGCCTTGGCTCCTGCTGGCCGATCCAGTTGGACAACACTAGAATTCGAGGGTAGAAATCACCCGCATCGATCTTGATCGTCTATTCACATCAGGCCGTAGGTCGGGCGAGTCCATGCCCGCTCCGAAAGACTTGAAAGCGATCAGAAAGTTACGTAATGCCAGCCGTAGCGAACTCCAAGAACATTCTCCGTTTCCAGTTGGCCGTTGGGGTCGGGCTGGCAGCCGCATTAGCCGCCCCGCTGATCTTTGTTGTGCAGGCGTATCGCGAAGCTCAGTGGCAGAGCCAGCACGTCCAGCCGCTCGTGGAACAGGTGGGCGGTTGGGTTACCTGGCGAAGTGACGGAATTGGCCCTCGATGGCCTAACGGCGGGCAAATCACTCGCATTGATCTAAGCGGCACTGCGGTGACGGATCGACAGCTCGCGTTCATCGAGCGTCTGCCGGAAATCAGGCGGCTGGACCTTCGCGATACGCAGGTAACCGATGCGGGGCTCGCGCACTTGAAATACTCTGACGAGCTCGAACACATCTCGTTGGGCAACACCAGAATTACCGATGCGGCAGCAACTCGTCTTGGCGCACTCTGCAACATCCAGGACCTTGACCTCTCCAATACCCAAATCACCGACTCTGGAGTAGCGCACCTGACGAACCTAGACAGAATCGAATACCTTCTACTATCCAACACACAAATCACCGATGCAGCCATTCCCAACCTCGCGTCCATGAAACACCTCAGGCAGCTCGACCTGTCGAACACGGGCATTACCGACGAAGGGCTGATGCAGTTCTCCCGTTTGCGCAGCACGGCAATCGACATTGATGTAGACGGAACCAAAGTTACGAACGCAGGCCTAGCTCGTTTCAAACGGCGATCGCCAGACTATGATTCTCGCGGCAATGCCAGGTAACGCCGGCAATTCTCCCATGACCCAATCCGATGTTTCCACTACCGATCGGCCGTCCTCAAGTGGCCGCCGGCCACAGCTTCGCCTTCTTTTCTGGGTGACGCTGCTGATCGGCTTGTGGCTCTTCGGCTGGTTCAAGGCGTCGCAAAACCAGACGGCTCGGGACGACTACAAGTCCGCACAAGAGCAGTACCGAAAGGACTATGAAAGAAGCGAGCAACTGTGCGCCGAGACGGCCGAGAGAATCGAGGTCCTCAGCGACCGGGCCGGCCACGAAAGGCTTACGCGGCCATTCCTTGAGCAAGAATTGAATGGAGGGCGGCCATTCGAGTTGACGCCCCACGAGAGTATCGAACGGCGTTACGAGACCGTGTGGACCGACCCCGCCAGTGGCCAGGAAGTGACCCTATACTTCGAAGGCGATGAATGGACCGGAATGAGCATGAGCGGAAGCGCTTCCTGGAAACTCAAGCATCCGAGGCCATCGCAAGCCATCTACTGCGACACGTCCGAACAGATTCGCAAGCTGATCAACGGCTTCGGGCCTTCCTATTGGCTTCTCTGCATCGTGCTCGTCGCCGGGCTGTACATCTTCCGCATCGTGCTCCGTCTGCTGGGGCTGCCGCAACACTCCGCTGCGTTGGCGCCCCATGCGCGCCTGATAGCCGAATGCGCCGTGGCGTTTGCCGCGGCGACCACCGTTGCGTGGCTCGCCAGTCCTGCTTACTCTGTCACGTTCGACGGGGTCACCAGCAACGACAATCTAGTCTTTGGCACGATAATGCTGGCCGTGGGTGTCTTCGCTCTTGCCGCAACCGCCCAGCCGCGGTCGCACGCTCTTGAGCCACCGCGTCGCCCACTCCAGTTTAGCCTCAAGACCCTCCTGTTGCTGACAACCGTCTTTGCCGTGGCGTTAAGCACTGCCCCGTTCGGCTATGTGGCCACAATCTACCTGATCGGCGCAATCTTCCTGTACCTGTCGGTGAAACGTCGGCGGATGCGTAAGGCACCATGACGGGCCTGTTGAACGGTTGCAGCAGGAAGCGTGCGAGCTGCGTCGTGAAAACGACGAGTTACGGCAGGCGGTATCCAGGGCAAGTGGTCAATGGCTGGTCTCGCGATCGATTAACTGATGCCGGGCTTGTTCGAGGTGGAGGTAACGGCCAACCAAGACGGTCGTACAACGATCACTTGGCTCCTTCAACGGCTGGCACTCCGGCTCCCCCGCCGGCAAGAAACATGAGGCAAATGTGGTGAAGACTTTCACGACCCTCGCCAAACGCCGCAACAACTGTGGAACTTCGGTTAGGGAAGACTGAACTTGCTGTGTGCAGGCGCTAGACGACCTTGCGTCTCAGACGCAGGCAGGTCGACTCGCAGTAGGTCAGCAGTAGTGCTCCGCGGGCGGCAAACCTCTCGAACAGATCTGCGGTCAGTTCTTCATCGTTGGGCCAGGGAAAAGCGAAGACCACATCGAAGTCTTGAACTTCCAGCCCTAATTCGTCATACGCGTGGTCGGCATGCGGATCGAGAGAAAGCCCACCGTCGAAATCCGCGTAGGCTCGGTCGACCAGGTCATCGGCTCCTTGCGAGATGAAACTGCCGTTGATGAACTCGACCGCGATATCAAAGTCCTCCGCCAATTCCAGCGAAGCATGGAACAGGTCTCGGTCAATCTCGATACCATAAGCGTCAAACCCAATCAACGCCGCCAGTGATGCCACCACACCCAAACCGCTACCCCATTCGCAGAACGAATTGCCGCAGGCGATCCCCGTCTCGGCGACGGCTCGAAGTGCATGGTACACCGAGACGTAGTCGCAGGGCACAAAACCGCGGAAGATCACGGGGACGCTACTGACGAAGTCCTTGCCCCGGTGATCAGCTTCGCGCAAGAATTCCGCCACATTGTCGGGCAAGTCGGAAGGGTCAACGAGTAGTTCGACGTCAGTCAAAGGCATATCGGCACATGGGGTGCGTGAGGTAGGCGAATCGACTAATCATAGGCATTGCCGGCTGAAACACAATCGTCGATTGTCGCCGAAGTCTAGTTCAAGGACACCGACAAGAGAAACTTCGCCGTTCTTCCTCGCGATTATCACATGGAACGCGATGGCTGCGATACAATTGGCGGCGTTGGTCTTCCAGCGGTTTCTTGACTAACAGATCGTAGCGGAACCTGTACGATCATGGTGGGATGGAGCGAAACGATGAGATACATAGCTGTTTTGACCCTGGCGGTGCCTTTCGCGGCAAGTGTAACTTTGGGCCAAACAGACAGGGTTCCGGAGGCCCGCAGCGCCCACTTCGTCAGCGATTCTCTTCGGGGCACACTTGCGCGGGATCACGCATCTCGTCTGGTCTACCACAAAGGCGCCAAGGAACGCTCGTACGTCACGTACATGGACCACTTTCACGATGTCATGGTCACGTGCTACGACTATGACGATGCCGAATGGCATCGCCCCGTGCGCGTGGATCAAGCGCCGATTCGGGACGGGCATGCGGCGCCTGCGATCTTTGTGGACTCGGAGGGATTCATCCATACATTCTCGGCTCGCGGAACGATCCGCCACTGCCGCAGCCAACGGCCCGAGGACATTTCGCAGTGGGAGCCAACGCGGCTGGTTGGACCGCAAGACAAACCGCTGACCTACCCGTACCCGATCGAGACACCCCAGAGTGATTTGCTGCTGTTCTACCGCCTGGGCGGTGCCGGGGGCAATTCGCCGCTGGCCGTCAGCCGGAGCACCGACCGCGGCACGACCTGGATTGCCCCACGCGTCCTGGTCGATTACGGGACCGATCGAGGCGCAGGGAGCGTCAAGATCCGCGACGCCGTTTATGATCGCAAGGCCAGGCGGGTCCATCTGGTGATCGACGAACGTGACAACAGCGGCCCCGGCGGCACCTCGTTGGCCAAGCCGCGATGGCGCACGCACTACTGCCAATACGATCCGGTGGGCGACCGAATGTTCGGTCTGAACGGCACGGACCTCGACAAAACGGCCAGTCGCGAGATGCTGGTCGAAGGCGATTGTCCCCTACCATCCGCCGCCGATATGGCGATCTGGGACGGACGCGTGTATCTGTTGATGCGTGGCGCGAGCTGGACGCTGGGGGTGGTGGACGACGGCCGGCTGACTCGTTGGGAACTGCCGACTTTGCAGGGAGCTGCGCAAACGCTCTTGTATGTGGCCGGCGAGGCCGACTGGCGCATTTACGGCTATCGTCCCAGCGAGACGAAGCCGCCCTATCCGACCCAAGGCGAGTTGGTCTTGTGGCGAAGCACAGATGCTGGCGCGACGTGGGACAAAGGGCGCGTATTGGTTCGCAACGTGGAGCTGGGACATGGTTTCGTCGGCTTGAATCTGGTTCGCCGACCTTCGACGATGGAAAAGATCTACAGCGGCACAGGGCCCTTGCTTCTCTTCCAAGAAGCGTTCAGTGCTACTTACGGCACGGAACTGCGAGGGCCGGATGGGTCCACGTTTTCAGACATGCAGCTTCGCTTCAACAAGAAGATATACGCATTGGACGGCGAGCATCATTTCGTAACTCGGGGCACACCGTTCAGGTTCTCGGGCTACTGGGACGGCCGCGAAGGTCCGCCAGCCGGACAAGCTCCTGGGCCAAGCCCGACATTCCAGTTGCGGTAAGGCGTAAACATATACCGGGCAATGCGTGACAACATTCCACCACTCGGATATCATCCCAGCTGCACTGAACGGGCGCTTGCCTGACAAGCTCTCTCATTTGACGAGGTGATTTAATGTCGTCCCCAAGTATCCGCTGGAACTGGCATCTCTTGTTCATATTTACATTAGCCTCGACCGCCGCGTCCGCGCAGCAATTAGCAGATGGATCCGTTATGTGCAGCTCCACATAACGGACCTTATGTGAAGCTGCTGATTATG
>CAZUAH010000212.1:0-22245 GCA_964617665.1 uncultured Pirellulaceae bacterium
GAGCTTAGCCTCACAACCGCCTGCACCGCGCCAACGGAATTTTAGTGCGGTGGCGAATGTCGTTTCAAAACGTTCGACAACCTGCCTTAGCGGAATCGACTGCTGGGCGGCCGGGCTCCAGATTTGCACGTTGTTAATTGACGCGACGTCACTTCGTTCTTCCTCCGCGGCGCGGTACACAATCGGCAGCAATTCGTCGCCTTCGCGATAGACGCCGACGCTGACCCCTTCAAAGCCGGACTTGGTGGCCAGCGCAACGTCCTGTTCGGTAACGCCCGCATTGTTGGCTTCTTCCTGCGCCACAACAGGACGCATCAGTTTCACTCGCTGGCGCCAGTCGGTCCGGATCGCCTTCGCTCCACCATCTTCGTGGAAGATGGTCATTGTCTGCTCGGCGAGTCCACGCAGCACGTTCGGA
The DNA here is from genome assembly GCA_964617665.1 of uncultured Pirellulaceae bacterium. GTDB lineage: Bacteria > Planctomycetota > Planctomycetia > Pirellulales > Pirellulaceae > JADHUC01. Next base: position 419 of record CAZUAH010000212.1, read on the forward strand.
TCAGGGCCGCTGAACCGAGCTTGGATCTTGCCGCCAGCCCCCGGACCGAGTAAGAACTTCTTTCCGTAGACCTCGATATCAGGAAACCGGTCAGGTAGGTCTTTCTCGACCTTCGCCACCAAATCTTCGATCAGCGTGTAGTCTTCCACGTCGACCAGGAACTGGGCGTAGGCGGTGTTGGCCTTCTCTGGGGCGTACGTGACGAGGAATCTCATTCCTCCAGCGCCCCCCAGCGTCGTCACGTGCGTGGCCCCTTCCAGTTCGCTGAGATACTCTCCGATCTGTTCAGACGTGCGGACCGTTTCGTCGATGTGGGTGCCCTGCGGAAGCCAGACATCGACCATGAACTGTGGACGCGTGGAAGATGGAAAGAAGCTTCTATCGACGTACTGAAACCCCCACAACGAAACGCCAAAAATGGCCAGGACAATTGGCACGGTCAGCCAACGAAAACGGATCGATCGCAAGAGCAATGTGCGGTAGAGTCGAAAGACAAAGCCTCCGTATGGATCCTTGGCTTCGCCGTCGGCCTGCTTTCCGGGTTTTAGAAACATGACGCACAGCAGCGGAGTAACGGTCATGCCCGTCAACCAGCTCAAGCCGAGCGAAAGAAATACAACCTGAAACAGCGAGCGGCAGAATTCCCCTGTCGAATCGTCCGACAGTCCAATCGCCCCGAAGGCCATGATCGCCACCGCGGTTGCGCCCAGCAGCGGCATAGACTGTTGCGCAACCACGTCCCTGGCCGCCTCTTTCGAGTCTTGCCCTTTGTTGATGCGAACAAGCATGCCGTCCACGACCACGATCGCATTGTCCACTAGCATGCCCAAGGCAATCACCAGCGCGCCCAGTGAAATACGCTCCAGGGCCACTTCCCACGGGCCCATGAAAATAAACGTTGCCAGTATGGTCAGCGCCAAGACAGCGCCGATGATTAGCGCGCTGCGCAATCCCATGAATACCAACAGAACAACGACCACGATCAAGACGGCTTCGATCAGACTTACCAGGAAGCCGTCGATAGCGATCGTTACCGCATCGGATTGAAGCGAAATAATGCCAAACTCGACGCCCAGCGGGATCCGTTCGGCCAACTCGTGCATGCGGGCTTCGATCGCCTCGCCCATGACGACAACATTGCCGCCGGACGTGGTCGAAATGCCGAAACCTATGGCCGGATGACCGTCGTACTGCAGTACGTTGCGGGGCGGTTCGACATAGCCGCGCTCGACGTCCGCCACGTCGCGCAGAAAGATCTGTTGGCCAGATTCGCGACCCTGGATCAGAAGATCTTCGAAGTCTTTAACCGAGTCGAAGGTTCCGGTCGGTGCGATCGCAATGAACTCCGACCCCACGTCGACTCGCCCGGCGTCCGCGACAAGATTCTTGTCACGCAGCTTTTCGATGATCTGGTTGGGATGGATCCCCAGTTGCGACATGCGGTCGCGATTGGGCACGACGTAGACCGCTTCGGAGCGGTCGCCCCAGAATTCAACTTTCGCGACGTCCTTGACCAGCAGCAATTCGCGACGCATTAGCTTGGCGACTTCCTTAAGCTCGGCGTAGGTATATTCGTCGCCGTAAATCGCGATGAATATTCCCCAAACGTCGCCGTAGTCGTCGTTAACGATCGATGGGCCGGCGCCCGGTGGCAGTTGGCCCTGTATATCGCCCACCTTGCGCCGCAATTCGTCCCAGACTTGTGGGAGTGACTTCTTGTCGTACTGATCCTTGATCCGCACGGTGATGGTGGACATTCCTCGGTCCGACTTGGACTCGACTTCCTTTAGCTGCCCAAGTTGTTGGACGGCCTTTTCGATCTTGTCGGAGACTTCGGTCTCCACCTCTTCGGCGGTGGCGCCGGGGTACGGTGTGATGACCAGCGCTTCCTTGATCGTGAATTCCGGGTCCTCCAAACGCGAGAGGCGATTGAAGGAGATAACGCCGCCGACGAAGAACACGGTTGTCAGAACAAGTGTCGTCGTCTTGTTTCGAATGGCCAGTTCAGCAAGGTTCATCGTGTCGCAACTCCCGACATCAGTTTTCGTATTTGCGGACCTTCATGCCTTCGCGGAGCGATATCACCCCGGAAATGGCCACCATATCACCTTCCTCGACGCCGCTTTTCAGAAACACTCGATCGCCGGTCAACGGGCCGACTTCCACGGCAGAGCGCGATACTGTCATGCCGCCGGAATCGACCTTCCAGACGTACGCCTGCCCGTTTTCGTCCGCCTGGGCAGCAGTGGCAGGCACAGACCAGGCGCTTTCTGGATCGATCACAACGCGCGCCCGCGCGGTCATGCCTGGCAACACGTTCACGTCTTCCGGTTTGTCGAAGTTCAATTTGACAGAGAATGTTCTCGTCACCGGATCCGCAGTCGTCGCAAACTCCTTGATGCGTGCAGCGAATTCGCGATCGGGCAGCGCGCTGACGATGACCACCGGCTTGATTCGGGCGGTCGCATCTTCGGTGGTCTCCTCCTGGTCTTGCCGACGAACGAAGTCCCGCTCGGGTACGGCGATTTCGATTTCGAGAATGGAGTTGTCCTGCACAATGAGCACGGACTCCTTGGCTTGAACGTTCGCGAAATCTTCGACCAGCTTGCGGGCCATTATGCCGGCAAACGGCGTCTTGAGCTCGGTATCATCGAGAGCCTTCTTGGCAATCTCCCATTGCGCCTTGCTCACATCCACCGCACGCTGGTTGCCTTCGATATCCTCTTGAGGGATAGAGTTCGGGGCCCTCTTGTTGATGGCCAAATTGCGTTCCAAGTCCGATTGTGTCTTGTCCAAATTTGCCTGGGCTGCTTTCAAATCGGCTTCGTAGTCGCGGGGGTCCAACCGCGCCAACACCTGATCCTTCTGCACCTCGACTCCCTCGCGGACCAAGAACTCAGTAACTCGTCCAGGCACCTCGAAGCCCATTTCGGCGGTCTGATACGCGCGGATCGTCCCGGGAAACTCGCGCAACGCCGCCGGCTCGAGCGAACCGATCGTGTGGATTTTGACCGGCCTGACCACAGGCCCCTTGTCGACCGGTGGTTCGCTGCAACCGGCCACTAATGCCCCAAACCCCGTGACCAGCACAAGTGATTGTAGAGTCCGCATGCAGTTGGTCTCCCGTGTGAGAGTTTTGAATTCAATTCGTTGGCGTTGATCGCCGCCAGAGTTTAGTGCTACAGTAAAATCCTGCGTAGAAAAAGTCGTTTGCAAGTGATCCATCGAATGTGAAAAAGTTCTAACTCTCGCAGTGACAAGTCCGTAGAACGGAAGAGAGCTAATAACCGCAAAACTGCAGGACGCTTCACCCATGTCGGCTGACGACACCCCACACAGCGGTCGGATATTCCCGAGTGTACCGCTGAGGAGGGGGCTATTCAAGTAGTGCCCGAAAATCGATGCGAGACAGACACGTGGTCTTTGCGTATGATGGTGTCTTGCGGTTGCCATGCGAAGGCATTCGTGGGATCGTTGGTGACACAGAATCGTGTCCCCTTGTTTCTTCTGATTCCCGTGGCTGACACTCTAGCCTCGTCAACGCATACTGTATGCGCACGACCACCGATCGTAGGGCGATGCATGGAGGGCACACTGAAGTGAAAGCAGCGCAGTGGAAGACGCAAGCGCGCAAACCATGAAATCGGTTCAGGAACAATCGACCCCAGAACACGGGAGCGGCAATCTGCTGCTTCTGTTGCTCTCCCTGTTGTTCGCTCTATTGGTCACTCCAGTCCTGGGACATCTGATCGGAGATCGGATCGGAGATCGGATTCTCGCCTACGCAGGAATAACTGCAGTCCTGGTCTTTGGAGTCTTTGTCAATCGTAGACGCAATAAGCTGTTTCTACCGTGCTTGGTTCTTGCCGTGCTTGGTGTACTCGCGATTTGGTCGACGCTGATTCTTGACTACTCGTTCGTGTTCGTGGCAAGCTGCGTACTGGAAGCTGCGTTCTACGCAACGATTGCCGTTATCCTGGTTATTCAAATCCTGAAGAAACACTTGGCAACCGTACAATCTATCTTCGGCGCGGTGTGCGTCTACCTGTTGTTTGGCCTGGCGTGGGCTCAACTCTACTGGGCAACTGAACGTATAGACGGCGAATCGCTGTCGTTCCCGAAATCGACGGCGATGACGAGGAATGCCGATGGAGATGACGCGAAGTTTTCGCAGGTTGTATACTTCAGCTTTGTGACCATGTCGACGTTGGGGTATGGCGACATCGTGCCCGAGACTCCTTTGGCTCAAACGTTGGCATGGATGCAATCGGTGCTCGGCCAGTTCTTCTTGGCCGTGCTTGTTGCCTGGCTTGTCAGCGCGATACCGAAGCACGGGCCTCCGAAGGACCGTTTCGTCAATCAAGCAGACAAGGAGGATGACGAATGAACCGAATAGTCAAGGGCTTCTGGAAACGAATCGTTGCATGCTTCCTGGCTGGGCTGTTCACCATTCTGCCGCTGGTCATCACCGTTGCTGTGATCATCTGGGTGGCGGGCTTCATCAAGGGGTTCCTTGGTCCCGACACTATCGTCGGCAGTTGGTTCTGGTCCCTGGGGACGTCTTTCAGCGAGAACAACGAGCTGCTGGCCTACGCGATCGGGATCGTATTTGTGCTGGCTGCGATTTTCGCTCTGGGCCTCATTGTGCAGATGGGATTCCGCAAGTTGATCCACAAGATGATCGCGCCCATCATACGCAGCATCCCGATTGCCGGCAGCGTCTATGGTGCGGCAACTCAGGTCATTGGCTTGCTGGAAAAGAAGGACGAGTCGGAATTGAAGGGGATGAGAGTCGTCTTCTGCGTGTTCGGCCAGGGACACGGCACGGGACTGTTGGCGTTGCTGCCAACACCGGATCGCTACACGATCAACGGGCAAGACTACAACATCGTGTACATACCCACGTCTCCGATTCCGATGACCGGCGGTCTGTTGTTTGTACCGGTCGAGTCCGTTCAAGCGGTGGACATGAGTGTCGAGTCGCTGATGAGCATCTACCTGTCGATGGGTGTTACCGGACCGCAGTTCCTAACGGACGAAGGTACGCGACAGGCGGAGCAATCCTGAGTTGGGATGCACCCGACGAGAGAAAGGCTGATCGATTCCGCGTCCCGGAAACCCGCGTCTACGCACCGACAGCCTCGCCGATGGTATCGGACGACGTGCCGATGCTCTCGTTGGCGTCTTGCCCAAGGATGCCTATCGCCGCGATAGCAACCACGAGAATCAGCGAGATCACAAAAGCATATTCAAGGGCGGTTGGCCCGTCTTCTTCCTTCAAGAATCGCAGCACTCGATGCATCGGAGTTATTTCTCAATACAGCCACAAGGATTCCAACACCTGGCGGATATCGCCAAGTGCGCGACAAGAATTGTATTGCCTGCGGGATACGAGTTGCGACCACGTAAAGCGGAAACGCGGAACACTGCAAAATCGTAGGTCTTCAGATTGAGGATGGCAAGCTGAATTACAGAGTTTGGCGACGGCTATTTGAACGGATCGTTGTTTCCGCCGCCGAATGGATTGACCTTGGGCTTGGCGCCAGCACCACCGGCACCGCCGCCGAACGGGTTGGCGCCACCGCCTGCTCCTCCGCCAAACGGATTCGCCCCGCCCCCAGCTCCACCGCCGAATGGATTTGCCCCGCCGCCACCGAATGGCGTCGCCGGCTTCTTAGGAGCGGGTTTTCCAGCTCCTGCATCAGGCCCCTCCTGTATGATATCCGGCCGGTCCTTTTCTTTTGCTTCAGCCAACCCACTGTGAACCAGTGGCCATTCCATTTGCGTCTCGCGCAGGCACTGAATCACACCCGTCTTGTTGCCGAGGAAAATGCGATCGGTTTGGATGTTCGTGTAGAAGATGTCCAGCAGGTCTGCTCCCATCGACGCGATCCGGCCGCCGGTCTTCGCATCCAGGATGACAAGCCGATCGGCAAAGCCCAGACAGTAGATTCGGTCTTTGCTACCGGAGACGAAGCTCTTGATGCGTGGAGTCCACCAGACCTCCTCGCCGGTCTCCTGCTTCAGGCAATGCAGAGTGCCCTTGTCTGTAATGACATAAAGCTGCTCGCCAACCGGGACAGGTGTGTTGCTTATGGGCTCGCCGGTTGTGAAACGCCACAATTCATCACCATCCATCTCCTTCACACAGTAGACGTCACCATCGATCGACGCGGTGAAGAACTTTCCGGGAGGCGCATACGAGGGTTGCGACACAATCGTATCTCTGGCCTCAAGTCGAAAACGGACACGTGTCTTGTTGGCTTGCGCCACATACAGGAAACCGCGATCCGTAGGCCATGCGACGCTGTCCGCCGTTACGATCGGTTGAATCAGGATGCGACCGTTTGAGCGGTAGATCTCCGGTAGCGTCCTTGTTTCGTAAAGGTCGTACAGCTCGATGTGGCCGCCAAATGTCGGCACGACGACGTATGTGTCCGTGATTGCGGGACCGGCACTAGGTACGCCTTTTACTCGGCGTTTCCAGGCGATCTCGCCGGTGTCTCTCGTCAGGAGATACAAGTCCGAACCGTTCAAGACGGCTACCCAGTCTTCGCTGGCACCGACCCGTTCGGTTGGAAAGTCCCGTCGGCCAACTACCAGTGCCCACCGCGTGCGCCCCGTTTCCGCATCGATGGCATGGATCGTCCCTCGGTCTGTCGTCACGTAGAGTGTGATCTCTGGTATTCTTAACGTTTCAAGTTTGGCTTCGGGCTCTTGGGCCTGCAACTCCTTGAATTTGGCTTCCTGCTCGTCGGTGAGGAGGGCGTTCATCCCCGCGGTGAACTGCGTGTCCGCCATAGCCGCCACTTCCTTTTTCTCCTCTTCCGTGAGCTCTTCGGCTGCGTCCAGCGAATCCTTTGGCTCTTCTCCCGCCGCAGGCGGATCCTCGGGTGACGTCACGCTCTTCATGTCGCGGTAGGTGCTGTAGAGGCGGCGAACCTGTGCCTCGAGATGAAGGGGGAGTTCCAGCTTCTCGAAGACCTCCTGCACCTTCACATCGTTCAGATACTCCTCCGCAAGTTTCTTCGCACCTTCTATGCCGACCGGTTGGCCAAACTTGTCCACGTCATGTTCGGAAAATACCCTCTTGCTATCCCGGTACCGGACTTCGTGGATGGTGTACGATTGCGCCGAACTGACGAAGTACTGCATGTGAGTAATGCAGCCGCGCGCAGCGTCCAATTCCACCTGCGTGAACCAGATCCGATCCAGACCGAAACGGCGGGCCTCTTGTGGCGAAATCAGACTGCCGAATTCAGCCTGTGCTGATGCAGCCAGACAAAGTAGGAGTAAGAACGAAAGCGGCTTAGCGGTGGTACGGGACATAACGTTTTTCCGCAAGATAACGGTGGAAAGGTAGGTGTTGCGATACTTCGGCACATCGCAATACACCAGCGTCTCAAAGGGGTAGAGGAGTCGAATCTGTTGTCTGCGCAACAGATTGCGCACACCTCCGCCCCTCTAACATAGTCTAAACGGCCGTGGGAAACCTGTCAAAAATTGGTTTCGGCCATCTAATCGCCCGAAGTCGAGGCCGATTTCGACGCCGTGTCCAGTCAGCGGAACGGCCAAAACGCCTGCAACCAGGGCAAACGGGCCAGTGGACAGTGAACTGTCCAGCCGAGAATGCCTGGATCACGGCTTCGGGACGACGACCGAAAGTCGACTCCACACCACCGATTCCGCGTCGCCTTCATATCCCGTCAGGTTGGACGCGGGGTCGTCGATAATAGCGCCCAAAACGAGTACGTCAGAATCGACCTTGTAAGCGTCGGCAGGATCCGTGTCGGCGTACAATGAAAGTAGGGTGCCGGTGGACGTTTCAAACTTCGTCTCGTACAGGTCGCCTTGCTGTTCGATACCCTTGACGACGCCCAACACCAATAGACCCGCGCTGTCGCGTTGCGAGTGCTGCAGCCATGCCCCTCCGGCCTTGCCGAGATTCGCGAGCTTCTTGTCATCTTCTGTCAGTGACTTCAGCAGACCGGTCACTTCGGCTTCGTCCGGCTGGCCGTCTTGTCCTGCGAAGGTCACGGCTTCACCCAGTTCCGCCAGTGCGTGATAGGTCTGGCGGAGCAGTTCCCTTGAATCGGCATCCTCGGCAAGATTCCAGGCCCGGGCAATCGTTTGGGCGTCTTCCAAAGCTTCGTTTACTTCTCCGCCCGTCAGGTTCGGGGCGTTGGAGAATCGAGTCGGAGTAGCTTCTGTTGAGTCCGAAGGATCCGTCACAGCTTCTTCTGGCTCAAATGTCGGCAGCGGGTCCAGCATCTTCGTCGGATCCAAGTCGATCGACAGATCCCCTACAAGATCGTCGCCGGGGTCGGTCATCGCTGGCTCGATGTTACCCAAGTCCAGCGGGTCACCGGGAATCGCTGTCGGCTCTGGCTCGGATACGTCAGCCGCGGCGACGGGGGTTCCTGACCCCATAATTCCGGGTCCTGACCCCATAATTCCGCCCATTCGTGAGGGCTTGGTCTTTCGTCCTGACCTCTTTGGTTTTGTGGGGTCGGCGGCCGGTCCGGCCTTGGTCGGATCGACAAAACTGAGCGTCGGAAGTTCATCTTGCTTGCTCGGAGTCGCGCCCGGTTTTGCCGGTGTCTTTTTGCCGGTTGTCTCGCCGTTGCCGGCCTTCGCTTTCTTCTCACCACGAAAATCCTCCGGAACGATCCAAGGCGCAACGCCTCCCAGTTTTGGGGCAAGCTCGAATGGATCCGTGCGTTTCCAAGGATTCCACCATAGGATCAACTGGGCGATCGCCAAGCCGGCAATTCCGCCCAACACGATCTTGACGACCTCCATTGCCGGACTTCGTTTCTTCTTCGGGCGAGGTGCCACACGGCGTTTTCGCGCCGTCGGTCCGGCGCCGCTCGCAGGAGCAACGCTGGATTCGATATCGAATGACGGTCTAACCGAAACGGGCTCGGGACCAGCCAGCCCCAACTCGCCGTCATCAACGCCCGTTGCCGCTGGGCCAAAGGCGGGAATTGCAGCACCTGCGGACGCAGCCGCCTCGGGATCGTCAACCACGATCAGGAGCGGTGGCATGGCGTCAAGGATGCTCGATAGGAGAAACTCTTCCTGGCAAAGGGGGCAGCGCACCGTAGCCTTGGGACTAGCGCCAGCGGGCAATGCCACTTCGTCGCTGCATTTGGGGCAAGAAACCGTCGTCATAACATACTCCAAACGTTGGATGTGCAATCTCTCTATCTTAACAGCCGGCACATGGATATTGCTAGTGCCAACTTTCTCTGAAGCGTTCGTAGTACGTCACCGAGCGACCGCTCTTGCCTGCGGCAAGACGCAATTTGGGGATTTCCGGATCGTCTGGCGCTATCGGTCACTCAACTCGGACCGCTGCATCAATTCGGTGGATTTGGAATCGTCCGGCGATTCCTCCTTGGCCGGCGCCAAGCCGGAAACGCGCTCGCGCCATTCGTCCAACTGTTCGTTGGTAAGCGTGTTTTCGCGCGTGATCTCGTGCTGCAAGTATGTGCTCGTTCCCACAACGCGTACGCGTACCGTCAAACGGCCATTTTCCTCGTATTGAAACCGGACCTCGACGGGCGTGCGAGCTGGAAGGTTGGGTGGAAGGTTATGCGCGGCGCAACGCCCGATCTGAACGCAATCGTCCGGCGAGTCGCTCTCGCCTTCCACGATCTGGACCAACACAGACCGCTGACCGTCCTTGCTCGTGTTGAAAACTCGCTTTGCCGAGACTGGCAATGACGTATTGCGAGGGATAACAACCGCCGTTTGCTTTCGTTTCGTGTGTGGATCGACCGCCGCAACACCCAGACTATGCGAATTGACGTTCTTGACGTTGAATCGCGGAGGGATGCCAGCGACCTTGTCCAGTAGCCATGCAGCCCGAATCGCCGCGCCGTGTGCAACCGCCTCGTCCGGCGAGACCGAGCAGTCCGGATCTCGCCCGGAGCGGCTCTTCAGCATTTCGACAACGGCGGGCATGCGCGTCGACCCGCCCACCAGCAACACGCGATCGATGTACGACCATTCTAAACCGGCCGCGCGAATCGTCTGCTCGGTCGTGAACGCCGTGCGATCGAGCAAGTCTTGAGTCATCTCTTCGAATTGCTCGCGCGAAATCGCCACCCGCGCGGCGTGACCTTGATAGTCGCACACGATATGGGCTCGGCTGCGGGCCGATAGAGTGCGTTTTGCATCTTCGCATTCTCGTAGCAGACGGCCCAACGTGTTGGGATCCTCACGGGGATCCAGCCCGTGCGTGCGAATGAAGTCTTCGGCCACGTGGTCGACCAACCGTTGGTCCCAATCGCGCCCACCCAAACGTACATCGCCGTCGGTGGCCAGCGTTCTGAAATCGACGCCGCCGATTTCCATCACAGTAACGTCGAAGGTGCCGCCTCCCAAATCGTACACCAGAATCTTCTTTGGCTCGCCGCAGTTACTCTCCGGATGGAGGTAGCCCCGCTGATAACCGTAAGCAATGGCGGCCGCAGTGGGCTCGTTGATGATATCCAATACTTCAAAGCCGGCTATGTAGCCTGCATCCTGCGTGGCCTTGCGCCGGACTTCGTCGAAGTAGGCCGGGACGGTAATCACGACCTTGGCGAAATTGCCGATCGTTCTCACCGCGTCCTTGCGAAGCTTGTTCAGGATCCACCCCTGCAGAGCTTCGGGTGGGAAAGTGCGCCCCGAGAATTGTTTGTGGAAGACACGAAGCCCCAAGTCGCGTTTCGCGCATTCGGCGACGTATTCCATGTCGGTGGCCATTGCCTTGATGGCTTCTTTCCCGACTACGATGTCTTCGCCATCAAATAGCACCACGCTGGGCGTCGTCTTATCACCTTCCGCATTGTCCAGTGTCCGAGGACGCCCCGATTCGTCCAGAAGCCCAACTGCCGAGTAGGTTGTTCCCAGGTCAACGCCAACCGCTGGCTCGGACCGCGGCTTTCGGGCACGCTCGCCGGCTGAACCGACCTTCGTATCCGTGTCTTCAGTCAGTCCGAAAGCCTTGGTTGCTTCGCCGTACGGGTCCGGTCCGTCGCTCGGACGCATTAGGGCCGCAGGTTTCTTACCTGGCGAAGCCCCTCGGCGGACCCGCAATTCCTGAAGGCAAGCCTCCAAATCACGTATGACCTCGTCCATGCTCGCGTGCCGATCCTCGGGCGATTTGGCCACCATGCGTTGGAAGAGCTGGTCCAGTTGTTCGGACACCTCAGGCCGCTCGGTCTGCATCGACGGAATCGGGTCCGCGCGGTGGGCAATCAGTTTCTTGATTGGCGAGTCTCCCCGGTAGGGGGATCGACCTGTGACCAGCCGGAACAGCGTGCATCCCAGACTGTAGATGTCGGAGCGGCGATCGATGCCTGCCGAACTGTCCGCCTGCTCGGGTGACATGTAGTCGACCGTGCCAACAATCTGATTTGCCTGCGTAATGCCGCTATCATCGCCACCCGCTTCAGAGCCTGCCAGAAGAGGGTTGTCAAACATCGCCAAGCCCATGTCCAATACCCTGACCATTCCCGCTGTGTCCACCATCAGGTTGCTGGGCTTGATATCACGGTGGATGATGCCCTGCGAATGGGCAAAGGCGATTCCCTTGGCTGCTTGGATGCTGTACGTCAGCGCCTTTTCAAGATCGAATGGCCCTTCGCGGCTGATGATGAATCCAAGGTCCTCGCCGTCGACGTATTCCATCACAAGGAAGTAGATGCCGTCTTGTTCATCGGCGTCGAAGGCAGTGACGATGTTGGGATGCGACAGTTTGGCAACGGCCTCAACTTCCCGCTGGAATCGCTTCAAGGCCACCTCGGACTTGGTATGCTCGGCGTGAAGCACCTTGACGACCACAGGCCGTTTCATTCTTTGGTGTTCCGCCTTGAACACCTCGCCCATACCGCCTGACCCGATGCGGTCCAGTATGACGTTCTTGCCGAGGATGAGCCCTTCGGGTTTGCCATCGCAAATACGGGCGGCTTGATAGCTGGTCAATTTGCCGAATCGCACCAGTTCGCGGGAGAGAGCTTCGGCGGACAGATGCCTAAGTTGCGGAGGCAATTCGGCGCGGAACTCGCGCAGCTCGTCGGCGGTCATAAGTCCGCTGGCAATAAGGCTTTCAGTGAGTCTTTTCAGCGTAACCGCCATCCCCGCTCCGCTTCGCGTTAAGTCCAAACGAGTATACCCCGTAGTGGAGGGAAAAGCTAATGGTCGTTTCCCGGTCGCAGATTGTGATGAATATGCCGTCCGCGTGTCTGAGGCATCACCCACTGAGCGCCCCGGATCAGCCCGCAACAACGGTGGCAGCATCGGCACACAGCCTTCATACTATTCGTTGACGGGGCTGCAGTTATCGCATTCACCGATTACGCGGCACTGGTACATACGATTAGACCAAATCTGATGAAGCGAGGTTTCGATGCGCGACATGAGATTGTCACTGCTTGTGCTTTCACTGGCTGGCGTTTGGGGGTCGTCTGAGAGACAGGCAACGGCCGACGGCAAGCTGTTTGCCGCGCGCGACTACCAGGGATCTCTGGAGGAGCGATCGCAGGAGGCGATTATCGTATTCAAACAGGGCGACAAGAAAACAAGCTCTGTGGAGGACCTGATCTTGAAGATCCGTGTGGTCGGTCCGGTCGAAAAGTTTGCCTGGGTCGTCCCGTTTCCGAACCAACCGGTGACGGCTCGCGAAGACCCCGAGCTGTTCGAGGAACTCTTTCGTTACGTTGAAGCACGCAGACAAGAGATCGTCGCGAGTAAAAAGAACTTTGGAGGCACATTTGGCGCTGCCGCTGAAAAAGAGGAGGGTGTTGAAGTGCTCTCACACGAGGTCGTCGGCAGTTTCGATGTGGCCGTGGTGCGGGAGCGCAAACGTGGAGCCTTGAACGATTGGCTGATCAGAGAAGGATACCAGGGGCTAGAAAATGCCGACGATGTGGTCGGCTATTACCGCGACAAGGGATACGTTTTCGCCTGCGTCAAAGTCACCGACGCGGCCGTCTCGGATCTTAGGCGGAAAGATCCATCGAGAACGCCGCACGGCAGCGATGAACGGGAAGCCGTCGATCTGCATCCGTTACGTTTCACTTTCGAAACCGGCGGACGCGACGGCATTTATTTTCCGATGAAGATGACCGGGCTGCAGACCGAGCCGTTTGACGTCAACCTCTACATTTTCTACCGGGCGTGGATCAACGACCGCCTAAACCGCTTTGGGTACGAGCACCAGGCGTTCGTGCGTCGATTCCGCGATTGGGACACGCCCAAATGCACTCCGAACGCGGGAAAACTCTGGTCCAGAGCCAAACACGATCCGTACCTCGCTCGGCATGCAAAGCGAATGCCAACCGTTGTCGACTTTTTCAAGGAGCGACACATGGACGAGCGGTTCTACCTGACCAATATTCAAGCCCTTGGTGTGAAGCCCGACGAAGTTCGTCGCTGGAAGAACGACCTATGGCTGTTTCCGTACTACGTCAACCACGACTTCGTCCCGTACGACGCCCGCCCCGGCGCTCCCGGCGCGCCGGCCGGGACTCATTGACCGACACCTGTGCAGCCGTGTACTGCTGAAGAAGACGAGAAAGGAACACAACACGATGGGAAAACTTGATAACCGAGTCGCGCTGATCACTGGTGCCAGTAAAGGGATTGGGCGAGCGATTGCACATGCGATGGCAGGCGAAGGGGCGGCGGTGGTGTTGAGCGCACGCGGTGAAGCCGCGCTGGGCGACGTGGCGGCAGAGATACGCGACCTGGGTGGTGAAGTCTTGGCAAAGACGGCCGACGTAGCCGAGACAGCGCAGGTCGAGGCACTTTTTGGAGCGACCATCGAGCGATTTGGCAAGCTTGACATCCTGGTGAACAATGCCGGAGCTTTTGACGGTGGGCCGATTGATGAACTGTCGATCGAAGCCTGGGATCGTGTGATGGCCACGAATTTGCGAGGCCCGTTTCTGTGCACCCAAGCTGCGATGCGAATCATGAAGCAACGGCAGCAGGGGCGGATTATCAACGTCGGATCGATATCCGCCCAGCGAGTTCGGCCGGAATCGGCCCCCTACTCAACCTCGAAACACGGACTGTGGGGCTTGACGCAGGTGACCGCCTTGGAAGGCCGAGAACACGGCATCACCTGTTGCTGCCTGCACCCGGGCAATGTGTCTATCGAACGCCGAAGCACCGACTCGCCCATCGATGCCGAGCCGATGATCGGCGTCGAATCGCTCGCCGAAGTAGCCTTGTTGATGGCTACTCTGCCTCCGGAGGTCGAGATGCTGGAGGCGATCGTTTTACCGCACCAACAGATGTATGTTGGCCGCGGTTGATGTTTAGGTCCCGATGTATCGCGTAGGCCGGATCAAGGTCGCGCGCCGCATAGCCGGAACAGCGCAAACGCGATCGAAGCTGCCTGACAAGTCGTGCTTGGGCAAATCTAGGAAAGGCGACCGCCGCTCCGACACGAACGGCGTTTGCTCGGTCCGGCCTACAATCTCGTGAACAATCCGGGCTAGCGCGCCATGACCCGGCGAATGTTGTACTGGCTGCGGTATCGCCTTGTCTTCTCAGTGTCTGGATACTGCTCGTCCGGACCGTAGGGGTAACCGGTCATGTCGTGGAACGGCCAATCACCGGCCCCGCTTTGCGATCGCTCTGAAGGGGCATCCTCTGCGGCGCAGGAAAAAGTCAATGGAAATCGTTTGACGGAGGGAGGGGCGCGAAAGTAATATCAAGTGAAAGCAGCCCGAAAGGGTGGACCGAAATGCAACCCTTTAGTCCGGCAAGACGAGGTCGGTTTCCCATCGCTTGGGTAGCATTCTTTTTCTGAGGTGGTTGTACTTGTCGGCGGCACTAGCGAGTCACGGGACTGGCTGAGAACGTCTGTCTGTCCCGATTAAGAAATACTCGACAGCAGTATTCGCTCGAAATCGCAGAGCGTGATGGGCTTGCATAGGAGAGCGACAATCATGGCTGGCATTCCACAGAGGAAACGCCGACCCTTTGGCGTCGCGCGTGTGCGGCGGTTGCCGTTATTCGAGCACCTTGAATCGCGACGGCTGCTTGCTAGTGACTGGCAGAACCCGTTTGACGTCCTCGATGTCAATGACGACGGCATTCGATCCTCTCTTGATGTTCTGGAGTGTATTGTCGACATCGAGAATAACGGCTTGGGTCCGATGGATCCGCCGACGGGCAACGAGTCGCCGCCACCGTATGTTGACACGAACGGAAATGGGGAACGTTCGCCCGAGGACATCCTGCGCGTGATCGTCGGCCTGAATTTTCCGCAAACGAGTTCCTTTACAACCGACGCTGACCGCGAGCCGCTGAGCGACGCGCCGGTCGATCCCGACGACGTGGGCGGATCGGTCTTCTTGCACAACGGCGCTGCGCACCTTGAACGCACGGACTTGACGGTTCCCGGTCGGGGCCTGGACTGGCGTTTCACGCGGACCTACCGTAGCGACGTCAGTTTCGACGGGCCCCTAGGTCACAACTGGGACCACAACTACAACCGACGCCTGTGGATTGTGAACCCGCGGACCATTGCGGAAGTCCAATTGACGTTCCCCAACGCTCAGGACGGGGACGTGATCATTCTGGACGGGGGAAACCGCTCCGATGTCTACACTCGGAATCCGGATGGTTCATTCACCTCACCGCCCGGCTATTTCACGCAGCTAACGGACAACGGAGATGGCACATACAACGAGCGCTTCGCTGACGGAAGGGTAGTCGTTTACGAAACGCTCTTTCCCGACAATTTCGTCCGCATGACGAGCATCACGGATCGCAATGACAATACGATGACGTTCGACTATCACAACGGGCGTTTTCTCACGCACGTCGTCGATCCATTGGGACGTTCGATAGATTACTTGTACAGCGAAGGCCACATCAGCGACGTGCGTGGTTTCACCGGCCGGTACGTCCATTTTGAATACGACGCTCGCGGCGATCTGATCTCGGCGACTTCGCCGACGGTCACCGGCACGCCCAACGGTAACGATTTTCCTCACGGCAAGACCGAGCAGTACACGTATTCCAGCGGATTCGCCGACTCGTCGCTCAATCACGACCTGCTCACGGTCACGGCGCCTAACGAGGTCGCGAGCGGCGGGCCCCCGCGCGAAATCTACGGCTACGACACCGATCCCGCTTCCCCCAATTACGGCCGTGTCCTAAGTCAAACGATTGGCGGCACCAACTCGACTGGTGTCCCGGCCGGGGGCACGATTACGTATGACTACGAAGTGCTCGTCCCGAACCCGGCGCCCGACGACTTGATCACGCCGGTGGCCCGGACCACCGTCACGGATCGCAACAGCAATGTGACCAAGTACGAGTTCAATCAGAAGAACAACATCTTGAGCACCAAGGAATTCACGAACCGGGACATTCGAGCCCACGATCCGGAGTATTACGGAAGTCGTTACGAGTGGAATGAGGACTACCAACTACTTGGGGTCGAGTATCCCGAAGGAAACGGCGTCGAATACATCTACGACTCGGCCAACCCCGACCGCCTGCAGCAGCGTGATCTCTTGGAGGAGATCCGTTACACGGATCCGGATCGCGGCGGCGACCAGGATGTCTTGATATCGACGTGGACGTACGAACCGCTCTACAACTGGATACGCACGGCAACCGACCCGCGCGGCAACGATGCTGCTTACGTGCCACAAAACGGTGGCGTCAATTCACCGCAGCGCTATACCACGGTGTCTACCTTCGATTACCAGGAAGGGACCGACTATGCCGGCTTGGCCAACCAGCTTGGCATCACGCCAGCCGAAGTGCAACAGAAGCTAGATTCGGCCGGCATTCCTATGAGTCTGGGCGATGTCAATGGCGATGGTGTTACCAACCAGATTGCTGGCAACGTCATTGCGATCGCATCTCCATCCGTTAACCTCTTGCCCGGATCGAACCAGGCCCTGGTGGAAGGCGACACGAACCAGGAGATCGTGCGCTTCTACACGTACGACGACTTCGGCCAGATCACGAGCACGACCGATCCCGAGGGTAATGTTGACGTCTACGAATACTACCCCGAGGCGGATCCCGATGGCGACGGCGACCTCACCCCGCCGCCGGCCGACGGCCGCGTGTTGGATGGCACCACGGGCGGATATTTGAGAGAGCCCCGTCGTGATGTTGTCGCCGATCCCACACGGAACTCGGGACACAATCCCACTCCGACGGATATTCGCACCCAATTCGAGTACGACGACGTTGGTAACATCACTCGCAAGGTCGACGGCCGCGGGATCGCGACCGATTACGTGGTGAACGAACTGAATCAAGTGGTACAGATTACGCGTGCCGCCGGTCATGATGCGTTCGCGCCCGACCCGGTGGAACCGTTGCCACTGACCGACTTCCAGTACGTGGAACGCGTTTTCTATGACCACAACGACAACGTAGTACTCCGCCAAGTCGAAGACCGCGGCAACACGTCGAATGTGGACGGGAACCTTCCAGCGGCCGACTTGCCCGCCACCGCACCGAACCCAGATCCCGTTGGAGGACCCGCCTTCGTCGACACGGCTTTCAAATATGACATCCTGGGCAACCGGATTGAGATGTTGGACGAAGTCGCCAATGGCGTGGCCGCCGAGTTCCTGCGGACTCGCTTTCGTTACGACGCCAACGAGAACTCGGTCTTGACCATCTTGCCCGAGGGGAACGCCACACGCGCCATGTACGACGAGCGGGACCTGCTTTTCCGCAGAGGCCGCGGGGCACTCGAACCGCCCCCGGTCATCCTCTTGGGGCCCGACGATCCGACGGACTACGATGTCCGCGGCGGATTGCCCCGCGTCTGTGTGACCTACCAGTACGACTTGAATGGCAACGTCATCGAAACGTCTGACCCCAGCGACACAGATCTTTCCGCGGACAACAACTCGAAGTTGGGCGGCTATGGCGATCGTACCCGCTACGTGTACGACGGGTTCGATCGTCAGACGAGTTTGATCGACGCCGTCGGCAACCAGACCGTCTTCCAATACGATCCTGCCGGGAACATCGTACGGACAACCCGTTTCGGCCCGGTCGGCGGGGCGAGCCCCACTTCGGACGGTCCCGATCTGCTGCCCGGCCCGGTTTCCGTTGGCGGCGTGATTCAATCAGCCGACTTGGTCAACTCCAACCTGCTCGAAGCCACGGAGAGCCTTTACGACGAACTGAACCGTACCTTCCAGACGGATCATGTGCTGTTCGTCAACACGATCCCCACCGTCCGTCCGCCCGATGTGGCCGACGGCGCCGCAGACATCGGCAAGGGCAACCTGACGCCCGGCGACAATCAGGCAATTCCCGGAGTCGCGGGTGTGACGATCATCGGTCGCGTCGCCAGCCGCACTGAGTACGACCGAAACAGCCGCACCACGTTCAGGGTCGAGGACGACGAGGACACATACGAGTACCGCTACGACGGAGCGGACCGCACGATCGAGACTATCGACCCGGCAGGCAACCGCGTCGAAACGGCCTACGATGACAACCATAACGTGATCGAGACGCGGGAGACCGACGTCTCCCAGGTTCCCGGTGTTGCGGATGAGGTTTTCCTAACGACTTACTTATACGACAGCCTTGACCGCCTGCACCAGACAACAGACAACATCGGCCAGACGATGTTCTACCGCTACGATTCACGCGACAACCTGGTCGCCATGGCCGACGCCCAAGGACCGTGGGCCGCAGCCCCAATCACTCGTCGCGCCTTCCCGGACGGACCGCTGACCGAAAACGCAACGAACGACTTCGGGAACGTTACCCGCTACACGTATGACGGCCTCGACCGTCGCATCCGCACGGAAATCGTCCTCACTGCTTCCGGCACGGGTGACGGCACGCACGTGGGCGCGTCCATTTTCGGCGTCAAGGATGATGCGTCCGCCCTCGAATCGTTCACCCCCACGCCCGATGTGAACCAGGGCGGCGGCGATGGGATCATCCGCACCGGGTACACCTACGATCAGAACTCGCTGCAGTCCGCGCTCATCGACGACAACGGCAACATCGCCCTGTACCTGTACGACAATCTCGACCGCCGCGTGACCGAAACCAAGGGGTTGGTCGCGACGAGCCCGTTCACCGAGCAGTTCATCCTTGGCGATCGGCGCGTGGTCACGCCCACGGCGGCGACGATCAACGACGCGGCCTTCATTCCCGAATCGCAGATTCAAACGCAGCTCGACGCAGCCGCCGGTCGCATTTCTGCCATTGCGGGCTTGTTCCCACCCTTGGCCGACGATGTGACCGACCCACCGCCTCCACCCCAGGCCACGACCATCGTCTACGGTTACGACCCCGACGACAACGTCCTGATCCTGGAAGACGAAAACGATAGCGAAGTCTTCACCAAATACGACGGCATCAACCGCGCCGTCGCGGTCCGCGTGTTCCGCTCGGAAGGCAACCCGGCAACACGTCCACCGGACTCGCACGTCGGCGACTCCACTTTCGCTCCCGATCCGCTGCACGACTTCCACGGCACGCCGCGCGGCCCGTTCCCGGCGATCATTGGCACCAACGTCCAGGATTTCCAGTACGACGGCCTCTCGCGGCTGGTACGCGCCACGGACAACAACGGTCCAATAGACGCCATAGACGATTCGGTGGTCACGTACGCTTACGACAGTCTGTCGCGCTCGATCGAGGAGACCCAACAAGTCGGCATTTGGCCTGCGAAGGCGATTTCCCGTGGCTGGCGAGCCGACGGTCTGCGAAGCAGTCTCGTTTATCCCAATGATCGCGCGCTGGAGTACACCTACGATAGCCTGGATCGCCTGCAAACGATTGCCGATGCCGGGGGTGCGTTCCCCACCGCCGCTTACGCCTACATCGGCCCGTACCGCGTGCTGGCTCGTGCCTATCCGGAAAACGGCACCCGCATGACTTACCTTGACGACGCGGGCACGACCGACGTCGGTTATGACGGTCTTCGGCGTCCTGTCGAGCTGCGTCATCTGCGTTTCGACAATTCGTTGATCGTTGGTATCACGCACAGTTACGACCGCGCGAACAATAGGCTGACCGAGAACAAACTGCACGACCAAACGAACAGCGAAATCTACCAATACGATTCCGCCTATCGCTTGGTCGGCTTCGATCGGCCCAATGCCGGAGCGATCGACCCGCTCCACAGCAACTGGACGCTGGACGGTGCCGGAAACTGGGACCAAATCGACGGCCAGAATCGTACGCATAGCTCTTTCAACGAAGTGCTCACCGAAGACGCGACCACCTTTGAGTATGACGATAACGGCAACCAGACCGGCAACGAGAACAACGGTCTGCGATACGAGTGGGATCATCAAAACCGGCTGCGACGCGTCACACGCGGTGCGGACAGTGCCGTGATCGCCGTGTACTCCTACGACGCCTCCGGCCGCCGCACTGGCAAGATCGTTTTCAACGGCGGTATTGCCAACGATCCAAGCGTGAACGGCATGACGGACTTCTATTATGACGGCTGGCAAGTCGTCGAAGAACGTGACGCTGGCGATTTCACAACACAACAGTTCGTCTACGGCACTAATGTCAACGAGCTGCTGGTAATGGATGTGGACCAAAATCAGGATGGCGACGCTGCTGGTCCTCCGGACGAGCGGCTGTTCTACCAACACAACACGCTGTTCAACGTATTCGCCCTCACTTGCCGATGGGCCAGCGTCGTGGAAGGGTACCAGCATGACGCCTACGGTCAGCAGACGGTGTTCACGCCTGGCGGCAATGGCATCGTGGACTTCGGCGGCGACGATGTCGTTCACCTGGGCGGTGGCAGCGAAGCAGGGAATCCCTACTCGTACTTGGGGCATCGACTGGATGCCGAGACTGGGCTCCACTACTACCGCTCGAGCTACTCGGATTCGGAACTCGGCAGATTCGTCGGCCGAGATTCGATTGGACATGCGACTCTAGTCGAGGAAGTGACAGCTCTTTTGTTCCGTGACGCGGCGCGCAGGAGCTGGCCTTATGAACGCGACAGCTGGCCTTATGAACGCGACAGATTCGTCGAGTTGACAACCATCGAACTCTTGTTTGGCTTGCAGACCATCCCACCCGAGGATCTCATTCTTCGATCCTCCTTGGTCGACCTTCCTCGGTTGACACTCGAGCACCTCTTTCCCAATGATCCGCCTCCGACTGGACCTCCAGGCATGGTGTATGACGTCGTTCCCGTTGCGGGAGTCGAAGCCATTTCCCCAGACACCACCCGCCTCAGACTGGACATACTGGCCCCGACCACGAGGTACCCAAGTGTTCCCGCCCAGTCACGAGCGACACGTCCATCCGGCCACGAACGCTTTACGCACGTCAACCCGCTGAGGTTGGGCGGCGAAGACACCGCCCCGCTTTCTATCCTTTACACCTTCGCCCCAAAGTTTCAAGAAAGTTCGAACCGCCCCGTAGAGTTGGTACCGTTTGATTGGATATTGGAAGAGATGTTTGCGACCGGCGAGTGGTAGTACGAGCCTTGGGGTCCCACCGTGCCTTATCCGACGTTCAGCCCCCGACAGAGCGACATACTTCTCGACGGGCGTGGCACAGGCAGGTTTCCCTGCTTGGCACTAACCATGGGGACAACCGCGTCCCGTGGTGTTCGCGTCGGACGAAGACGGGGCAAGCCCCTGAGCCGCCAAATCGGATTCTACTAGTGCGTGATGGACCAGTACGGCGCACAAAACGCGCTGATAGCTTGCAGGCCGATCGCGCTCAGCGGGCCATGACTCGGCGAGTGTTGTACTGGCTGCGGTAGCGCCTTGTCTTCTCCGTGTCTGGATACTGCTCGTCCGGACCGTAGGGGTAACCGGTCATGTCGTGGAACG
>CAZUAH010000213.1:0-22158 GCA_964617665.1 uncultured Pirellulaceae bacterium
GCCACACTTGTCGCAGCCGGGTAATTTAGCCACCCCCATCTGTGCCTCCTTGGGTACGTTTCGACACGACACGTTTAACAGGACCATTACATTTAGGACACCGTATGCGCTCTTTTATATCTTTCTTATCGAAATCGACGTAGCATTCAAATACGTCACCTTTCCACTTACAACGTGTACACCTTGTAACAGTAGTAGCCATTACGCAATCCGCTTAAAGAAGAGAATGTTCTTGGGCGACCAAGACTTCACGTTCGAAAGTACGGGATCTTGCGCCATGTACATATTGAACAAGCCGTACTCTTCCCACGCAAACTCAAGTGTAATACCCATCCGTTCTGCGACTTCATGGAAAATCTGTGTCCAGTAAAACCACTCGCGGATATTTACGTGACCGCTACATAGCAAGGCGCTATTATCCACACTAAAACAAACACCACGTTCCGCTACAAAGTCGTTTTCGTTTTCAAAGCGCGTACAAACGTCGTGGAAGGTATAACCACCAACAGCAACGTAGGAAAGAATGTCGCCTACAATACTGTGAATATCACACTCCCAAATGTGCTCAAGGAAATCATAGGAGACAACGAGTTCGTGACGACCTTCAATTTCCTTCGGCCTATTAACAGCAGTAAAGTCGCCAAGGACAAGTTGTGCTGTTGTTAAATGCAGCTTGTCTCTTCCGTATTGAACAGCATCTTTACTCAGGTCGATACCAACGGCTTTCCACCCCATCTGCATAAAAGCCGAAACGTCAGATCCCGCGCCACAACCAAGAGACAAGTAACGCCCATTTACCTTGTTTGGCAACAGCGCTTTAGAAATATACCCTGCAATCTTCTCAAAACCAGACCACGCATACGACGGTCCCTTATAAATCCCCTGCGACCCATCAGGTTTCATATACGCCAGTCCATTACCTTCAGCGTAATAATCCTTATCGTAGTGCGTCAAGGGATCAAACACAGAACCGAGTTCTAACCTTCGCGGCAGGTTAGAAGTTACTACTTTCTCTGGCTCTTCACCCAGTAGCTCTGCTATATCATTGCCTGCGGTTGTAGTCGAGGTGAGCGCCTGAAGCATTGAAGCAATTACGTCCTTACTCTTTTCCTTTAATGACATGAATGCGTCTTGTACCTCTGACTTTGAAGTGTCAATTTCGATTCGGGGCGAATTGTAATCTACGTCGATACCAAGCAAAGAAATGAAACGGAGCAGCGGCGTGTGTGTAGCGAAGTCTGTACGGTACCCGGCTGTTTCAATGCTGCACTTGAATACGTCTTTCATAATACAGCTTGAAATAAAAAAGCCAGGGTCCATCAGTTTTAAAGAATTGTCCTCTTTAATATCAAGGCCCAAGCTGTGTACATTCGCAACGCCTTGATCTACCTCACACAACAACGCAGGCATACAAATTGCGCCCTCTTCAATTGAAGCTCCAAAGTGGAGATACGCTTCTCTTGAATAGTCGTCGCCTACAAAGCGCCGGGAGAGCAATTTAGTGTAGATGTAACCAATGTGCTCGCGCACATCCATTACTGTCTGCTCGACGCTTTCGATGTCGATTAGCGTGCCGAGTTCTACAAGAAGATCTACCTTCCGGTAAGTATCCAATAGAAGATGTACGTTGCTTCCCGGTTCCAACAGATCCAAACCGAAAATGCCAACAGGATAATCAGCAAAAAGCCGATGGCAAGCTGTGTGCGATAGTTCACCGTAAGTACTCAGATGGCTTCTCGCGTTTATTGTGTACATTTTAACCCTCTAACAGTTTTTGGTAGAGCTTCAAGTGGGTATTAGCAATCTTATCCCAAGTTGTACGTTTAGCGAAAAGCAGAACACGTTGTCCAATGCTCGCACGTACGCGCTTCGACGTGGCGAGCGCTACAATAGCAGTCATAAACGAGTCACTACAAGACTCATCCGGCTTTAAGCTGTACGGAATAGCACCCGCCCTTATCGCATCCGAGTAGATCGGCGCGTTACGAACAGCAAGAGGAATCCCTCGCGCTATATGCTCATGTACCTGCCCGCTTGCACTTAACGACTCTGACTGCGTATTTAAAACAGCATAGTCAAGGATAGCGAGAACATCAGACAAGTTTTCTCTTTTAATAAAGCTAGGTACAAGAAAAATGTTCGTTAGACCTGACTGCGCAATCCTATCTGATAGCCAAATAGGGTACTTAGAGGTAGGATCGGGCGGCGCACCTATAATAAGAAAAGCATTGTCTCGCGTATTAATTAAACCGTACGCTGTCGCTTTCATATACGCTTCAAGGGTACTTTCTAAGAACTTACCCGGTCCAATAAAACCAACAGCCCCACCAACAGTAAC
The DNA here is from genome assembly GCA_964617665.1 of uncultured Pirellulaceae bacterium. Classification (GTDB taxonomy): domain Bacteria; phylum Planctomycetota; class Planctomycetia; order Pirellulales; family Pirellulaceae; genus JADHUC01. The sequence goes on from CAZUAH010000213.1 coordinate 2,339, forward strand.
ACTGTTAAGATAACCGCAAATTTCATCTGTCAGCCCTAAAATCTCAAGCCCTCGCGCCTTGTCTCCAATTTTAACAAGCGGAGATCCGTGTGGAACCTGAAACACTTTCCCTGCGAGCGTTTCATTGTCGTTCTCTGCTGCACGCTTTGCCGCTGTAGCAACAGATGCGAAGCCTTCTTCTGTGTGTACAATTACCGCGTCAACTACACGGCATAGGTCGATTACGAAGTTTGTGTTTTGAATCGAACCGAAAGGCGGAACAGTATGGAGTGTTACTACTACTTTACAACCGTTTTTCTGTCCGGTTGTGATTGCGTCGAACAAAAATTTATTGTTCGTGAAAATACCAAATTCGTGCTGGAAATGTAAGATGTCGCGGTCAATCGTACAGTCCCGTATCGCGTCAATAAGATTGTTCGATCCGCGAGTCCAGCAAAACCGCGCTGTATTGCTGTATTCAATATTGAGGTCGTCACTTACCTGTGCTAGTACTTCCCCTCTTGCGCCTTCTGATTTGTTAAATTCTCTTAGCAGATTTTCTGTGTACGTAGCGATACCACATTTTGTCTTAAACGTACTAACATACGCAACTTTCATCTTTTCACTCTCAATTCGCTTTTCGTTTTTTTACTTCCTCTATACACATTGAAGCGGCTTCATTGATTTCCTTCATTTTTATATTTTCAGCTTCTTCCGCCTCACTTGTATCTGTGTGATATATCGCTGCCAACTTACGCTGTCTTTTACGAATATCGTCTTCTGTTGCCTTCTTCTTATCTAAACCAAGTACAGCCCAACCATCAAGCGTCTTTGGCGCTTCGTACTGTTCTTCCCACTCAAAAGTATCTTCTACTTCCTCTTCTTCTGCTTCTTCCTCTATATCAGGCGGCTCTTGTTCTGTAAAAGGCTGTCCTTGCTCCGATGCCATAGCAACAAAGGCTTCTGCTTCGTCGGCATAGTCCTTCGCTACTGTACCTACAACCTTACCTACCGGATTGCGCGGATCTAGGACAAAGGCGGCGGCATTAGAAAGACTAGCAAGAAAACCGCGCTCTGTACTTCTACCGCCCCTCTTTGCTTTGCGGTAGAGTTCGCGTTGCATATGATGAAGCATACAAAGCGTGCTTCCCTCAATCTTATCTGCATCACAATCAGGAAATCTGCATTTAGGCATAAATCTGCGTCCTAGACAGCGTAGTAGCACCTTTCATTTCTAAGAGCCAATGCACCATCATTAAATCTAAACGCCCTGTTGTCTCCGAGGGCCAACCTTTGTCGTCAAGAAAGCTTACACGATTTTCTATAATACAAATTTCAGTTGCAGGCCACTTCTCCCAAAAGTCGCTACGCCGTGTTGCGCCTGCAAGGTGCGACAGCGGCATTAAAGAGGTAACATTTTTAAAACCACAATCAAAGGCGGCTTCAAGAATGTCTACGTCCTCACTAAAAGGCGGATTCGTGACGAGTACAGTATATGGTACTTTCTCGGGATACTGCGTTCTAAAAGAATTTGCTGCACCGTACCAATCGTGCTGCGTCCAGTTGGCATTTTCAGGCAACGCACTCTCTGCCTCTTTGTATTTTCCGTCAATTTCAAAGCCAAGCGACGGGAAACCAAAAACGTGCGCGGCTCTTAATATGTTACCAATACCGCAGCAGGGATCAAGCACACAAAATGTGGTCGGATCCAACCTTCTTATACCGGAGAAGTCTAACAGCGCCTTTGCGAGAAACATTGGCGTTTGAAATTGGTCTTTGACCTGAATGATCACAGCGTCATTCCAAACGAGCCAGTCTGTACGTCAAAACCGTACTTTCGGAGGGCACGGATGCCATCTACAAGGATTCGCGGATTGCGGATTCTCGCCGTGAGATAGAAAACGTGCGTTTGATGCTCATCTGTCGCTGCAAGCCACTTGAACGTCTTTACGCGACGAAAAGGTAAGATATCCCAGAGGTCTTTCAGATCTTTTTCAAATGCGCTACCAGACGAACCAGATACACGAAGCTGGACAAGCTCGCCCCACAACTTACGTTCTACAAATGCACGTAAACCTGACTTGTGCGAAACGAGTTTCGCATAACTCAAGATTCCTGAGATTTTTTGTTTGGCTTCTGCGCTACTTGTTAAGACGCCGCCCTGATAATCATCAAGTACTTGCCACAGTTTATCTTCTACTGAGAATAAATCGAGTATTTGCATGTACCTTTCACTTAAACGTCCGCAAGTTGGTAGGCGTATGGAGACGCGAGACGGTCTAAAAGAGCCTCTTCTGCGAATCCGCCTAGATTTCCATAGATGTACAAGATAGGCGTACTTGAACCGCTATACGCTTCTTGAAGCCGAAAACGTACACGGGTCCAAAGATGGCGAGCACCACACTTTGCTATGACAGGCGAGTAGCTACCTATACGAACAGTTCGTAGGTTTGTGATATGATCAGTAGATCCTCTTACTTGAGAGTCCACTTCTTTTGTGTCCTCAACCCAACCCATACGAGAACGTACAGCTTGTAAATTACTTACAAGTTCGCCCTGGGTAGGAAACAACCGTTCTGTAGGATAACGCTGACCCGGCGCACGCGAATCGTTAAGCATTTTAGAATCGTCAAAAAATTCAAGATACCATTCAAGTGTAGCATAAACGTCTGTCGCTTCTGGAGGATCCGTAACTAACATAAATTCAAGATCGAAATCTGTCTTAGGAAACTGCGTGTATATACGTAAAGGTTGCGAATATGCAAAAGTTGTTGTATGTAGCACCATATCCAACGGAATCGCTGTTCTGTCAGATAATTCAGTCGCGTCCGTGCGTGCAATTAAAACCCGTGCCATATTGTCACTCCTTGGAGGTTATTCCTATTCTAGCCCCTCAAAATCCCTTGTCAATACCAAAAGTTACCCAACATCAGCCACCGTCCGACCCAAGCCCCCTTGACCGTAAATACGGACTTCTGACCCCCCGTAACTATATAATACCGTATCAAAGGCGCGATTTACAATTTCTAGCATCTCTTTTGCCGTTTCTCTTGGAGTCAACCAATATGCTGCGTCATGGAGGTGAACAGAGAACCGCGCACCCAAATTGCGCTTTTCGCCTTCTATCTCTGCTATCCACATCATCTCACTTACAACGTCACCAGCAGAGCGCTGAATCGGTACATTACGTAATTCTGTAGGTTTCACTACCCCCGCCACATCTGCAATAGGGACGTACCCTCGGCGGTCGCATGGCGGATAGACCTGATACCCAAAGGTTTTAAGCAAATATTCTTCATTATCAGCCCATTCGTCCCATTGCGAAAAGCGGCGACTAAATCCAGACCTAATGCGCTCGATGCGCTCTTCGTCTAAAATTGCGCGAACAGCAGTATTGACACGACGGTCCCTACGAAGAGTATGGTATATCTTAGAAGCCAAGGCTCCGTAAAAAAGGGCGTATACAACTCTTTTAACAAGGGTTCGCAAAGCCTTCTTTTTAGCCAGAGGCGCTTTAGAAAACGCTTCCCCAAATACAGTTTCCGCAACAAGTGAGTGCCCGTCGAAGTTACCATCGTATTTCTTCCACTCTTCTTTATCTTCATCGAAGTAGACAGTATTGAATAGCGTTAGCAATTCAGGAATGCCTGCTAGACAAGATGCAATACGGTATTCTACCTGCGACAAGTCAATTCCCAACCAGACGTAGCCAGCAGGCGCTTCAAATATTTTACGGATCTTCTTTTCGACGTTCTGTACATTAGGAAAACTGGTGAAACGCGTCCCTTTCTGTGAGTTTGCACTCCAACTCGGAAACATCCAAAGTTGTCGCATGGCGCGGTTATTCACGATACTATTCGCGTAGGCACGCAGCACGTTGGTTAGAACGTAGCCATACTCCCAATATTCCACGTACGTTTTGACGAGTGGAAGCTCTAAGTACTCTAATACTGACTTGTAGGAATGCGACGGTTTTTTCTTCTCTTCGTCCTCTTCTGCCCCACCGGCTGTGAAATAGAGTGGACGCAACCCAAGATGCTCATACAAGAAAAAACGCGATTGCGAAGGTGCGCGGGGGTTAAACAGATCAAGCGAAATATGTTTGTGCGTATCAGGATTGACGCGCTGCGCTCTTAGGTAGTCGTTAAATGGCTCTTCTTGTTCTGCCTCTTGCATTGAACGAACCATCAAACCTACACGCTTATCGCGTTCGTCTTTATAATCGCGTCTTATTGTCTCCAACGTATTACGTTCAATAGGTAAACCATGAATCGACGCCCTCCGCGCCAATTCAGTATTATTCATCTGCTTTTCTACAAGATGTCCCATACAGCGCGAATTAACCTTTTCTACAAGCGGCTGTACGATCCCTATATCAAATATCGTATCTTTCGCATTGTAGGAAAGCAGATCTGCGTCATTAACACCTTTCTTCCTCTCGCGCTTATGAAGATCATCTTTCCACGCAGGTATCAGTAGGTCCGAACCACAACGGAAACCTAACGCATTTAGCACGTCATTCTGATAGAGATTGCTTAGTACAATCGTGTCTCCAATATTACCGTTTACAGGCGTAAACCGCCGCCCCATAATTACGTCGTAACTAAAGTTATGAAACCACTTGTCTACGCTGCTTTCCTGTATTCTCTGAATACAGGAAACTACGCGCTCCCAGAGGTGTTGTGGCCAGGAAAAGACGTATTGCTTATTTAGCGCGTCCCATTGTAAAATGCTGATAGCAACGCCGAGTCCGTACTCCAGCACACCAAATCCAAATACTGTAGGATTACTGTGAAGCGGCGAAGTGCCATCAGCTTCATAATCAATACAGATTCTAGTCTTGTTATCAATGATAAGGTCCGTAAGCTGTTCCAGCTTGTGGATCTTATCCTCAATACCATGACCGTAAGGTGTTACGAAGAGTTCACGCCAAGCTGTAGGCTCGCCTCCGTCCATTAAGTATTTAGCGTGTACTATCTTCTGCGCTACGATTGGGAAGTAACCACTACGCCCCCGCAGCATAAAGGCAGGATGGTATAGAGGAATAACATAAGTTACGTTGTTTGGTGCAAAGTCCCCTGGCTTGGGGTCGCGGTCAAGTGCGTCGAGGTTTACTATATGTAAACTACCGTGACGCTTTTGTATCGACTCGATACCAACAATCGAATTAAGAGCGAGCGCACCAAACGTAACAATTACCTTGGGACGTACGCGCCTTAACTCACGAATTAGACGCGGGCGACATTGCTCAATCGTAACTTGCTTACACTTTGCTAAAGAGAAACCACGATTAGGCAACTTCGCAGGCATACACATAGCCGCGTTCGTTGTCCAAACCTCTCGCCGTTTTAAGCCGACAGATTCTAACAGCCTATCGTATATTTTACCAGAACGACCAATAAACGCTTTACGTTGTCGCTCTTCCCACATACCCGGACCTTCACCTACAAAGGCAATCTTTGCAGCTAAACAGCCATCGGGAGGTACTTTTATAGAATTACAGAGCGCACAGTACGCGCACTCAGGATAGGGAGGGGTAAGCGAACGTGGTAGTGCGCCAGGATACACGATAAAAACACGCACCGTCGAGAAGTGTCACCGAATAACAACAACTATTGTAATTACACCACTTCTCGACGGTACGCGAATCCTACAGTTCGTCCAGGTCGGTCGCGGAGGACGGGGACACCTCTTCACCGCTGTTGGAGCCAGGACCGCTCACGTCCCGCAGAGAGGTCCAGTCGGCCTTACAGGACGTTTTCACCTGCTGCGTCTTGGCGTCGGTGTACTCTTCCTCGATGAAGTCCACGGTGCCCTCATAGCCCATGAGGCGGTCCATAGAAATCACCTCGTACGCCTTGCCGTCCTTGTCGCCCTTCTTGATGCAGGAAGGATTAAAGCCCTCCGCGATACCACGCATCAGACCCAGACCGCCCGTGGTCTTGTATGCCATCTGGTACTGGTAGACGCGACCCGCATCGGTACCGGGACCATCCACGATCTTAAAGACGTAGTACATCATCTTGTTGCCCTTACTGCTCTCCCCATGCGAAAAACCGAGGAATTGCAGCCGGTGAGGACCAGGCTGGTAGCCCGCGCCACCAAGCCAACCGGGCACGTCAATGACATTGACACCGATATCGCCACTAGATTTGTACTTCAGTTCGTCTGCCACTTGAATCTCCTTTTTCCTTACTACAGGTTTAACGACACCTCAACCGCACTTTCCGCGATAACTGCCGTTCTTAGAAACGCGATCCATTCCTCGCGCCGCTTATCGTAGTACTTCTTTAACATCTCAAAACCGCCCGGACGTTTCATCAGTTCAACGAACTTCGTGTACTCCCACGTAAACTCCCAACGATCTATAAAATCCTGTACAGCCGCTTCAGTAATCTCTTTCTTATTATTCTCACAATGTGCGAGAAGTTTACGAATAAAAGCAAGATCAAACCAACCCTTTTCATCTACGTGTGCCGTTAGCTTCTTAGGATTAATTCCGACAGTCCAAAGCGCCCCGCGACAATTGTAGGGATCTTCAAACTGCGCTTTCTCAGGAAACATCTGACTATACAACGTATTCTTTCTTTTCTGTGATGCTGAAAAGAAAGAAGCTGTCGTTTCTTCCGAGGTGTCTATTAGCTCTAATATGAAGAAGTGTGCAGCCATCACTCTTTACCCTGTATTTCGCAGTAGTACAAAGGTTCAAGCGGTGCGTATTCTCTATTTGAACCAATAACGCACCAGCGACCTGGACGTGCAGCGTGGTCAGCACCAAGACGTTGCGCAACGACGTACTTTTGCACGTTATTTATTTGTATCAAGTACACACCAGAACTCGGCTCGTCTTCCGTAACTCGTTGCCAATCAAAGTACGGTACGTCCCAAAATTCAAGTACAGTATCTTTATCAATCTTATCTTCCCGTTCTCCGCACTCATCACACTTGAAAAAGATACCTTGATCGTCTATAGCTACCGTGAAATTAGACTTACACTCGCACCCACACACCTCTGGCATCAGCCCATAATAAGTGCAACATCAGGATCTTCAATCAAGTACTTCTGAAACACCTTAAAGGTCGCAGGGTAAAACGCACGTACAAATTTGTCGTCAAAGTGCGTACCAACCTCAAGAGCAGGCAACGCATTAGGCGGGCTCTTTAACGCCATACCATACTTTTGTTTCACCTCTTTCGTTTCTTCACCCTTTTCGTCGTGAACAGCCTCTTCGATACGAAACATGCGAGCAATGATATTAGACGCTTTCATTACCGCACTAGCAGACTGACCAATAATATCCGGTACGATTTTGTTCAAATCCTCGTCGTGCTTTTCGTGCGCGGTGATAATAAAATGCACATTGAGGTTCGCTACGGTCTGAAGCATATTTAGCGTGCCCTGGTAGAGCGCCGTAAACGTGTCGAAGTTAGACGACAGTTCACCAAACTGCGTCAGTTCGCTCTTGTACATCTGAAGGTACATTGTATACGTGTCAAATGCGACTGTACGCACTTTGAGGTCTTCAACGAGATCTGGAAGCTGTTCAAGCAATTCTTCCATAACAACTTCATTTTCACGCAGCTTACGTCCTGGCGGAATCGCGTGCCCAACAAGCTTCAGGATGTGAATATCATCCCTACCAAACGCTCTAAGCGTCGGAGCCGAACCCCGCTCCCATCCCGTTGAAAGCACAAGAATAGGACCAGGAAACGTACCAATCATGTGCGTCTTTCCAACTTTCGTTGAACCGAAAAAACAAGCGGTGACGGGTTCCGCATCATCAGTTAGCACGTTTTTAACTCGTTTCAGGATTTCAGCAGCAGCCATTTCAATTGACTCCGTTGTCCGTAGACGTTCCTTTTTTACCGTTTTTTTAGCCATTAAAGCAATTCCAAATCTTCATCTGTAATCGCCGCCAATTCACGCAGCAGGTCTTTTGTATCGTCAGCATCGAGAGCGCCGCCAAGAAAGTTGACGAGGGTAGTACCGTCGTCACTTTCCCTTGGTATCTCCATTACCCGTGCTTTACGCTCCAAATGCTCAAACATCTTACGGTCGATCTCTAAGTCAGCAAGAACGTATTCTATATTTACAGTCTTCGCTTGCTGCCCAATTCGAACCAGGCGACCTTCAGCCTGCAAGAAGCGAATCGGCACCCAAAATAGGTCGCTAATCAACATAGTATCCGCAACCATCAAATCGTTCAGCGCGGTACCAACTGTCTTTAGCGTTGCGAAGAAGACCTGCGGAAACTTGTAGTTCTCAGCAAACGAGGTTAATAGCTTCTTACGCCGTTTGTCTGCCGTCGTCGCGCAGTACGGACCTAAGACGCGACAGCCCTCAAACCGCCCTTTTGACGCTTTAACAAGTGACTTGGCAGTTTCCTGAAAATAGGAAAGGACGACAATCCGCTTGCGCCCTGCCTGAAGCCAGAAGTCGCAGCGGTCAAGAACAGCGGGCACCTTAGCCATGCTCGACGCCACAGCCATACGCCCAAGCCGCTGTAGTTCTGCCCCTTTAGCGTGCTTCGGGAGCGCCTTGTCGTACTTGCCGTCCCGCGCTTCCCTATATATAGAGGTATCGAGATCTGATTTAGGTACAACGTAGCTTTTACGCAAACGCTCAGGCAGATCCTTTCCTACCTCCGCTTGCGTACGCCGCGTCGTAGCATTCGCTAAACGATTTTGCAGTTCAGCGACGTTACTTTCACCGTCAAGAATCCAACCGTACTCACCCATGTAACCTGCACAGTAGCGCGTCCCGAAGCTAGTTTTCTGGCTATCGTTAAAGAGTACGAAGTTACCCCACTGGCGCGGCTGTGCTAGGTCGAGTTGCCCATACAAATCAACCAACGAATTAACGATTGGCGTTGCGGTGAGTAAAAAACGCTTCCGAACACAAGAAGCGCGGACGATCTTTCGTATCGCCTTATGAGCCTTCGTACGAATATTTCGCACTTCGTGACACTCATCTACGATAATCGTCCTGGGTGAAAGCCATTCAATAATTGAAAGATCCCAATCTTTAACAATGTTGAAGTTTACAAAGTAACCATCAACACCGTCAAAAGCGACATCTTCTATTTTAAAGGTCCGTGTTCTTAGAACCTCTGTTTTATAGTTGAAAAAGCGTTCTGCATCACTATTCGGTCCACACCACACACCCTCGCTATTCTTTAGAGAAACGACTAAATACGGAAAAAAGTCGCGCCCAAGTACATTAAGAGCCTGCAAGACTTGCATTGTCTTACCGAGCCCAACGTCGTCCATTAAGATATGACCACTAGAAGACGACACAAGACGCGACGTACCTTCAATTTGGTAATCACGCAATCTTAGACCATTAGGTGTCGTTGGTGGTATCTTAGCAGGCGAGACGTAATTAAGGGAGTCGCAGGAAAGGTCAAACGCATTGTGCGGTAAGATCCAATTTCCCTTTTTTGAGCAAAAAGCGCCAGGGTACAGATCCAACATTTTAACATTAAAACCATCAGGCCAGCCACTCAGGACGTAGCGGTTGCCCCACGGGCGCACGGTGAGAGAGCTTAAATCCACGAAATTCCTTTGTTTTTCACAGTCAACAGCGGGATACAGTGTCAATGTAGTACACAGGGAGGGAAAAGTCAACCCCCAAAAACCCAAAAAATTCTCGACACTTACATACACCTACACCTTTCGGGGTTTTCGGGGTCTTGACAGGAGCCTCCCATTCGACTACCCTGTAGTCAATCCCCGTTGTAGCAATGATTTTCTACATTTAGAGAAGGCGAGGCATGGCAGACGACCGCGACGACGTTACCGAAAACGACGACTTCGAAGATATCAACTACGACCACATACCGGACGTTACAATAGACGAAGAGACAGGCGACGAGATCCGCGCCACTACTATCCGAGTAGACCAGTACGGTCGGATTATAGAAGAACCGGACATGGGGGAGGGGGCGGGGAAAGGTGAGCCAGAAGAGCCGGAAGAGCCACCCGCGCCCCCTGAGCCGCCTAACGAGGATAACAACGAGGAACAGCCACCAGAACCAGATCCGCCACAAGAAAGAGCGCGGTTGAACCTTACGCCTTTTCCTTCTGTCGATTCGATCCCCCGCGCAACGTATCCGCCAGAACGCGACTACGATACGTTTAACAAAGAGTATCCGCCTATCCGCGAGGTTCAGGAATTAACGGACCTGGAAATCACGCCGGATATGTATCCGTCTAATGAGGGCTTTTTGCCTCGTTACCTGGAATGGTCGCGGGGTACGGTAGATAGCCCTGACGCGTTTCACTTAGCAAGCGCTCTTAGCGCAGTTGCCTTTTCGCTTGGTAGGAACTATAAAGCAGAGTTTCGCCATATCCTGCCTAACGTGATGATTTTGCTTGTTGGTGGTTCTGGCGACCGCAAGAGTAGTGCTATGGGTTTGGCTAAGAATCTGTTGCCACAAGATCAGGTACACGCAGGTTCTTTATCTTCCAGCGGCGCTTTCATGCAGAAGCTCCAAAGCAATCCTGTTATGTTCTGGTACGTCGATGAGGCAGATACGTTCTTTCAGGTCGTCAGTACGCAGCACAATACAGTGACGGCAGACATGGCGGCGCGTATCGCTACGACGTTTACTGGCGAGCGTTCAACGTACGAATCGCTCATGCAGGGCAATATCACGGTAGAAGAGCCGTGTTTCTCTGTTTTGATGGGCAGCGCCCTTAGCTGGCTTAAACAACGTAAGTTGTCGGCGGCGTTCCTTCGCGGTGGTTTGTTCGCTCGTATGTGGATTGTGCCTGCAAAGCGTACTCGCTTGCTTTCCTTCCCACCCCCGCCAAATAAAGGTACACAAGAAGCTATCCGCGAATGGCTCTCCGGTCTGCGCGGTACAGACGAGACGATCATACCATTTTCCCACGGCGCAAAAGCAGAACTTAGCGCGTATCAGCGAAATGCGCTTGCCCCTCCTATCTTAAAAGACTGCGGCGTCTGGAATCGTAGCCAGGCGCATATCGTGAAGCTCAGTATGCTTTACCATGTTTGCAAGGGACGCAACCCGGAGCAGGAAATTGAACGCTCCACGGTACAAACAGCGATTAACTTCGTACACAACTTTCTTATGCCAGGATACCTGTGGTTTACCCGTAAACTGGAAGCGGTCAACGAGCCGGTTATGGAGCGGGAGCAGGAGATCTTGGAGACGTTAGAGGCCGCAGGCACCTACGGCATGAAGGTTGTTCAGCTACAAGCCTCTTACGGTCGCCGCATCAACGCGAACGAAGCTATTATTAATTTGTATCGTCGCGGTTTGATCTCTATTTATAAGGACGTAGCGCACGGTCACGGTCGCCATCCTTTTTATGCTGTGTTATCTCCTTATAAGGTACCCGATCATTATATGGATGATGGCGCTCTTCCTGCCTTTATTCAGAAAGTTATCGAGATGGAGGAATAAGAAATGCAGCGCTTTCGCTTACAGGACGACTACCTCGTACTTGGCGCGACAAGCAGCGAGTATCAGGTCGCGTGGGACTACGAAGAGAATGTAATGCCAGATCTGCGTTCCGTAGAAGCATATGAACGTGCCTACGCTATAATCGTAGAAGAACTAGATTTGCTCGCTGTCGAAAACTTAATGTTATGTTTTGTCGAGTCAGATGAACTAGGCGCACACCACTTAGCACGCTACATAAATGGAACAAGAAACTCCCCTGTTATTGTTATAACAGATCGCGTCGTTGACTTCAAAGAGGCGCTAATTACATTATATCACGAAATAGGACATGCGTACTTCGACATGACAGACTTTCATCCTAAAAATGAAGAGGCTACAGTTGAAGACTTTGCGCGTTGTGCGTATCGAAGAAATCTTACATCTGCGTTGGTATATATAACGCGGAAATACAACATATAATAGCATTCTTTCCCTTTACGTACCTTCCCCCTTTCACCTTTCCCCGCCCCCTCCCCCATGTATAGCTCTCTTTAGCAATGTCCGTGCCAGCATTTTCGTCCCAGACGGGACGAAAATGATTTTTGTAAAGGCGAGGAATTGTTGGTCTTTTCATTTTTGCATTTTTACATTTTCGTCCCGTACACCTATCCCCCTAAGTACAGTCAGGCTGTAAAATCCAATATATATGTATCTATTATATATATACTGTAATTAATATAACGAGCTATATTTGTTATTAAATATTAGCTACTTAGATATGATATCAAAATATGATATCAGATATATATTTGGTCCCAGGTAGAGGGGGGTATATACGGGACGAAAATAAAAAAAGAAAAAAAAGAAGAACATGAAGGAATCTAGCTACTTACAAAAATCATTTTCGTCCCGTGAAGTTGCTTACATTTAGCTTTAACTTGTTAGGATTGTTAGAAAAATCAGGAAATCATTTTCGTCCCGCCTCGGGACGAAAAAGGAAATGACGCAGATCTGAAATAGGTATAAGTGGTGGGTCAGGCAAACCGTACATGGTTTGCGAACTTTTTTCGGAGCGAAAAAAGAATGTCCGTTTCAATTTGGTAGATGCGATTTACAGTGACACTGAAAAAACGGGCGAGGTCGGCTACTTTGATAGGTGTGCCGTTGCAGGGGTAGTATGGCGTCGGTATATTCTGTCTAGCGGTGACTATTATGACTGTTCGAAAGCTTCTAACGTACTCGCGGCACGCTTTTTGATACTGCGTGCGGTTGTGGTTTGTTCTGTTTTCTTCGTAAATATCTGCCCACGCTTCTAACTCACGCTTCTTTTGTTCAACGTCACCTAGTAAAAAGTCGAGTATGGCGTCGAAGGTTTGGCGTTCACTAATTTTACTAACGGTCTTTTCGTCTGTAATAAATGTACCTGTTTTAGTGGTGTCTCTTATGCTTCTTTTGTTTTTTCTTGCTCGTACTGTGTCTGTTACTGTATACAAGTTTTCTTTAAATTCTAGGTCGGCGTCTTCCAATTCGCCTATTGGTACGTACTTTTGTTCCGGCATTGTAAATTGGTAAACGTACTTGCGGATCCAGAACGAAGCGTAATTCGCAAAGGGAACGCCTTGATCGTGTTTGTACTTGCTGACAGCAGGATAGAGGCCGAGGATTGCGGTTTGCTTCATGTCCTCGATTGTTTCGCTGCTGCGTATTTTTTCAAATTCTGAGTTGTAGCAGATACGGTAGGCGAGGCGGATATTTGCTTGAACTAGGCGTTTCTCCAATTCTAGGATTTTCTGGCATAAAGCGCGAGCCGCTTGATCGGTCGGTCGCTGCTCTTTATACGCCTTTGTTAGATCTTGGATGTGAAAATGGTAAGGGGAGGGGAGAGAAAGAAGATCGCAGATCTCTTGCCTGTAATCGTATAACTGCTGGAAATAACGTAGTTCTTCTTCACGCGATAGCGTGGGGTACGCTACTCTAGCAGACGGTCGCGGCGGCATGTAGGCACATACTTACAAAAACCTACATGCTTGTCAAGTATCTATTTTTACTCCAGCTTTTCCTGAGTCGCGCCCCTGGCAGGCTTGAACAATTTACCCCGTTTGCGGTGTTGTCGAATAGACTTCAGCTTGCCTGAAAACTGTAGGTTGTCGGGCGTAACAATGTATTCGTCGCTTTGGTCGAATCCGCGTTCTGCGATCTCTTGCGAGCCGCAACTGTCGCACAGGCGGTGATAGGGACAAAGCCAACCATTAAAATATACGTCGTGGCACCAGAAGCTTTGTGTCCAAGTGTAAGGGTCTTCCCAGTGGTCGCTGTAGAGGCGATCTCCGATTTCATTATAGAGAAAGTCCTCTAAAATTACCATTTGGCGTGCAAGTTGTTCGTCGCTTACATTAAACTTAAAACGCTTCGTTCCTGTACTTGGCTTGAACTTTTTACGTTTTACGATAAAGTCGTACTCCAGGCCAAGTACGTTACCGTAAATCTCGTTAAGCGATTCTTGTACAGGTCCGATATCAGGGAAGATAACGTGACCAAAACGTGCAAGGAACAATTCGATGGTTGTCTGTTTATCTGTGCGTAAACCTGCCATATTCACTTGTGGAATATTGGTGCAGGTTTTGTAATTCCTTAAATAGATGGAAGATGCAGGCTCGCCTGGTGCCGCCCGCGCCTCGCTGCGCCGTAGCTGGTGAATCAGCGCGTCGTGGCGCGTGCTAATGACCAGCGACCGCTTCTTGCCCCTCAACAGGCGAGGCTTGCAGATGTAAATTGTAGGAACCTCGACGCCTCTAAAATCGTAGTGTAGTGAGTCGTGCTTGTAGTGGGCGCGAAAGTAGTTGTCAACTACACTTTTTACGTCCAATGCGCCGGTTGGTTGCCTTTTTACGATTCTATAAAGTGGTTCCCAGGTTTCCTTTCCTCCGGTAAGTACGTGATTATACATTACTGCGTGAAATAGCGAACCGATGTCAACTGCGCTGAATTTCTCGTTTTCTTCGCGTTTTGGAAAGATGCCACGTATGTAGCGGTAGAAGAAACGGCGTAGACAGTGGTTGCCTGCCTTGAATTTGCTCGATCCCATTACGGTTGCGCCGCTTCCGTAATCTTCTAGTACCTTGTTTAGTAGTTCCGCGCCTCCGTGCTGCCTATCTGCGTAATCTGGCAGCGGCGCAAGAATTGAGGAAACGGCGTGTGCGCCTTGTACAATATCTTGCATTTTCCGCCTTTGTTCGATTGGTGGTACTGGTAGGTAAACTGCGGCTGTCTCGGCTGTTAGGTCTTGCGATCCTTCAGGTACCTCTTTGTATGCGTCTGGTACCTCAGATGCGCTTTCTTCCAAAGCTTGTGCCATAAATTGCGCGTCGGTGTCTAATCCTAGATTATCAACAATAGGGGGTACCTGTATGTCAAATTCGTTAATCTCGGTAGGTTCGACGTGTGGTGGGTGTGTGCGTTTAGGACAGGCGTTACAAGCGGCTATCGCAACGATTAGCTTGTTCACATCAAGTAGTAATCTTTCTTTACATAAGGTCAATTGCCCCCTTTGCAGAGCAAAGGGTACAGTAGATTTTAGTAAGAAACGGACTTTGCAGCCGCCTACAAAGATGTCTGGCATTGGGTTCCTTGTCTACTGATATTAGGAACTTTTTACATATACTCCGCGAGGTGTTTTGCGATTAGTAGACGGATGTACGCTTCCCGCGAATTGCGATTTTGCTTCGCAAGAGCGGTGATTGCTTTGATTAGACGTTCAGGTAGCCGCAATGTAATCGCTTTCGTCTTTTCGCCTTTCAAAACAAAACCGTCGTCGCGCACGCCAAGGCTCTTTAGTTTCTGGAACAGTT
Organism: uncultured Pirellulaceae bacterium; assembly: GCA_964617665.1. Taxonomy (GTDB): domain Bacteria; phylum Planctomycetota; class Planctomycetia; order Pirellulales; family Pirellulaceae; genus JADHUC01. The sequence goes on from CAZUAH010000213.1 coordinate 17,577, forward strand.
CAAAAAGCTCAGAATCTTCCATGATCAATTAACCTCTCTATTTCTAGGTCTGCATTGACGCTGTTTTTACATCTTAGCAGATTCTCGGTGATTTCGATACGGCTTTCTTTCAGAATTTTGCAGGTGATCTTGGCGTAGAAGATTCGCCAAATTTCGCTGTGTCGTACTTTGCGTGGGTTTTTGTCTGCCCAGATTAAAAAGAACGTGGTTAGTGCGTGCGCGCATTCGTGTGCTAACGATGCGAGATTTCGCGTTAGGTCTTTTGTTACTGTTATTTGTATAAGTCCTCTAAAGTCGTCGGGGTGTCGCTTCTTGCCTAATTCTCTATAGAAAAGTCCGAATCGTCCAAGATCTTCTAGTTCGCCTTTCTTCTTCTTTGGAAAGCGGAACTCTAAGATTGCGCGATCTCCGACGAATAGCTTCCAGTCTTTTGAGTGTGTTATAAGATCGTACCACGAAAGCAGTACGCTCATTTGTTCTTCTCTGTTAAGTTTAGCCATCACATTCACAGAATCCTTGACATTTCGGACAGTCGCACTCTTCGGGTTTATTGCACCGAAAGCTGTACTCTACAAAAAACTTCTTGCACATTATACACTGTTCTTTCTCTTTTTTGTCCCACTGTCGCGGTAAGAAGTTGCCTTGTGACAGCCACTCGTCGAGGGCTTTATGGAGTTCGACTAGGCGTATTAGAAGTTGCACAGGCGGTACTGTGTCGAGGTGTTCTGCCTCGACGTGCCTTTGTATGATTTCGATGATTTCTCGTTGTTCTTTCAGGTTTTCGGTGGGGTCCATTGTTTATTCCTCTTTAAAGAGTTTGCTAAATGTGTCAAGAAGCTGGCGTCTTGTGAAATTGTCTGCGTACTTGTCAGAGATACGGGCGCACGCGTCGATCATTTCCATTATAGCGCCTGCTTCGTTCTCTGATAGCGCGTCACGCATTTCTGTGTTGTTGTTGCCTATGATTTCATCTAAGGCGTCCTCGCAGTCGCGTAGATTTTCTAGTGTATTCTGGAATCTACAATAGGGCATATTTGGCATTTGTCTATCCTATACGCTCTTCGGCGGGTTTTAGTGCAATCCACTTGCCGTTTGTTTTCATGTAATTTAGAGGTTCTTCGGTTACTGTACAGACAAAATGTGGTAGCATGGTGTTATGCGTCCAAAAGTACGATTCTAGTAATGCAGGACAGTTATTGCAGGTTTCTTTGGCGCATTCATTACATACACCTTGATGCTCGCTGTTTTCGTCGTTAGCGCACTTTTCGGCGTCTAGCGTCTTTTTGCAAATGATGCACTCTTCGTCAAAAATACCGCGATTCATTTGTACTACCTCCCTGTGAGTTTTATGTTCCTTGTCTGCGAAGATTAGGAACTTTCGCTTTCATGCGACCAGCGATCAAGTGCGCGGTCGTACATTGTCTTTGTTCTCTCGGTCCAATACTTACGAGGCATTCTTAAAACCATTATGATATCTTCAAGTTCTGGGCCACTCATTTCATCAAGACGGCGAAAATTCCCGTCTGGATCGCGAAGGTGCTCATCTGTACCCCACGCCTCGCACATGTGACGGTAGGCTTGTTCCGTTTCGTTTACAGATGGTTTTGTGTATCTGTGAAATGTTGTGTGAATTTGTTCGATCCACATTTCTAGTGTTTTACGATCTGGAATTTTCATTGTGCTTTTTCCTTTATAAACGCTTTCACTATTTCAAACGCCTCGCGTACTCTCGGCTCTATAGTTGTGCCTTCCGTAAAGTCGAGCGCGTACTGTCTGAGTACATATAGTGCAGTCGTCGCGTCAATTGGTTCGCTGTCTGCTTCGCACTCGCAGTATCCCTGACACACTGGACAATCGCACTCTTCTGGCTTGTTGCAGTTAAAATGCGTGAAGTAGCTGTTGCACCATTTGCACTTCATTGCTCGTTCTCCTGTGAGTTAAAACGGTAAATCGTCTTTTTCTAGTTCCAATTCAACGCGCTGCTGCTCTTTTTTGTATTTTGTTAATTCCGCCGCCTCGCGGATATTAATATAGTGATCTTCGCAATCCCGGTGCGACAGTGTTACGCCTGGATTTAGAACAAGAGAAATACCAAACTCGTTTTCCCAGCCTACGCCGATTACGGTAGCGTAACCTTTTCCTTGTTTCTTACGAATTGTTATTTCGTGTGTTGGGCTTGCCATTATTTTACCTTTGCGTTTAGTTCGTAGAGATAGCGTGCTGCTGTAATCTTGCCTCTGTAGGGACCACGGGTAAATCCAATACACGGATTTCCTGCAAGATATTCTTGGAAGGTCTGATCTGGTGCTACGTTGACGTACCAGTTATACGGTATTGTTCTCCATGTCACACCGATTCTTTGTCCTGTCTTTTTGCTATGAACATAGAAAATGGTGCCATCTTCGAGGGTCATTTGCTTGAAGAAGAAAGGATATTCTTTTTTGGGCATTTTAGCGTCTCTTGTAGGAATTGCCACCTTGTAGTTTATACAAAGCGGCGTGCGCTTCTAGCCACGCGTTGATTGTTCCTTCCGGGTCAAACGGCATAAACCAGGATTGTACAGCTTTGCCTTCACACATTACCCAGAATTTACCTGCGCTTTCTACGATAGTTACGTTTTTTGGCATTTGTCTATTCCTTTGTATCTCCTGTGAGAATTAGCTACTTCTTGCGAGGGGCGAGCCATAACTCGCCCCCCGCCAGGAATAGCCAATTAGTTATTCAGCCGTCGTTGCCCGCCAGGCAGCGTGATGTCGTTACCGCGTTTACGACCCTGGCTGTAGCCGTGCGAGTCAAACTCCCGCTTGCTGTGGTCCGTGCCGAGTTTGGGGTAAACGCTGGTTACGAAGTCCTGTAGCCGGTCGTTTTCCTTATCGAGCGCGACAAGCGCAGTAGAAGTTCCGCCCTCCAGCTTGGGCATAGCTTCACGCCTTGCGCGGGCGAGCCGAATATTGATGGTTTCGACGGCACCGTGCCTAAATGAGTTACCCCATTTTTTAGTGCCGGACCCGCTGATACCGAGTCGGTCTTTCTCGATTTTGCAAATGCGCTGAATTTCGGGAACGAGGTAAGCGAACATATACCGACAGGTAGCGACGGCAGACTCCCTGCCCAGGATAAAGATCTTAGCGCGGGTACCGTTGTACTTGTAGCCACCGCTGCGGTAAACGCACTTGCAGCCGTTAGCCCGCGCTATGCCACCAGCGAGTGACACCTGCCACCTAACAGCGGTTTTAGTCTCACCGTTGAGGATATCCTGGCGGGTCATGGGATCTTCGCGTTCTGCGGCTTTGGCGTCTTCCGCGTCTTCATCGAATAGTAGTTCCGCTTGGTCGATCTGGTGTTCCGCCATCATTTTAGCGGCGATAGCGGCTGCGGTAGCCGCTTCTTCTACTGAGCCGGTACGCGCAGCGTCAGCGCGAGCGAGTACCGCACGGATTTTTTGCAGAATGTGGTCTTTGTCGGGCATTTTGTATCTCCTGTGAGTTGATCGGCTACTTCTTGCAAGGGACGAACCGTGGCTCGCCCCCTGCCAGGAATAGCCGATTCCTGTACTTCTGCTAGTAGATCATCTGATCCTCGCTTGGCCACACCAGGATTGCGTTCTCCGGGTCGAGCGCGTCGTTAGCCCAGATCTCCCAGGGCGCTGCTTTGCTTCTCGTATCCTCCAGGTGCGCGTATGCCATGTCGAGCGCGTCATTGAGAGTAGTAGCGTCGAAGTCCTCGCTGTGGCTGTACTTGCCCTGCGTGCCGTCCTTTTTTGTCTTGTAAAAGTTGACGGTGAAGCTGAAGAAGTAGCGCCCCTCTTCACGCTTCTTGCGCTTCTTGTCCTTCTTGCCCTTCTTGCTGTCCTTCTTGGCGTTGTCCGGGTTGTCAGGGCAGAAGTTGAGGTGCTGTGCCAACCGCTTGTATTCGCCGTCACAGTATGGACAGACTTCGATTTCCGGCTTTGGCGTCTCTTCAACCTCTTCGACACCTTCAGCCATAATTTGCTTAACCAGCGCTTTCAACTGCTTCGGGGTGATTTCCACTGTTTCCTCCTGTGAGAGTTTTTTGGGCGATTGCCTAAAGTCGGTAGCGCCCTCGGTGAGCACCTAGATATACGGTGCCAGGTGCCCACCAGGGGACTACCGACCCCTATGCAGCATTCTTGCTCTTCTTCTTGTCCTTGGGCGCGTCCTGCGGCTTGTCGGCGGGCTTGTCGTCGGAGGGCGCGTCCTGGTCCTTATCGTCAGATTTAGCTGCCTCAGCCGCGATCTCGGCTTTGGTTCGGCGCTTGCGCTTGGTGGGCAAGCCCAAGGCGTCTGCCACGATCTTCAGGCCGACCTGGGGCTTGTCCACCGGAAACATCTTCATTGCGCCGTCGATGGTCACAATGCCGCTATCCAGGCTAATACCGATCTGGAGCAGCTTCTCAAGCTGGATTGTCAAACTCATGGTGTTTTCGGTCTTGTCGCTGTTGTTCTGATCCACTTGTTTCTCCTGTGAGTTTGGCCGTTTGGCCTGTTTGCCCTCGCGGGCTGTCCGGTACTGTAAGCTAGTGTAAGGTCTGCTTCGTCAGATGTCAAGCTGTTTTTTGCGT
>CAZUAH010000214.1:0-22067 GCA_964617665.1 uncultured Pirellulaceae bacterium
ATCCGAGCCGCTACTTCATGGCCACGCGCTCGCAGAGTGCGCCGCCGGAACTGCTGCATCCGCCGCTTGCCGGCCCCTTGAACGGTGCTGAACGAGCATTCCTGCAGCGTGCCGAACGATTTCTGTTAGACAAAGACCTTATACGTGCCGCATCGCCATCGTCTATCACAGCCTCGCGCGGGGACGGCGGGCCGACGAGTGCCTCAATTGGATCGGGGCAAGTCAGTCTCCGTGAGCAAGTATCCGCGAATTCCGCTTCGACTCATGGATGGTACGTGTGGTACTGGGAACGTGGGCTGAACCTCGTCTTCTGGCGTCGATCGGAAACGGGGCACGTGGTGGGCATCGAACTGGATCGATCTCGCTGGATCGCCGATTTGATTTCTAATCTTCCGACGACAGCCGTCGCCGAGAATGTGCCCGCCTCGCAGTCGCGAATCCGGTTGGTGGACTCGAATGCGAGTGTCATTTATCAGTGGGGAGAGTTCGAGCCATCGTCGGATGCTTCGCCAGCGCAGGAAATGCCGCTGAGCACACCGCTCACGTCGTGGCGGTTGCAGTATTATGTCGAAGGAGAGCACTTAATCGGTGTCTCCAAGCGTACTACGTACTTCAGCATCCTGTCTGGATTGGTAGCTGTAGCGATTTGCCTGATCGGGCTTGCGGTATACTTCTATCGCGAATCCTCGCGAGAACTGCGTGAAGCGGCCACGCGAGTCAACTTCGTGAACCAGGTGTCTCACGAACTGAGAACGCCGCTGACGAATATATGCCTTTACGCAGATTTGCTCGAGCACGACCTTGCGTGTGTCGACCCAAACGAGGCTCGCCGACCACAAGAGAGGTTGAAGGTCATCACCGCCGAAAGTCAGCGTCTGAGTCGCCTGATCGGCAATGTCCTGACTTTTGCGAGGCAACAGCGAGATCGCGGAACACTGAGACGAAAGGCGGGACGCGTGGACGAGGTCGCGCGTGCCGTCATTCGGCATTTCGAACCTACCATGGAACAGAAAGGGATCGATATCCGTTTTCAGGGGAATGCCTCTGATCCCGTTCTGTTAGATGTCGACGCTTTGGAACAAATCCTGGTCAACCTGTTAAGCAACGTCGAGAAGTATGCTGCGTCAGGGAAATTGGTGGAACTATCGACCTGTCAGAACGGTGACCGCACGATTGTCGAAATCGCGGACAAAGGACCAGGAATCGCTCGTGAGCAGCGCGAGAAGATCTTTCGGCCGTTCTACCGAATGTCGGACCGCCTGGAAGGTGCCGCTGGCGCTGGAATAGGGCTATCGATCGTCCGCAGTCTGGCGCGGCTTCATGGCGGCGATGTTAGCCTGAAAGATACGGGCACGGGGGCGACGTTTCGGGTTGAGCTTTCAACTCCCAGGGCGGATGATGGAGGTGGTTCAAAATGAACAAGCAATATCCGACGAGTTGCGGACTTCTATGAGAGTATTGCTGGCCGAAGACGATTCCCTGACGCGACAGGGGCTCCGAGAGATACTCGAAGCCGAGGGCTACGATGTGGTCCAGGCCGAGGACGGCCAAGAGGCGTTGGATCTATTCGAGTCCGAGCCGCCGGATTTCGTCTGCCTGGACATTATGATGCCCGAGGTCAACGGCTACGATGTATGCAGGAGAATGCGTGCGGCCAGCGCCGATGTCCCCATTGTTTTCATTACTGCGAAATCCGACGAGATCGACAAAGTGCTTGGCCTGGAATTGGGGGCCGACGACTTCATCGTCAAGCCGTTTGGCGTCAAAGAAGTGGTGGCAAGGATCCGAGCCGTGACGCGACGTTGCCACTCGACTCGCGTGCAGCCTTCATCGTCCTTCACAATGGGCGGTCTGGATGTTTTCCCCGGCGAACTTCGCGCCCGTCGTGGTGACCAGGTAATCGAACTTAGCCTGCGTGACGTGAAGATTCTCGAGCTACTCTACGGGAACCGGGGCACAGTGCTGGATCGCAATACCATCTTCAATCACTGCTGGGGCCAGAGTTATCTGCCCAACAGTCGCACGTTGGATCAGCACATCTCGCAACTGCGCAAACGGATCGAAATCGATGCAAAGGACCCACAAGTGATACGAACCGTACACGGGGTAGGGTATCGCTTCGACGGCTGATCGAAAAAGGTTGCAGAATCCGTCTCTGGGTCACTACGATAGAAGAATCAGGGGCTCAGCGCGACTTTGATGGTCGCGTTCGATCTCTTCCGTTATCGGACATCAAGGAGACGAATATGTTGCGGCACACCATGACATTCATTGCGGTATTGCTTGTCTACTACTTATTCTGTGAGGGTATGTCCGCTGGCGAATCCCCCAAAAAGGAGCCCCCGCCATCTGCGGACGCTACGGACTGGAAGGCGGATATCGAATCAGCCTTGGAGAAGAAGGTCTCTGTGGCCTTCGATGAACAACCGCTGATCACAGTCGTTGACTACCTCAGAGAGCAAATGGGAGTCGCGGTGCTCGCTGACGTTCGTGCTTTGGACGACGTGGGTCTGGCCATCGACTCTCCCGTGTCGGGGAAGTTCTCGGACATGCCGCTGCGCAGCGTATTGCGGCATTCGCTTCGAGACTTCCAGCTTACTTGGACCCTGCGCGACGGCGCGTTGGTAATTACAACGCCCGAAGAGACCGAGTCCCAGCTGGCGACGAAGGTCTTCGATGTAGTTGACCTCATCAGGCCCAACGATCAAGCAGCACCCGACGAATACGATTACGACTCGATCATCAACCTGATTACAATCATTGCACCCCACAGCTGGGACACGGTTGGCGGGCCGGGATCCATCGAAGCGTTTCGTGGCGGTGTTGTGGTATCGCAGACGCCAGACGTTCTTGACCAAATACGCGAGATGCTGGCGATCTTCCGTAAGGCGAAGAAGATTGCCGAGGAGCATACGGACAAGACGCCGCCCGTCGCTTCCGTAGATTTCTACGAGGACGATCCCGCATTCATCGGAATTGAACGTGCCCTGGAGTCACGGCTGACGTTCGACTTCGTCGAAACGAGTCTGTGCGATGTGGCTGCGTTCATCGCCACCAAGTGCCAGATCAATGTCGTTGTCGATCACCGTGCGCTTGACGACGTGGGGATCGATGAAGATGTGCCCATTACATTTCGTGTCAAGGATATGGGGGTTCGGCACGCCTTGACTCACATTCTCAAAGACCTTGAGCTTGTGTGGGTGTGCCGAGATCACGCATTGGTGATAACCACGCCGGAAGAGGCGGAAAGCGAGTTGCTCACAGTCGCGTATCCTGTCGCCGACTTGCTAGGAAAAACGCTCAGAACGGATTTGTTCGGCGATCCCCTACGCGTCTGGAACCACGATGAGGTCATCGAGTTAGTTACCAGCGTCGTGGCGCCTCAAACATGGGATTGTGTGGGCGGTCCGGGCAGCGTCGACTCGTGTGGCCATATTGACGTTCTTCTCGTATCGCAGACCGTTGACGTCCATGAACAGATGGCGGATTTGTTGGGCAAGGTCCGCCAGCACTTGGCGACGTGCAAGGAATCGCCCGTGTCGCAAACGAAAGCCGAAAAGAGCGATGATACTCGCCTGGTCATTTACAGCGTGGCCACGGCCGCCTCGAATATGAATCTGCCTGCCGCAGAGAAGCCCGCGCCGAAAGCGAGCGTGGGACAGAAGGAAGATACGACTGATGGCGGTACCGGGCTTGCGCAGTTTGCCATGGGTGGCATGGGCGGGGGTGGCCAACCTAGCGGTCCAGGCATTCAAGTAGTTATTCCGGAAAACGAGCTTCTGAGCCTGATTATGGACCTGATTGAACCGGACAGTTGGAAGAATCGCGACGATGTCTACGCAAAGGCGGTTCCCGGCAGTTTGATCATCCGTCACACCGATGCGGTGCACAGACAGATTGGACAGTTGCTGGGAAGACTCAACGTACTCCGCACAGGCCCAGGCGGAGGCTTCACAGGTGGCATGGGAGGCATGGGAATGGGTGGTGGCATGGGAGGCATGGGTGGAGGCTTCTTCTAAGTTGAACTGTCCGTGTGGCAAGAAATGAAACAGGCCCCGCTCGTTCACAGGGCCCGTTTCTGTTTCGGATTCTTGTTGATTCTTAGGTGCTAACGACGGTCGAGCATGAACACGCCGTTGTCAGCAACATCCATGAGCGGTCGATAGTAGTCGTCGCCGTGCCCCCAATGGCGTCCAGGATACCAGACAATCCCGATTCCCAGATTCCACGACTCCTGGGCATGGCCTGCAAGGGCACCTCGCCCTCTGCCTTCCTCAGGTATCAACCAAGAGAAACCGGTCTCCAATGCCCATGTATCGCCCAAGGGCAGTTGAACGTCGGCACCGATCAATCCGTCGCTCTGGCCCGACCAACCGGCGAACATGCGAGCCTCACCCTCGAGGCAGGCACCGAATTGTTGTCGGTAGAAGAACGCATACAGATCGGTTGACTCCCAAGTCTCCAGTGCCTGAACTCCCGGCTCTGTAGCGGTTCTAGTCCCTACCGTGAACCAGAAGCCGACATCGCGCGTCCCGCACGTGACCCAACTCAGTTCGCCACGGACGTTCAGAAAGTCGGCATCTCGATACCAGCCGTCGGACAGATAATCGATGACTGCACCACCCTGCAGGCCGACATCCACACGGCGAAACAGACCGGCAGTGACAAAGGCTTGATTGCGGGTGTCGTCCGTGAATTCCGCCCCCGAGAAATTGGTGTGGATGCCACGAAAACCTATCTGGCCGCCAAGGCATTGGAATCCCGGAATGGGCACGCCCCAATTGGCGCCATAGCCCAAGCCGAAACTTCCGCTACCGCTTCCGGCCTGATAATTTGTGGGCCCGGTGAATCCGTGCACACCGAAGGACAACTCGAGGTTGCCAGCAGGGAACATCCCGCACGGAACCAGGCAACAGTCAGCGCAACCCGCATCCGCACAGAATCCGTCCGCACCGCATGAGCCGGTCATTGTCTCTCCCTCGATGACAAGATCGCCTGTCGAGGGATTCTCGTAGTACGTCCCGCCGTCGACGACCTCGAAGTCTGCCTCGGCTTTTCCAAAACTGGCATTCTTCATGTGCTTCGGAACGAAGCCAACCGGCTGACCTTCTGCCTTCGCGATGAGTTGACGGGGGCTATGATCTCGGGCTGTTCGATTCTTCGCGGTTGTCTGGCCGGAAGCGTCATGTGCCGTGGCTGCAAGAAGGGCAACTAGCAAGCTCGGAAACCAAAGCGATGTGAATGCTCGTGCGAGAGAAGTCATGGAGAGATCCTTGCCTTGCGCTAAATGTGAGGCCCCCCACTGAATTCAGTGAGTCCGTAGCGACAGTATCGGAGATCTCCCAACCGGGACTTTCGCTAAAATCGGAATAATCCAAAAAGACGTGTCAGACTTCCTACTTTGCCATTCTGGGGGTCAATAACAGAAAAAACCGGCATCTCTTGAAGCCGGTTTTCGTGCGTGCGGCCATCTGGATCTGGAAGATGTCATGCACTAGGGGCGTGGACCAGTACGTGTCCGCATGCCGTCATACCAAGTCTGTGCGTAGGGTGATTTTGGCTTGGGGGGCAGATGTTGAGGCGGCATCTGGCCGTGCCTGTAGCCGCTCGAATTACTTGGATAGCTGTTGTATCGCGGGGAACCGTAGCCTGGGTATCCGTATTGCGGCATCAGTCTCGTCTGGCCGTTGTTTAGGTTGTAGGAGTAAACGGGGCCGATGCTGGAGAAGAAGGGCATCCCGCTCACACGCACATATCGACGATCGCCAGAAATGACAGCGTTCGCGCCGAAGTGCGTCCCTTGTGGCAGCCAAGTAACCATCGGCATGTAGCCGACCGGATATCCGTTGCGTCGCAGCCAGTACTCTCGCTCAAGCATCTGCCGCAACCAGCGGGCTCGTTGCAGTTCCCATTGCGTTTGCTGCAGCATCTGGTGCTCGTTGGCTGGGAATTGCTGAGCCAATGCGGCATTCGTTAGAACATCTATCTGTTGTGGCTTCATGCCGTCCAGAGCAGCTCGAACTTGGCGAACCTGGCGTGAATTGTTAAGTCCTTTGACCATCTGAGTCTTCAGCCATTCTCGCTTCTCTTTCGTAGAACCTAATTTGGGTTGCGCGCTCTTGGCAGTTGCTCCTCCCTGCATCGAGTCGGCCGGACAGATGGCAAGCGGTAGCGATGCGAAAACGACAACGGTTAGAAGTGCTATGCGGGTCATTTCTTGGTCCCCTCTGCTCCTCTCTAGAACCTCACAGTCTGCGGCCTGTCCTAAATCACCTGACAAAACCGCAATTCCTGCGCCATGTGATAGCACCGCCCATGTGATAGCGCCCTGTTAGGCGAATTATAGGCATTCATGTCGTTCTCGCAAAACTGGCTCGGCCATCAAAGGCGGTGATTTGTGTGTCTTGATGAGTACGTGTGTCGTCGAATCGACGACACTGGCGCTGCCTCGTGAGAAGGACGCTCAATTTGTTGGCGGGAGTGGCCGATTCAAACAGTAGATCCAGATCTTGTTTCGTTCGATTCCGACTCGTCAGGACCTTCTGCGTCCGATTTGGCATTATGACGCAGCTTTCCCGCACATCTCCCAGGGATGCGCACATTGATGTGCGCGATGCCGGGCATTCGCCAATTGGCAATTGGGAAGTTCTCCAATTGCTGGGTGAAGGTCCGTGGTCGCGGGTATATCGAGCCAAGCCGATGGGCTCCAATGCGAGGGCGCACGTAGACTATGCCATCAAGGTCGCTCGGCAGGACAGTGATAAAGGCAGCACCACCTCGATCCGTTTGATTCGACGCGAAGCACTGGTGGGGCGTAAGGTGGCCCATCCCCATTTGACAAGCGTCCTGTCATCGCATGTCAGCCAGTCGCCACACTATGTAGTTATGCCCTTTCTGGAGGGCGTTACACTCGAAGCGGCGCTTGGCGAGGTCGACATAGTGCTCACACCTCATGCCCTTTGGATTGCCCGCCAAGCGGCACAGGCAATCCAAGCGTTACACGAACACGGATGGATTCATTCGGACGTCAAGCCTCAGAACATCTTCATATCCCCCGAAGGCCGCGTCACGCTTTTGGACCTGGGGCTGGCTCGAAGGATCGGGCACGCCGAGTGCGCCGGTGATGGCCCGCTGGCAGGTACGATGGCCTACGCCGCCCCAGAGGCATTCAGTTCGGTTGAGGAGGTAGGTCCGCCCAGCGACATCTACAGCCTCGGCGTGACTCTGTTCAGAATGCTGACTGGAACATTACCATTCGCGACATACGCTGCATCTGATTTGGCCGCCGCACATCTCCGCAGCGATCCCCCGGATCCGCGTCGATTCAATCCACTGCTTGCGACTCGCGTGGTTCGCCTGATCAGAAGGATGCTGGCCAAACAGCCATCGCGCCGGCCTCGCGCCGCGGAATTGGTCGCATGGCTTGCGGATCTAGAGATCGACACACTTGATGAGCGTTTTGCCGCTTAGCCCTACGGCTATGGGTAATAGACAAAGACGTCAAAACCTATCGATGATCGCGGTGGTAGCCAAGCCCTAGCCCTTCCCCAGCCGGACGGACCAGGACAATATTGGTCCGGAGACCGAATCCTCGTAGGAAGCTTATTGTCAGTGGCTCACTGGTGGGGTAAAGTGGTAACTTGGTGCGTAGCGGAATTGTGAAGGTCCGAGAGGACGTCCTGACGTATTGGGCCTAACAAGGACCATGCGCCAAATTGCGCAGCATCCAATTTCAATTCCTAGCTATTGCCCGAGAGGCCGTGCAGGGTGAAGGGGAATTGCTGATGGATCTGTTTGAGAGCGTTCTCGACGAAGGGCCCCTCGCTGTCTCCAATCCGAGAGGAGTGTCACATGCCGTCGAATTCTGATTCGCCGGGTGCCAACTCGGACCGTCCCCAACGAGAACCGCTGGCGGTCATCGGCATCGGTTGCCGTCTGCCTGGTGGAATCGATTCGCCGTCGGCTTTCTGGGATGCACTGCTTGGGGGCTTCGACGGCATCCGCGACGTACCGGAAGACCGCTGGAAACACTCCCGCTTTCACGATACCAATCCAGAGAAGACGGGTTGCATTCGCAACGCCAAGGGCGGCTTCATGGATGGCGTCGATTTGTTTGACGCCGAGTTCTTTGGCTACTTCCCGAACGAAGCCCAGCGGATTGATCCCCAGCAGCGATTGCTGCTGGAAGTTACGCATGAGGCGCTGGAGGATGCGGGGGTGCCGCGCGATCAAGTGGAGGGCACGCGCACTTCCGTCTTCATCGGCTCGTTCATGTACGACTACCTGTGCATCCAATCGTCCAGCGAGCAGCGCGACGAGATCAATCCGTATGCGGCGATGGGCTGTGCCTTGGCCTCAATATCGAATCGCATCTCTTACGACTTCAATCTGACGGGCCCCAGTGTTACCGTCGACACCGCTTGTTCCGGCTCGCTGGTGGCGTTGCACCTGGCCTGCCGCAGCTTGTGGGGCGGGGAAGCCGATTTGGCGATTGCTGGCGGCGTCAATGTGATGCTGCGTCCAGAAACATCCATCATGTTGTCGAAAGGTGGTTTTCTGAATTCGGACCAGTATTGCAAGGCCTTTGACGCAGCCGCCAACGGATACGTCCGCGGCGAAGGCGTGGGCATCGTCATCTTGAAGCCGCTTAGCAAGGCGCTGGCCGACGGCGACGCAATCTACGCCTGGGTCGTTGGCTCGGCTGTGAATCAGGACGGCTATTCGCCTGAAGGTTTTACCGTGCCCAACGTGTTCTCGCAGATTGCCCTGCTGGAGTCCGTTTATGGCGAAGCGGGGGTCGATCCATTGACGGTGGATTACGTGGAAGCCCACGGCACCGGTACGCCCGTGGGCGATCCTATCGAAAGCCTGTCACTCGGTGCGGTGCTGGGCCGGGATCGCCCCACGGGGCAGCGCTGCCTGATGGGATCGGTGAAGACGAACTTAGGGCATTTGGAAGGTGCCTCGGGCGTCACGGGTTTCATCAAGGCCGTGCTGACCGCCCAGCACGGCATTGCCCCGCCGAATCTGCATTTCCATGAGCCGAATCCTGCAATCGACTGGGACAACATAAAATTGAAGGTGCCCACCAATGCCACGCCGCTGGAATGCTCTGGCCGTCCTTGGATCGTGGGCGTGAATTCGTTCGGCGCCGGCGGAGCCAATGCCCATGTCGTGTTGCAACAGCCCGCCGAAACGAGAGCAGCAGGCCCGGAGGAGGCCATCTTCGGACCCGCGCGCCCTGCCGCGGGCGCTACGTTGTACGTGCTCAGCTCGCCCCAACGCGACTCGTTGCGTACGCTGGCGCTGCTGCACGCGGACTTCCTTGGCGCCAGCCCACATCGTCTGGACGACGCCGCGTTCTCGGCCTTTACGCGGCGTACACGCCACGAGAATCTCGTGGCGGTGGTCGGCGAGACGGCGAAGGAGGTGGAGAACAAACTGCGCAAGTTTGCCGACGGCCAAGTCGACCCCACGACCCTCACGACCGCGGTCGCCCGCAGGAAGATGCCGAAACTGGGGTTCGTGTTCTCCGGCCAGGGCGGCCAGTGGGCCTGCATGGGCCAACAATGGATGCAACGCGAAACCGTCTTTCGGGAATGGATGGAAGCAATTGATGCCGTGTTTCAGAGACTCTCCGGGTGGTCTCTGTTGGCGGAACTTGGCAAGAGCAAAGAAGAGTCCAAGATCAACGACACGGTGGTTGTCCAGCCGGCCGTCCTGGCCATCCAGATCTCGCTGGCCAAACTCTACGAGCACTATGGAATCCGGCCCCAGGGGGCCGTTGGCCATTCGATCGGCGAGGTCGCTGCGGCTTTTTGCGCCGGGGCGTTGACGCTCGAACAAGCGGTTCATGTCATCTATCATCGTTCGCAGGCCCAGAACCAGGCCTCCGGCAAAGGGGGCATGTTAGCGATCGGGCTCGGGATGGAAGAAGCCTCCCAGCTCATCGGACCCTACGAGGGTCGAGTTTCCATCGCCGCGGTGAACGGCCCGGAAATGCTGACGTTGTCGGGCGACCCGGAACCGTTGGCGGACATTGCGGCGAAGCTGGAAGCTCGCGGTGTGTTCAATCGCCCGGTCCGGGTCCAAGTGGCATACCACAGTCACCATATGGACTCGATCAGGGGCGTCATGCTGGAGGCCTTGGCCCACTCGCAGGGAGTCGCGGCCGCAATGCCGCTGTACTCGACCGTGACCGGCCGCCGCGAGAATGGTCTGCACCTGAACGCGGACTACTGGTTCCAGAATGTGCGCCAGCCGGTTCTGTTTACCAACGCGTTGGGCGCGATGTTGCAGAGTCATTTCGACACCTTCGTGGAAATCGGTCCCCATCCCGTGTTGGTCGGCGGTGCCAATGCGCTGATCAATACACAGAACACCAACGCCCTGGTGACACCGTCCATGACTCGTCGGGAACCGGAGGTGACCGTGTTCCTGCAGAGTCTGGCGCAACTGGCGGCTCGAGGAATCGCTCCCGACACGGAACGAGTGTTTGGTCCCAATCGTCGCTACATCCGCTTGCCCAAGTATCCCTGGAAGCACAACCGGTACTGGTTCGAGTCGCCGGCCGCCGCCGAGATACGCCGCGGACCATTCGAGCATCCCTTCCTGAAACGCCAGACCGAACTCGTTACCGAGGAAGGGCTGGCGGTCTGGGAGTCCGCCCTGGACGTGCAGAGATTCCCCTACCTCCGCGATCATCAAGTGGACGGGGAAATCGTCTTCCCAGCCAGCGGGCATGTGGAACTGGCGTGGGCGGTGGCCAGCGAACAGTTTCGCCACGACGCCATATTCCTGGAGGACTTGCACTTCGACTCGCCGCTGATGCTGTCGGAGGACAGTCGTCATCCGCTGGCGGTGCGTATGGAAATCGTATCGAGCGAGGGCGATTACCGGATTCTCAGCCGCGCGGCCGACGCCCCTGCTGACTCGCCGTGGTCGAAGCATTCATCGGGCCGCATCAATACGATGCGTGACCGTTTTGAGGAATCTACTGCTTCGCCCGGCGAACTTTGTGAACACTTTCGAGAAGGGGAAACGCTACCAATCGAGCAGTTCTACGAGAAATTGCACGCGGCGGGCATGTCCTATGGCGCGAACTTCCGCTGCATTCAAGAACTCCAATATCGCGACCATGAATGGCTAGCACGACTGCGGCTACCCGACGAACTCGTGCACGAGTCGCAGCGAAACGCCGTTCACCCTGCGCTCCTCGATGCCTGTCTGCATGTCGTGTTCGCCGACTGCCATCGGCAGGGCAATTTTGATCGAGTCTACTTGCCCTCCCGCATCGATCGTGTGCGTTTCGATCGCAAGCCCACCCAGGAAGTCTGGGCGCGCGTGCGCATGACCCGGAATGACGAGCAGTATCTTTGCTCCGATACGTTGATTCTCGATGCAGTGGGCGACGTGGTCGGTGAGATTCGCGGCCTGACGGGCAAACGGCTCGTCGGGGCCGGTTCACGTCAGACCGAGACCGCATACGAGGGTTGTTACGAGTACCACTGGGTCCCGGCGGCACGCGAGGAAGGCAATCGCGGCCGCATCTTCGACACCACTCGTGCTGTTTTCGTCGCCGATGAGGACGGCGTGGCCGCCGAACTCGGGACGCGGCTCGCGGCCGAAGGCATCGAGCCGTTGGTCGTCCCCCCAGGCGACTCACGGCGCTTCGACGACGTGTTCGCGGACGTGCCGTTAGACAGGCGGACACTGATCGTCTTCGCCGCCGGGCTGTCGACAGGCAATCCCGCTTGGAAAGGACTTGCGGGCTGCCCCTCTGTTCCGTTGCTCCTGCAATTGGCTCAAGCGTTGCAGAAACGGGAGGGCGTGCCGCGACTGTATCTGGTAACCAACGGCGCGGCGGATGTGGCGGGAGACCAACAGCTCGATTTGGGCCAGGCCGTCCTGCATGGTATGGCACGGGTCATCCGGAACGAATGGCCTCAAGTGCCCCTGACGCTCATCGATCTGAGCGCATCGATTCCTTCGAGCGAAGTCGATGCATTGGTCAGCGAGTTGCTCTATACGCGCCGCGACGAGGACGAATCGGAAATCGCGCTTCGTGGCGAAGAACGCTACGTGCGGCAATTGCTGCCGCTCGATCGCGATTCCGCGGAACAGGCCGCGGCCAAAACAGAAGAGGGGTTTGGCGGCGAATTCCGAGCCGAGCTTACGGAGCCGGGCGTGCTCGACCAGGTGGCGTTCCGCCGTCGTCCGTCGAGCGACCCAGGGGAACAGGACGTGGAGATTGCTGTTCGCGCGGCGGGTTTGGCGTTCAAGGACGTCATGAATGCCATGGGAATGCTGCCCGACACGGCCATCGCCGGCGGGCTGACTTCCCAGCGTCTGGGCATGGAGGTCGCGGGCCGCGTTCTGCGCACAGGTTCTCTGGTCCCAGATCTCCGCGCGGGCGACGAGGTGATGGCCCGCGTGCCGGAGGGCTTTTGCGGACGTGTGACCACGCCCCGTCACTGCGTGGTGCGTCGCCCGGAGAATCTGACGCCGGTACAGGCTGCCGCAGTCCCCGTTGCCTATGTCACAGCCTGGTACTCGCTATGCCACCTTGCGCGCATGACTCGCGGGGAGAATGTGTTGATCCACTCGGCTGCCGGCGGCGTCGGCGGGGCGGGGATCCAACTGGCTTGCCGCGCCGGGGCGACAGTGATCGCCACGGCCGGAACGCAGGACAAACGCGAGTACTTGCGGCAACAGGGCGTCGAGCATGTGTTCGATTCGCATTCCCTGGACTTCTACAACCGGGTGATGGAGGTTACCGGCGGACGGGGCGTGGATATCGTCCTCAATTCGCTGCCGGACCGTTTTATCGTGCAGGGCCTGAAATGCCTTGCCCCATTTGGCCGTTTCATCGAACTCGGCAAGTCTGACATCTATCGCAACAACAAATTGGGTCTGGAGCGACTAGGCGAGAATATTTCCTACTTTGTGGTCGATGTGGACCGACTCGCGCTGCGGAAACCGGAGCTGCACCAGCAAGTGCTGAATGACATCGCCGCGTTGTTCGAACGCGGCGAAGTGGAAACGCACGAGATCACGGAATTCGCGATTTCCAAGCTCTCCGATGCCATGCGATTTATGACTCGGGGCACGCATCGGGGCAAGATCGTCTTGAACATGCAAAACGATCGCGTCCGGACGTTACCGCCGCGGCATGTGAACTTCCAGTCCGACCGGTCCTACCTGGTTTCCGCTGGGGCCAGCGGTTTCGGACTGGAGATCGCGCGCTGGATGTGCGGCCGCGGTGCCCGGAACCTGGTATTGGTGAGTCGCAGTGGCCCCAAGACCGATGCGGATCGAGCCGCAGTCGAGACGATGATGGAACAAGGTGTACGCGTTCTCCTGGCGCAAACCGACGTCACCGATGGAGACGCCGTCCGGCGACTTCTGGATCGCATCCAGCGTGACTGGCCCCCACTGGCGGGAGTCATCCATGGTGCCGCCGTGATGGACGACGCTTCGATTCCGGCGATGAATATGGGGCGTTTCGAGCGGGTCTTCGCTCCCAAGGCACAGGGCGCCTGGAATTTGCACGAGGCTATGCTGGCCGCGGGCGTGGACCTCGATTTCTTCCTGATGCTTTCTTCCATCTCGTCCGCGCTGGGCTTTGTTGGCCAGGTGAACTATGCCGCAGCGAACTACTTCGAGGATGCCCTAGCCCAGTACCGTCGGCAGCAAGGCTTGCCGGCCACCTCGCTCAACGTTGGCGTAATGGGACAATATGCCGGGCTGTCCAGAACTGTGAATGAGAATCAGGATGTCATTGGACTCCTGGAAAGTCAGGGCCTGCTCGTAATGCCACTGGCAGACATATTGGCCAAGTTGGAGGCGGCCCTGATCCAGCAGCCGGTCCAGAGGGTGACGGGGCGATTCGACTGGGGCAAGTTCCGCTTGGCCTACCCGCACTTGGTTCGCGATGTGCGTTTCGTCGAGTTGTTGAGCGACGCGGCCCTCGCTCGGGGCAATCGCCCCAAGAGTAGCAACTTGCGTGCCGAATTGTCCGAGCTGGGGCCCGACCAGCGACACGAACGACTTCAGCAGGAACTGGCCACCAAGTTGGGACGGATTCTGGACACGGTGCCAGAAAAACTCGACCCGGCCGCGTCTATCGACATCCTGGGTCTGGATTCGTTGATGCTGACGGACTTGCAGGTTTGGATCGCGCGCACGCTTGACATCACCTTGCCGCTGATCAAGTTGCTCAAGGGACCGAGCATCACCACGCTGGCCGCGGAACTGTTGACCCAATTGGACGCCGGCGAGGCCCGCGGGCCCAAGCCTCCAGGCGACGACGTCTCAGGGTTCACACTCGCCGACGTGGAAGGCGTGCAGATCGTCAACCCCTGGTTGATTCGCGGGTCCGGCGATCCCGACGCACCTTCCAGACTAATCTGTTTTCATTCGATGGGCGTGGGCGCGTCGCTGTTCACCAGGTTCCTCCTCAACCCGCCGCAGGGTTATGACATTTTGGCCGTACAAACACCTGGTCGGGAGAATCGTGAGGCCGAGCCTGCCTGCGAAAGCGTTGACGAACTGGTCGATCAGATCGCACCGCTGGTGCAACCGCTTTTCGATCGCCCCGTCGTTTTCTGGGGGCACAGTTTCGGGGGCATTGTCGCCCGGGAAGTCATGCGGCGCCTGCGCGATGAACATGATCTGGAGCCGAACCATTTTGTGCTGACGGGGACGGCAGCGCCCCACCTAATGCACCGCTGGCAGAATCGCGAGGTTCTTCTCAAGGCGTTGGTGGAAGATAATACCCCAGAATACCTAATGTCGTTGTCGCGGTATGTGGAGAACCCGGGGTTCATTGCGGCCATTCTGCCCGGAATGCGGCGTGATTTCCCCTTATTGAAGAACTACCGCTTTGCGCAATCCGTCCCGTTGCATTGCCCGATTACCGCTTTCGCAGCCCGGCAGGACGACATGGTTTACACGGATGAAATCCGGGAGTGGATTGAGCACACCGACGGCGGCTTCCAACTGATCGACGTCGATGGAGACCATTGGTTTCTGGATCGCAACCGGGAACTGATCACCGCCACGCTACAGGACATTGGCGCTAGGTGCCAGCCAGCGCCCACGAAACAAGTCGGTCATCTGTCGACCACTGCGACGGATCGCTAAGGGGAAATTCTCTGCGATGTCGTCCACAAACGCCAACCAAGAACGTGGCTCACACGCCCCAAGAGTGATTGGCGGTCGCTATCAGGTTGTGCGTCTGCTGAAGCGTGGCGATGACACAGAGACGCTGCTGGCCGCTGATCGAAGAGATGCCACTACAGTCGTCATCAAGATGGCTGCGGCGGCATTGTTCTCCGCCTCGGCGCGCATGAGACTCGAGCACGAAGCGCAGGTCCTTTCCAAGATCGCGAACGGAATCTCGGCCCCTCTGCTCGATTTCGGTTCGGAGGGCGGTCACGTCTATCTGGTCATGCCCTTTATCCCGGGTGTCACGTTACAGACGCGTTTGCAGCAAGGTCCGCTGCAGGTGGTGGACACCGTTGCGGTGGGCCTCGCCTTGTTAAAGACTCTGAGCGCAGCGCATGCCCAGAAGCTGTTGCACCGAGACGTCAAACCGGCCAATGTGATCGTGAATGAAGATGTGCCACTGCGCGACGCGACGCTCGTCGATTTTGGCCTGGTCCACCGTACGCAACCGGACTCCGGCATTCGTGACCACTGGGTTGGTACAGCGCAGTATCTGTCGCCCGAGGGGGCAGGCCTGCTGGACCAGGAAGTTACTGCATGCTCGGACTTGTACTCGGTGGGAATCTTGCTGTTTGAGTGCCTTGCCGGTCGTCCTCCGTTCCAGGCGGAGAGTATCGGCGAGGTATTGCGCCAGCAGATGACCGTGCAAGCTCCTGAATTGCGCAGCCTGGGCCTGCCGGTGCCAAGCGTATTGGATGAGGTCATCCAGCGTTTGTTGCGCAAAGATCCTCGCGATCGGTACCAAACCGCAGAAGCCGTATTGGCCGACCTCGAGACGATCGCAGAGGCGCTACAGCGAGGCGAGGCCGAACCGGCCCTAGTGGTCGGGTTCCACGATCGCCGCTGTACTCTGACCGAACCGGCGTTCGTCGGTCGCGATGAGGAGTTGGTGACGCTGGACAAACAACTGAAACGTACCCAAGAGGGCGAGGGAGGCTTGTTGCTGCTGGAAGCAGAATCGGGCGGCGGCAAGTCCCGTCTTCTGTCGGAATTCGCTTTGCGCGGGGCACAACAGGGTACCTGGATTCTGCGCGGGCAAGGCTTGGACCAAGCCGCGCAACCACCGTTTCAGTTATTGACAGGAGTGGCAGACGGGGTGATCGCGACAGCGCGATTGGAACCCGGCGTGGTGGAGAAGATCCAAAGCGGGTTGGGAGACCATCTGGCGGCAGCGTGTTCTGCCCTGCCGGAGTTGGCGGACGTGTTCGGTGCCGATATCAACTACGAGTTGGGCCCAGAGAAGTTCGGGGAAATGCGCAGCGTGCAGGCGCTGGCCGCGTTGGTGGATGCGTTGGAAGCGACGGGCCGCCCCGTGCTCGTACTGCTGGATGATTGCCAATGGGCGGACCAGTTGACCCTGAAGGTCCTGAGCAATTGGCAGCTTCGAATAGCGACGGCCAAACGCCACATCCTGGTGATCGCCGCGTTTCGGTCGGAGGAAGTTCCGAAGGGCCATTCGCTACGCAACCTCGAGCCCAAGCCGATCGACCATTTGTCGTTGCCTTCGTTCTCGGCAGCGCATGTACGGAAGTTAGTCGAATCGATGGCCGGAGAGTTGCCGGACGAGGCGGTGAACGTCATCGAGCGATTGGCCGAGGGCAGCCCCTTTATGGCTGCGGCCGCGCTGCGGGGACTGGTGGAGTCGCGTGCTTTGGTGCCAACACCGGCCGGATGGCAGACTGAGCCCGAGGCGCTGGCCGACGTTCGGTCCTCGCGCCATGCGGCAGCATTTCTAGTTCGCCGCATCGAATTGTTGCCGGAAGCGAGTCGTGCTCTCCTGACGGCGGGCGCCGTCTTGGGCAAGGAGTTTGACCCGTTCACAGCTTCAAAGCTGGCGCGACACTCCTCATCGCAAGCCATCGCCGCGTTGCGGGAGGCACAGCAGAGGCATATCGTCTGGGCAAGAGCCGCGGGCGACAACTGCGCCTTCATGCATGACAAACTGCGGGAAACATTGCTCGATCGCTTGCCCGAGAACGAGCGCAAAGAGCTGCATCTACGTGCCGCAGTTGATCTCGAGGCTGAGGCCCCGGAGCATGTCTACGACTTGGCGTACCACTTTGACGCAGCCGGCCAGAGTCAGCGGGCGCTCCCGTACGCCCTGGCAGCAGCGGAACAGGCACGCAACCGTCATGCCTTAGAGCTTGCCGAACAGCAGTATCGCATCGCGCTTCGCGCCTCGCCATTTGCCGATCAGAGCATACGGTACCAGGTTGCCGAGGGACTGGGCGACGTATTGATGCTGCGCGGGTGTTATAACCCCGCGTGGCAGATGTTCGAAGCCGCGAAGTTCTTGGCCGAAGGCGATGTCGCAACGATCAAAGCCAAGATCGAAGGCAAGTTGGGTGAATTGGCATTTAAGCACGGCGACATGAAGACTGCCATCGAGGCTACCGAACGCGCTCTCGAACTGCTCGGTCGGAAGGTGCCGCGGTGGTCAGCTACCTTGTACCTGCAATTGCTCCGCGAGATCTCTGTGCAGGTACTCCACACGCTGGTTCCCAGATGGTTCATCGCACGCAGACCTCTGGAACGCGCGGAAAAAGAGATGTTGACTGTGCGGCTTGATAGTCGTCTCTCTTATGCATATTGGTTTGGGAGCGGCAAGGAACCATGCCTCTGGGCTCACCTACGCGGCATGAATCAGGCCGAGCATTATCCTCCCACGGCCGAGCTCGCAGGAGCGTATTCAATACACGCGCCTGTCATAAGCCTGCTCACCTTGTTTGACCGAGGAATCGACTATTCGCAGCGTTCGCGAGCCATCTGCAAGTCGTTGGGAGACTTGCAGGGACAGGGAGTGGCACTTCACTACAACGGTCTGGTTCTCTACGTAGCCGCGCGGTACGAGGAGTGCATCGAGAAGTGTCGGGAAGCGGTGCGGATGCTGAGGCGGACGGGAGACCTATGGGAAGAGAACATCGCCCGTTACCACATCGCCGCCAGCCATTATCGTCTGGGGGATCTCTCGGCTGCCGTCGAGGAGGCGAAATACATCCACCAGTCAGGTCTCGAAATCGGTGACATTCAAGCTTCCGGGATCCCCCTCGACCTATTGGTGCGTGCCACGGGGCGCGTAGATTCCGAAGCGTTGCAGACCGAACTTCAGCACAAGCGATATGATGTTCAGGGAACTGCCCAGGTGAAGTTGGCCGAAGGCGTGCGGCTGTTCATGCTGGATCGCACCGAGGAGGCAGTCGCCTTTCTTGATGAGGCACTGCAGGAAGTCGAACAAACAGACGTCAAGAATTCTTGGACCTTTCCTCTTCGTACTTGGCTTGCCTCGGCGTTGCGCCGGCAGGCGGAAGAAACCTCTAGCTGGGCTCCGAGACACCGGAAAAGTCTGCTGAAGCGAGCAAGCAAGGTGGCCCAGAAGGCATTGAAGATCGCCCGCACGTTTCAAACGGAATTGCCGCACGCGCTGCGTGAAGTCGGACTGATCGCGGCGCTAAGAGGCTCCGTCCGCCGGGCACGCCGACGCCTGGACGAAAGCCTAGCTGTTGCAGATAGCCAGGGTGCCCGTTTCGAGCATGCCCAGACGCTACTGGCTCGGGGGCGTGTCGGCCGGGAGTTGGGTTGGCTGGGCGCCGAGGAAGATCTGACGACGGCCCGCCAGGCGCTGCGTGCGCTGGGTGCCGACTGGGCGCTCGACGAAGCAACAGAACCGGAACCGGCCGCAACCGCCAAGGAGCCCACCCTCTCGTTGGTAGATCGTTTCGACACCGTGCTCGACGCGGGTCGTCGCATTGCCGCCGCGTTGTCTCGCGATACGATCTTCCAGGAAGTGCGCGACGCAGCCTTGCGGCTGTTGCGCGGTGAACGCTGCTGGCTGCTGCAGCTTGAGGGCGAGGCGGACGCGGAGGAACTGACGGTTGTCGCGGGAGAGGGCGAGCCGGACGCAGAGGAACTGTCGGTTGTCGCGGGAGAACGCGAGGCGGAATACAGCCGAGCCATGGCGGAACGCGCTCTGGCGACGGGCGAGGTGGTCGTCTTTTCCGAGGACCAATCCGAAGAGGAGGGAGCGTTGCTCGCTGGTGTCCGCTCGGCGTTGTGCGCACCCGTGTTCGCACGCAACCGGCCGGCGGGTTGCTTCTACGTGGACCACCGCCACGTCGGCGGCCTGTTTGGCGAGGATGAAGAACGCTTGGCCGCGTTCATCGCTACCATTGCCGGCGCGGCCTTGGAAAATGCCGAAGGGTTTGAGGCGCTGCAACGCCTGAACGAGACCTTGGAGCAGCGCGTGGCCGAACGCACAGCCGCCGCCGAAGCTCGGGCGCGCGAACTGGGCGTCTCCAACGCCGAGTTGGAACGTACCGCCGCCGAGCTGCGCCGTAGCGAGGACGATCTGCGATTGGCGAAAGAAGTTGCCGAGAAGGCGAACCGCGCCAAGAGCGAGTTCCTGGCCAATATGAGCCACGAAATCCGCACTCCGATGAACGGCGTCATGGGCATGACCGAGTTGGCCCTGCAGACCACACTCACCGATCAGCAGCGCGAGTACTTGAACATAGTCATGCACTCGGCGGACGCGCTGCTCCGGCTGCTGAACGACATTCTGGACTTCTCCAAGGTGGAAGCCGGAAAGCTGGAACTGGAGTCGGTTGCCTTTTCGCTGCGCGATATCCTGGGTGACGCGATGCTGTCCTTTGCGCTGCAGGCGGACGAAAAGCAAGTGGAATTGACCTACATGGTGCCGCCTAACGTACCTGACACGCTGCTTGGCGACCCTGGCCGCCTCCGCCAAATCATTCTGAATCTGGTGGGTAATGCGCTCAAGTTCACCCAGCAGGGCGAAGTGGTGGTAGTGGTCATGTGCGACGAGCGGGAGGAATCGCAAGTCGACTTGCACTTCGTGGTCAGCGACACGGGGATTGGGATTCCGCTGGAACAGCAGCGGCAGATCTTTGAAGCATTCAACCAGGCCGACACCTCGACCACGCGCCGTTATGGCGGCACGGGCCTGGGCCTCACGATCTCGATGCAATTGGTCAAACTCATGAACGGGCGTCTGTGGGTCGAAAGCGAGGAGGGCCAGGGGAGCGCCTTCCATTTCACGGCCCAGTTCGGCATCGCCCAGGGCGCGCCCAGGGATGCCTGGATCAGCCCCGAGGATCTGGCGGGAATACCGGTGTTGGTCGTAGACGACAATCGCACCAACCGGCGCATCTTCCATGACCTGCTTACGAACTGGGGAATGCAGCCCAGCTTGGCGGCCAGTGGGCCTGCGGCGCTAGAGGAATTGGATGCCGCGGCAGCACGCGGCACACCGTTCCGCATGGCACTGCTGGACGTCATGATGCCCGATATGGATGGCTTTATGCTCGCGGAGCGCATCCGGGTGCGCCCGGAATTGCACGATTGCATTTTGATGATGCTGTCGTCGGCTGGGCAGACGGAGAACCAGGCCCGCCGCCAGGAGCTGCGTATTGCCCACTACCTGATCAAGCCGGTCAAGCACTCCGATTTGCGTGATGCGATGATACGAGCCCTGAGCGCGCGGCAACAACCGCTCGGCCCGTCGGCCGTCACGCCAGCGCAGGCCGCCGAAGGCCGGCGCTCGCTGCGCATCCTGCTCGCCGAGGACGGCGTCGTCAACCAGCAGGTCGCACGCGAGTTCCTTGAGCGGCGTGGGCACAGCGTGGTGGTGGCGAACGACGGTCGTGAAGCGGTGGAAGCGGTGGAGCGAGATGATTTTGATCTGGTGCTGATGGACGTGCAAATGCCAGGAATGGATGGCTTGGAGGCGACCCGGGCGATTCGTCAACGGGAGCGGTCCACGGGTAGCCACCTGCCGATCATCGCCACGACTGCGGCAGCGTTCAAAGAAGATCGCGAGCAGTGCCTGGCCGCCGGGATGGATGCCTATTTATCGAAACCGATCCAGCCAGCCAGCCTGTACGAAACGATCGAAGCCCTGGCTGTCTCGTCGCCAGTTGATCAGCCATCCGTTCCGGCCGAAACGGTCGAAGACCTGGCTGTCTCCGCGGCAGTTGATCAGGCATCCGTTCCGACAGAGACGATCATAGACTGGAACGCGGCCCTGGAGCGGGTGGACGGTAGCGAGGAGTTGTTGCGCAAACTGATTGGAATCTATGTCGAAGAGTCCGACAAACTCATGCTGGGGCTACGCGAGGCTATCGGTCAGCGGAACATGGCCGAAGTGCGACGACTGGCCCATACGATCAAGGGGGCGGTCAGGCACTTTGCCAACCATTCCGTCGAGGCGGCCGCCTGGCGTTTGGAGACTATGGGCCGGGACGGCGACTTGGCCGCCGCGGACGAGGCCTATGCGTTATTGGATTGCGAGGTCGAACAGCTCAAGCAAGCGTTGACGGTTGCTGCTCGGAAGTGAGCAATTGCGGTGGCGTCAGGCCTGTGAACATGCGAGATCCGAGACCGGTGTGCTGGTCCAGTGAGTTTTTACTGAACTCGCGTCCATGTAAGCTGGGGAGGGCAAGTCTGCCAAACGGATGTTCGCCCAGGATCACTCGGGAAGGCTACGACAATCGCACTGGACGATTCGGCCGGAGCGGTGCACCTTCTGCGCTTCCCCGATCGCTCCTGCCAGGTCAGATCTTTCAGGGTTTGCGTTCACGAGGAATGACATATGCCCACGTTACTGCGATGCACTTCCAGTGGATATGAAACATC
This sequence comes from uncultured Pirellulaceae bacterium, assembly GCA_964617665.1. Classification (GTDB taxonomy): domain Bacteria; phylum Planctomycetota; class Planctomycetia; order Pirellulales; family Pirellulaceae; genus JADHUC01. The sequence goes on from CAZUAH010000214.1 coordinate 21,880, forward strand.
TCTGACCCCCGCATCTGGATGCCACTCCGACGATCAGTCTAAGGCGTGTCCGGTATGTGGGGCGCTCGTCGAGACCGTATCTCTCAATGGTTCGAATATTGGGAGTGTGAGCGACGAAACACTGGACACGCCAGCGCCCGATCAATCCGTATCCGTCGAAGCCACTCTCCCCGGATCGGAGCAGGTTG
>CAZUAH010000215.1:0-22020 GCA_964617665.1 uncultured Pirellulaceae bacterium
ACTGCTGCAATGAAAAAATACACGCATAATCAACGCACCACAGAGACTGCACCCTCACCTGCACGGACGGCGATATCTCGCTGGCGGTCAACGGCAAGGTCGTCACGCAGGGCAAGGACTGCAGTCCGCGCAAGGGATACATCTGCCTGGAATCCGAAGGTGGGATCGTCCACTATCGCAACATTCGCATCAAGGAGCTTCCGGATACACCTGTCGAGCCGGAGCACGTCGCCATCGCCGACCGCGGCTACCGATGCCTGTACACCGGCGTGGACCTGTCCGGTTGGGCTACCGCCAAAGAAAACGAAGGCCACTGGCAGGATCGCAACTGGGGGTTTTCGTACGACGGCAAGTCGACTGCGGACGACCCGTCGATCGAGACGGAGGAATCGTTCGGCGATTTTGGGTTCATTTTCGACGTTCGCTTGCACGAAGCGTCGAATACCGCACGCGTCTTGCTACGGGGCTCGGACAAGGCGGCCATCACGATCGACACGGACGACCCTTTCTTGGCGAAACACCTGGCCAAGCCGCGCAAATGGAACCGTTTCGAGGGCATACAGTGTGGCGACCAACTCACGCTCATCCTGAACGGCCACGAACTGTTCAAGGGTCGGTCGATAGCCGGCCTCCCGGACGGCGGGCCCATCCGTATCGTGCCCAGTGGGCCGATCGACTTTGCCAACGTCTACGTTCGTGAATTGGGCAAGGCCCGTAAGGAACCGCAAAGACTACAGAAGGAATAGTTGCAGTAGTCTCAAGCCAGCTGTCTGACGTGGCCAGTGATACACAGCGGAGGGACGGTTTCATGGATCGACGTACTTTCCTGAGAACCTCGACTGGTGCGGCTGCGATGGGCACTATCGGCAGCGCAGTCAGTGTTGCTCAAGCGGCGCAGATCTCGGGACTGCAGACCGTTGCGCCCCCCGCGTTGGAGAGCGATACCGCTGAGGATCATCGACGACGGCTTGAAAACATCGGCCGATGCAACCGCGCGATCCGCTCGTGCATGCGCAAACATCTAATTGCCGACTACCTTCCGGCCCAGTGCTGTTACAACCTGGGCGAGTATCCTGCACGCAAGCCCTGGACGATCGGGCCGTACGATGAAGAAGAACTCGACCGGCTTCGCGATCATGGCATCCAGTTGATTCAGCTGTTCGACGAATGGGCCGATCCGCTGCGGCTGTTCGGGGGCGATAAGTTCACACCGGTCGATCCGGCCGCGGTTCGCCGCTTCATCGATATGGCGCACAAGCGAGGCATGAAGGTCCTGCCGTACGCGTCGACCTGCTTTTTGCAGCGCACGGATCCTGATTTCCAGCAGGCGTGGTCGCGCGTTGGCGATAACCTGGAAGTCGGTTTCTGGAATATGGCCCGTTGCTCGCCGGCGAGTCCTGGCTGGCGAGCCTATCTGTTGCCGCGGATCATCCGCGTACTTGACGAGTTCGGTGCCGACGGGATCTACATCGACGGCGGGTACGTCTGGAACGCCGCCAAGTGGCTGCACACACCGGCCGAAGATGAGGTCGTCGCGTTTGAGGAGACGCCGGAGCACGATGGCGCGTTCGCCGATCTGTTGGCGTTGATCTACAGCGAGGTGAAGCGGCGGGGCGGGGTGCTGAAGGTACACGTCAGCGGAGACAAGCGACCGGCAAGTGGTGACTTGAAGGTCTACGACTACCTCTGGGTGGGCGAAGGCGTGGGAAATGCGGAAGGGATGCGGGACACCGTCAAGAACCATCCGCCGTACGTCGTCCCGTGCCTTGACATGACCTTCACGACGGTGGCCGGCGACGACGAGCCGTTTCTGCATGCCATTCCCTACATGCAGTTTCCGCTGCTGCAGGCCGGCAAGCCGTTCACCGGCGAGCGGGGAAACATCGCCGGCGTTGACTACCCGAGAGGCGAGAAGGACTGGTGGGCCCAGCGGTGTCGCGCGATCCGAGAGTACTACCAGGCGCATCCGAACGGGCCGCACACGTATGGCATCTGGGACCACCTGCCCGGCCGTCCGGAAGCGAGGGCGACCCATGCACGCTGGCTGCGGCGGTATCTGCCCATGGTCGAAGAGGGAACCTGGGCGTGGCTAGAGATCGGCGAATCGTCGCTGCTCGCCCGGCCGCTTCCCAAGGGAGTCGTCGCGTCCGCGTTCGCCAACCGCGACTTGTACCTAGTACTCGCAAACTACGGAAAGGAAGCCGTGGAAGTGGCGACGTCAGACGACTACGTCGACACACGTGAGCCTGGATCAGCCCTGTCCATGCGATGGACACTCGATGGTCGATCCTTGGTCATTCTGCGAAGATGCTGAGCGTATCCAGGAATTGGGAGGGCGAAGCTCCCGCTGAGCCGGATTCCTGGTACCGACGCACGGCTCGGCAGGAGCCTCGCCCTCCCGGAAACCGTGTATTCAGGAATGTCGGATTCCCGAACACCTTCAAGCAGCCAGTAGCTGTTTCAAATCCGTTTGGCGTGGCTGGGCTGGTGCAATGACTTCAGACGCACCCACTGCTGGGCGAATTCACGAACGTCCGTTTCGCGAAGCGACGCCTCAGCCAACATGGCCGCGCCTAAACTGGTGGGCTCGGGGCACTGTGTTGCAGTCACGGCTATTCCCAACATGTCAGCTTTGATTTGTAACCAGACGTCGCTGCGTGCTGCACCACCGGCTGAACGGATCTCTGCGGGCGGAGAGTCCGGGGAAAGAGCCGCCACCTGATCGCCCAGCGCGCCGGCCACCGCTTCCATGATGCAGCGAACTGCATGGCCTGACGTATGCTTGGGCGTGATGCCGTCGAAAACCGTTTCCGGGTCAGTCAGCGCAACGTTCGTTTTCAACTTCAGCCCTCCCGCGCCCTGCTCGATCTGTCCGGCCAAAGCGCTCAAGTGATCAAAGTCGGGCCGATCCGACAATTGGGCTCGATACCAATGCAGGTAATTCGCCGAGACATCGCCAAACGCCATTCGCCAATAGAGACCTTCTCGAAACGCGGGGCCCTGGAACACGGTCGGGCCGAGGTCTGTCGAGAATCGGTCGGCGCACCGGACGGTCGCCAGGACGGTTCCCGTGGTTTCGGAGATCATACCCGTCTGGACGTTGCCTGCACCGATCGCGCCGGCGTACTGATCAAGACAGCCGACAACAAACCGACACGTGTCTGGCAGGCCGAACCTTCGGGCGGCCGAACGAGTGATCGGACCAAGGTCTGTTCCCGCCCGAACGACCTCCGGCAGCCAATGCTCGATGATCTCGAACCGGGCCAGCATCTCCGGCCACCATCGGCAGCGATGGATGTCCAACAGCCCAGTGAGCCCTGCCGCGCCCGCTTCCGTTACGTGTCTGCCCGTCAGAAGCAGCGTCACGTAGTCGCTAATCAGGCACAACTTGTCGATCTTCTTCCAGGTGTCGGGGCACTGCTGCTGCAACCGTAGCAGCTTGGCCAGCGTGAACTGATGACTCACCTGCGGGATTCCGGTCGTCGCGGTGAACTCAAGAAACTCACATCGTCGGCGCCCCTCCGATTCCAGTTCGGCCGCGCGCCGATCGGGCCACATAATGATCGGCGTCAGAGGTCGGGCACTGTCATTCAGTAGCACGAAGCTGTTCGTCTGAGTGGCAAATGTGACAACTTCCACATCGGCCAAGCCACGCTCAGCGCGATCTCCGATCTCGGCGATCCCCTGGGCAACCACATCCTCGAAGGCATCGACATCCAATTCCATGAAGCCGATCGGCTGGCAGCGTGTCGGCGGCTCAAGGCGGCAAGTGTCGCACAGCCGACCGTCGCGATCGAACAACGTGAACTTCACGTAGGTCGTTCCCAGGTCGACTACGAGGATCCTAGGCACAACGTGCTCCCGCTAGTTTGCTCACGGCGTATGGCCGCCAGTTAGCAAGTCGAGTGTTTTCTCCACAAGCAACTTGCCGGATTCCGGGCTGGAAAACAAGGCATTCAACGCCTCGTATCTGCCCTCACGCACGGCTTCCTCGGCCACCAGATATCCCTGCAACTCGCCATTCGCCAAGCTGATCACGTAACAGTCGGATTGTCGCTGCTTCAACTCTAACGCGAACTCCACAGAAATCTCGCCTGGCCAGCCCACGAAGGACCAAGGTCCGATGTGCATCACCATCACCTCGGCTGGCATCACCGAGGCAATCGTGTTACCCAGCCTTCGCGTTGCTGCGGCTCGGGCCAGCGTGAGTGCCTCTTCGGCTCCAAACCAGTCGCATTCCGCCGTACGCACTTGGCCACGATCTGCCGCGGAACGACGAAGCGTATCCAGCCGCTTCGCCGATCGGTCCAGTTGTTCCTGGGCCTCGATCACCGACGGCATGACCCGAGGCGGTAGATCAACTGATCCCCGGACATAGCCGAGGCCGATATCCTCGGCATAGTCGACCGAAGCGATCGCGTGCGCAATGGATTTTCCGAGCGAGTGTCCAAGCCGCGTGGCCTCGTCGAACGTGTTGGCTTTGGCCATGTGCCGAGGGCTTTGGTCCGCACAAGGGCCGGTGTGGTAGATGAGCGGACAATCGTCGCCCAAGATGTGCTGTTGGAGGTACTGTCGAGTCATCGCCGGAAAGTCGCCGCTTACGAGCGTCGAATCCTCGTGCAGGACGGTGGGGTGCATCGAGCAGATGACCATCGCGGCGATAAAGGTCTCATCGTCGCGGTCGCGCACGACCAACACGGGGACATCCGGGTCAGATGGGCCCGTGGGATCATGTCGGTTCGTGCCCACACACGAACCGTCCGCCACCGCCGAGCCGATCCACACGGGCCGAGCGTCCTGGTACGCCTTCGTCGCCGCTTCTACTATGCCATCCTCCAACAGCCGGACGTACCTTTGATCGGTTTTCGGGATGATTGGGTCCGCGTCGTTGCTGAGCATGTCTACTGTCATCGGCCCGGAATGCGTGTGCGTGGCCGTGATCATCATGTTCGCGGCCGGAACATCGATCTGCCCGGCGATTCGATCTCGGACGCGTTCGGCCGTTTCGCGGCTAACGAAGATCACGTCGTTGGAAACCAGCAGCAGGGGCGTTTCTCCGTCGGAAAGATACAGGGCAGAACTATACAGCGGGTCGTGCACTCCAGTACTGTACCGCCGGACGTGCGGGTAACCGAACAGAAATTGTGAATCGTGCGGCGTTATGTCAACCGTTGCAGCTCCGGCGATCAAGGAATCGGGCATCGATATCTGCTACTCTGTTCTTGAATTACACATGGACCAACCGGACGTTTCCGGAGAGAATAGCGGCACACAGATCATACACAACTGCATCGCCTGGGGAACCCAAAATGCAGGAACTGGACAAAGCGTTGGATATCTCATTCGCCGGGCCGGAGGCCGACCGTGCGATTGCGGCCTTCGGCCGACAAATCGATTCGTGGGGCGTCGCCATGCCGCCCGTCGAGCCATTAGTGCTCGACTTTGGCCTAGGGGGATTTGATCGTTTCGGCTTGATCGAATACTGGATCGCCAATGAAGAGCAAGCTGGCTATTGCGGCAAGTACCTGTTCGTGTTCGACGGCCAGCAATGTCCCGCCCATTCGCACCGCGTGAAGCACGAGACGTTCTTCGTCGTCCGCGGTCGCCTGAAGGTGATACTGGACGGCGAGCCGATCGTGCTGAAGGCGGGGCAAGTGCTGCCCGTCCCGCCAGGCCGCGTGCACTCGTTCGAGGGCGAAGGCAATGCGCTACTCTTGGAACTGTCGATGCCCTGCCAGGTGAGCGACAACTATTTCGAAGACCCCACGATCATGGATTGGCTGAGACGCGTTTCATAAGAAGTGATACGAATCCGGGTAGTCGGCTGCGACGGGATGTAATCGTGGCTAGAATAGTGATCCAAGGGTGGGACTCTTGGGTCGAACAACTGGAGTGAAACATGAACGAACGAACAGGATTTTGGAATCGGCGAGGATTCTTGGCCTCACTGGCAGCCATCGGCGCAGCGAATCTTACCGGCTCGGCGCACGGGGTTGGTATTGCCGCTCCGCGAAAACTCAAGTTGGGATTCGACAATTTCTCGATCCGAGCCTTCGACTGGAAGGCACCGCAACTGATCGAGTACGCTGCGTCGCAGAAAGTCGACACGCTGCTGATCTCCGATCTCGAGGCCTACGAAAGCCTCGAAGAAGACTACCTGAAGAAGACTCGGGCTCAGGCCGACCGCGCAGGGATCGAACTTCACGCCGGGACCAGCAGCATCTGCCCCACCTCGAAATCGTACAACGAGCAGAAATGGGGAAAGGCCGAGGACCATGCGCGGCTTCTGATCCGCACCGCCAAACGGCTGGGAAGCTCCGTTGCAAGGTGCTACCTTGGTAGCAGACGGGATCGGGACGGCGATGGTGGCATCTATCCTCACATCGAGGAGATGGTCAAGGTCTTGAAGGCCGTACAGAGCGAAGCGGAAGATGCGAACGTGAAAATCGCCGTCGAAAACCATGCCGGAGACATGCAGGCATGGGAACTCGTCAACCTGATCGAGGCGGCGGGGAAAGGCTTCGTGGGCGCGACCATGGACCCGGGGAACGCCACGTGGACCCTGGAAAATCCGATCGTCAACTTGGAGATTCTCGCACCGTACGTCGTGACAACCGGAATCCGAGACACGGCTGTGTGGGAGACGGATAATGGTGCCATGTGCATGTGGACCAACATGGGTCAGGGGGTCGTGGATTGGGAAGCGTACGTCAAACGGTTCCAGGAGCTATGCCCGCAAGTTCCATTCGTCCTGGAAATCATCTCTTACAGGTGGCAGAACGAGGCGCAGTATCTCAAACCTGAGTTCTGGTCGCGATTTCCCAAGGCTCGTGCACACGAATTCGCCCGCTTCGTCGCGCTGGCAAAGTGCGGTAGCGAGTACAAGATTCCGCCCGGACGCCCGACTGGCGAAAAGTCAAAGGAGTTGGAACAGACGCAGCAAAAATTCGACCTGGAAGAAAGCCTCAAATACTGCAGGCAAGTTCTAGGGCTAGGGCTTAATTCGACTGTTTGACTTCGGCCCCTGTTGGCTTGCCCGACAGGTGAACCAGTTTGGCAAGCTAGAACACGCGGGCTCCAACTTACCTCCCCGCTCCACTTTCTCCGCCAGAGGCGGCGAAAGTGGAGCGGGGAGGCAGAGTGGGCGTTGTGCGGACACGCTAGCTGTCCAAACACGGGCTCCTGCCAGGCAAGCTGGCAGGTGGCCAAGGCGAAGTCAAACAGTCCAATTAAGTAGTAACCTTAAAAAGCTCTTTCGCATTCAATCCGAGAATACGCGCTTCTTCGCGTGCGGCGACTCTCGATGCGAGTGTTCTCGGGGGACAACAAGCAAACGAGGAGAATATCACGATGTCCTGCAATATGAATCGACGTGAAGTGTTGGCCCGTGGCCTGGGTGCTGCGAGTGTGTTGGCCGCTGGCGGACTGCATACAGTCTGCGGAGCGGAGAAGGCTAACACGTCGCAACCGCGCTCCGACAAATCGGACGAGGCGCCCAGTTCGCCCGTGGCGATCGAGAAGTGCGATTCCTTTGATCCCCAGGTCTTTCGGAAGGCGCTTGACAAGACGTTCGACCTGATTGGCGGGATCGACGACATGGTGCGCGGCAAGACTGTCACCATCAAGATCAACTTGACGGGCATGCAGTGGAAGCCGTTCGGGGGAATGCCGGCCTACGAGACGTATCAGACTCATCCGAACACCGTGGCTGCCCTGTGCGCGATCTTGGCCGATGCGGGCGCCAAGCGGATGATTGTGGTCGAGAACCTCTATTGGGATCGGCCGATGGAGCAGTCCCTGATCGAATCAGGCTGGGATCTTAAGGCGATCCAATCGGCCGGCGATCACAAAGTGACGTTCGAGGACACAAGGCATCGAGGCCCGTTTCCCGCCTACAGCCGATTCAAGATACCGTGGGGCGGCTTCATATATCCGGCCTTTGACCTGAACGCGCGGTTCGAAAAGACGGACGTGTTGATCTCGCTGGCAAAGCTCAAGCAACATGCGCGTGCAGGCATCACCGGCGCAGTGAAGAACTTCTTCGGCATCACGCCTTGTTCGCTGTATGGCAACGACGCACCTAATGAGAATCCGCTATCGCATCGCACCAAGATGTTTCATTCCGGCAACAAGATCGTACCTGACGGCGTACCGACCGAATTGGATCACGGGCTACCAAGTGGTTCCGAGATTCGAGTTCCGCGAATCGTCGCCGACATCTGGGGCGCTCGGCCCGCGGAACTGAACATCGTCGAAGGCGTGCGCACCATCAGCGGTGGCGAAGGATACTGGAATAAAGGAGTTGCGATCGTCGAGCCCAAGGTACTGATCACCGGCCGAAACGGCGTCTGCGTCGACGCCGTCAGCACGGCCGTAATGGGCTTCGATCCACAGGCTCCGCACGCTAAGTTCCCCTTCCAAGGAGACAATCACTTGCGGTTGTTGGCCGAGGTTGGCATGGGCACCAACGATCTGAGCCGAATCGAATTAGCCGGCGTGCCGTTGAAAGATGCCGTCCACCCGTTCCAGCCGGGGCGTACCGGTTAGCGTGTTGTCAGACTTTGGCTCGGGTCGAGCCGAACGCGCTAAGCGTCGGGCTCGTCATGCGCACTACAGATTACTGCCTTTGATCTGAGGCTCCTTCGAGCATCTTTTGGACACGTGTTTCCAGTATCTCGGTCAGCGCACCTGGGGTCGTCTTCTTGGCTCCGCGGGGCTCGACGGTGATTGGATCGCCAAACGTGACAGTCGCTTTGCGCGCGCCGCGAATTGTGGCCGTTTTTGCTCCCAATACGTCTTCCTCGAACTTGTCCAACGTCTCCGCGATACGCTCGACGCTGGGCTGTTCGGACACGTAGTTGCCGGGATAGCTGTAAAGCTGCACGACGAAGAACACGTCGTCCAAGTCGTCGTACAGCGACTTCTCTTGTTGCGACATCTCATCCTCGCCCAGTTCCTCCAATCGTTTGATCGCCTGCTGTCGAGCGGTCTTTATCCGCATTGGAATCGTTGCGTTCGGCGAGTCCACTCCATAAGAGGCTTCGATTCTGTTCAAGATGAATTCGATCAGAGCCGCGATTCGCTCCGGCAGAGGGCCGGAGGAGGTCTCTCCAAGGAACTCGATTTCCTTTAACGACAGCAGGCCTTCGGCAAGGTGATAAACTCGTTGGCCCAGCGTCAGGTCCGGACGCGGTCGCCAAAAAACAGCCTGCTCCAAACGAACCATCAATGCCAATAATTCCGGCGTGGGATCCTCGACGTAAGAGTACTTCATCGCACACGGAACGCAGACGATCGGCCGAGACGCCTTTCTTGCCGCCATCAGTGCAATCGCAGCCGGACCTTCGCGGAAAGGTGTGACGCGATCATTCAAGTGATAGACTTCGCCTTCCGGAAAGATGACCAACGGATAGGGCTCGGATTGCAGCACTTCGCGCGCTTGCCGCAGCGCAGATAGGTCCGTGCCTTCACGGTCGATGCTGAAGCACCCGTGCTGCCGGAGAATCAATCGCCTAAGCCATCCGCTTCGGTCGAAGACTTGCCAAGCGACCATTGCGTAAATGGGACAGGCCAACCGGTCGGCCATTTCGTACAGCGCGAAGCAGTCGGCGTGGCTGGAATGATTGGGCGTGATCAGTACGCCACAGCCTTGGTCCAGGGCCTCTCTGACCTTGTTCACTCCGTTCACCTCGACGTCCAGCAGCCTGTGCTTCTTCAGCCGTTCGCGCTGTCGAAACGGGCGCCAAAACTGAATCCATTTCGAACTCAACTTCGGCGACCACCATCGTGGCGGCTTTCGGTAGGGCTGACGGTTCATGAGTGTAGTCCATCCCCTCTCAAACGGTATTGGCGAGTTTTCGAGGTCGGTGTCTCTGAATTGTCAGACCGAAAATACCACAAGCAGGCGTCTTAAGTCTACGCGAGAACAGTGTCGCCGAGGGCTACCCAGGGCGCGCATGTACCCATCCCTTGGGATTATCGCGACCCCTCGACCTTGCGTCTGGACAACTCCGCCAGGTTCAGCGTCACCAACGGCTTGGTTGTGGCGGGTGGAAATGGTTAGTCGCGGCCAATAGATGATCCTCGGCGCGACGAGTGACGACGTTCCGTGTTGTGATTTCAAACACCACGGATCGTCACGCGTCACATGCGGCCGGGATCATTCATGTGGCATAATTGCCGCCACTCAACAGCCGTTGGGCTTCGTCGATCGTACTGCGCTCATCCAAGACGCGACGAAACGTCAAATAGAGCGGAGTACCCAACGGATGGAGCTCGGGCGAATCGTCGGCCTGTTTCTCGCTAGTCGATCATTCGATCACGGGCAACTCGGCAAGTGCGGCTTCGATCTTCTCCTGCGGATATGCAAAGTCATGCAGTTCGCCGCCGAGATACTTGTCGTATGCCGCCAAGTCGCAGATTCCATGGCCGCTGAAGTTGAAGACGATGCACTCCTCTTTGCCTTCTTCGCGGCAGCGGATCGCTTCGTTGATCGCAGCTCGAATTGCGTGCGACGTCTCCGGTGCCGGAATCGTACCTTCTGTGGCAGCGAACAACTGAGCGGCCTCGAAGCATTCAGTCTGGTGGAATTCCGCCGGCTCAACTATGCCCAAGTCTATGGCATGGCTAACCATGGCCGCCATGCCATGATACCGTAGACCGCCTGCGTGGATCCCCGGTGGCACAAAGCTATGGCCCAGTGTGTGCATCTTGATCAGCGGCGTTAGCATCGTAGTGTCGCCGAAATCGTAACGATATTCCCCATGGCTCATTGTCGGGCACGAACAAGGCTCGGCGCCGACGAATCGGATGTCCTTGCCCTTGATCTTCTGAGCGACGAACGGGAAAGCCAGTCCAGCGAAATTGCTTCCGCCTCCGCAACAACCGATGACCACGTCCGGCGAGTCGCCGATCGCCTCGAATTGTTTCTCCGCCTCCAGGCCGATGACCGTCTGGTGCAGCAACACATGATTGAGCACACTGCCAAGGGAGTATTTAGTGTCATCACGAGTCACAGCCGCTTCAACGGCTTCGCTAATGGCCATGCCCAAACTGCCCGGCGTGTCGGGGTCGGCCGCCAGCATTTGCCGTCCTGCTTCCGTTTCTTCGGAGGGGCTTGGCGTGACGTCGCCGCCCCAGAGTTGCATCATGGACCGCCGGTACGGTTTCTGGTGGTAGCTGACCTTGACCATGTAGACCTTGCACTGGATGTCGAAGATCTTGCTGGCAAACGATAGGGCGCTACCCCATTGGCCAGCCCCCGTCTCAGTCGTCAGGCGGTTGATTCCTTCTTGTTTGTTGTAGTATGCCTGGGCAATCGCCGTATTTGGCTTGTGACTTCCAGCCGGGCTGTGGCTTTCGTCTTTGAAGTAGATCCGAGCGGGTGTCTTCAGTTCGCGTTCAAGGTTCGTGGCACGTACCAAGGGTGTAGGTCGCCATATTGCCAAAGCGTCGCGGATTTCCTGTGGTATTTCGATCCATCGATCCTGGCTCACCTCCTGCATAATCAACGCCATGGGGAAGATCGGAGCCAAATCGTCCGGACCGACGGGTTGCTTGGTTCCCGGATGCAGCACTGGCGGCATCGGCTTGGGAAAATCCGCTTGCAGGTTGTACCAGGCAGTTGGGAGATCTTGTTCGCTCAACAACACTCGCTTCGAACTCATGGGCCTATCCTTTCGTCGTGAATGTACAAAGGTTCAACTTTAATGCGCGATGGCAGACTTGTCGAGCGCCCCAGCTGTCACAAATGAAGTAGATCACCGCTCTGACCGGTGCGACGTCAAACGCGAGCCTCGTATGCCATGTCGTCGCGGGCGGTGAACACTTGAACTACGCCAGCAGAATAGACGCTGGGCAACTGGGGTTTGCGGTGTGGACAATCGCAATTGGAGCGATAACCGAAGCCCAATCGACATCGTGGCCGCAGGTGCCTGCGGGCGTACGCAGATGCCGCTGGATTCCCACCCAGGCACTAGCAGGCTTGCACTTCACGATTTGTCGTTAAAGTCTCCCCAGCCAGTACGACCAGGATACCATGATTTTGCCTTCCGCGCCGCATAAGCAGATCGACTGGAACCACGCCACTATTCGATCCGACCACTTCATTATGCAATACCCGGCCATCGCGTGGTAACACGTACGGTTAGTGTCGACTAGCACCCACCAAAGGAAAGACGGATTACCAGTCCGACGCGTGAGTTTTGTCTAAGGGCCAACTCTACGCTTACTGGTTACCTACCGACGGAGAGTCCGAACATGAAGATCACGAAGAGATTGATCGCAATTGCTGTGTTGGGCCTATTCCCAACAACCACGGCCTGGGCCGCGCAAGAGACCATTTCTGATGAGCCCGAGGCTGCGACGAACCAGGAGGACACTGAATCGCCGAGTGACGCAGAAGTCACCGAGGCGGAACTCACGGACATTGCGTCGGACCCGTTTGAAGACGACATTGGCGAATTCGAAATCACATACGGCGATCCATGTTGCACTATCCCGCGGCACTTGTTCCCCACGAGCTGCGGAGGTCTCAATATCGGTGGGTGGCTCCAAATGGGATACCACACCGAAGGTGCCAATGGCATTGGAGTGGCCGCCGCAGCTAGCGTAAGGGGGCCGTTCAACAACTATCCCAACGCACTTCAGTTGCAGCAGGGCTGGTTTTTCGCCGAGAAGAAGGCAGAGACGTACGGTTACGGCTTGGACTGGGGATTCCGCTTCGATTACGTCTACGGTACCGATGGCCAAGACGCACAGTCGATCGGGAATACGCCAGGGAACTGGGATACGACATGGGATGCTGGCAACTTCTACGGCCACGCCCTGCCGCAACTGTACGCGGAAGTCGCTTACGACGATTTGAGCGTTAAGATCGGGCGCTTCTTCACGATCGCTGGCTATGAGAGCGTGATGGCTCCACAGAACTTCTTCTACTCTCACTCTGCCTCCTTCTTATTGGAACCCTTTGCACATACGGGATTCCTTGCCGAGTGGGACTACAGCGATAACGTGACTTTGTACGGTGGCTGGACGATGGGTTGGGACACGGGCTACGAACGCAATGGCGGAGACGCCGTCCTCGGCGGATTTTCGTTGCAGTTGACCGACGCCGTGACCTTTGCCTACTACGCGTCCATGGGTGATTTTGGCATGGCCGCGACGCGGGGCAGCGATTCGAATGGGTACTTCCATACCATGTTACTGGACTGTCGCGTGACAGACCGCCTGACGTACGTTCTCCAGACCGACTACCTGGACAACGCGCTATACACCACCGTCATTGCCGCTCCCATCGGCCCAGTGTTGACTGTGAACCAGTACTTGCTCTACGAAGTCAATGATCGGTGGGCCTTCGGTGCCCGATTCGACTGGTTGCGTTTTGATGGAACTCAACGGGAATTCGCTAACTTCACCTTCGGTGCCAACTACCGGCCCCATCCCAACGTGGTGATCCGACCGGAACTCCGCTACGACGATTTTGACAACCTTGGCCTCCAAGACTCGACGACTCTTGGCATCGACGCCATCCTGACGTTCTGAGTCGTCACTGCGTCTACGTGAACTTCAAACGGGGCCGCCTGGAAAGGCGGCCCCGTTTTTGCTGCTACCGGGAAGACGAGGGCGACTCCAAGGAAGAGAAGAACTTCTCCAAGGCCTCATAGTACTCGTCCGTTTGCGGATCGTTGTGGTTCCGACCGTGAAGCGTGACAAACGTCTTCGGCTCGTTGGCTGCATCAAACAGCTTTCGCCCCAACGAATAGGGAATTGTACGGTCGGCGTCCCCGTGGCTCTGAAGCAGAGGGCCTTGGTAATTGGTGATTTTGGAAACCGAATCCATCTCTTTGGTCAAGGCAAGATCGACCAACTGTCGTGGGAAGTGCGCGGCCGCTACCTCGGATAGAGCAGAGAAGGTGCTCTCGAGAATGAGGCCCCTGGCACCTTCCTCGTTTGCCAAATCGACCACAACCGCACCACCGAGCGATCGTCCCATCAGCACAATTTCGTTCTCGGCAATCGTCTCACGCTTGGCAAGATACTCGCGCGCGGCGCGGACATCGCACAGCAGCCCGTCAATGGTCGGCACGCCTTCACTGCGCCCGTACCCGCGATAGTCAAAGACGAAAACGGACACGCGAAACCGGTCCCGCAGCATTCGTATGCTTGAAGCGCGATGCGACAAATTGCCGGCGTTGCCATGAGCAAATAGAACCAATTCGCGAGGATCGTCATGTTGCAGGTACCATCCATGTAGACGGAGACCATCGACCGTCTGAAACCAACAGTCCTCGAAATCCATCTCTGCCGGTTCCCAGTTGCCATCAGGAAACTCACTCGGGAAGAGTGCCAAGAAGTCCTCGGGAGATCGGATCGTCTCGTCCAAAACATGATCGCGAATGATCTGTCGTTGTTCGGCAATCCGACGCTCGCGCGAGTGCGTCTGTCTCTCCAGATCGGCGATTCTCTCTTCGGTCTCGGCCTCAGCCAACTCGAGAGCCTGGATTCGCTGCCGCTGCTCCTCGACGGTCTGTTTGAGTTCATCATTCGCATGGGGATCCACAGGCTCGTCTTGGCGCATACAAACCCAACCGGCCAAGCCTACCCCTGCAACAATGCCGAGGACGAAGCCAATGAGAACAGGTAGCGTCTTCCAACGCATAGGTCGACTCGAAGAACTCGTGTCAAATACGTGCCATCAAAACGACGTAGTTCTTGCCGTGTTTCTTGGCGCACTTGGGGCACGTGGTGTAGTAGAAATAGAGCTTGAGCAGCGTCTTGCCTTGCGACACGACGTGATCCTGCATTTCTTTGATCCACTTTCGCATGTGGCTGTAGGGTCCTTCGAAGACCTTGGCCAGAAACGTACCCGATATGGTTGCCATGTTGGCGTTTGGCACGTCCTTGGTGACCTCGACATAGACGTCGGCACCCCACAGCGAGTTCTCGTCAGATAGCACGATCATCCTCTCGGACTTGGCATCGGCCGCCTCGATCAGAGCGACTGTCTTCTTCATGACCGATCCGAAATTCAACGGAATGTGCAAGAAGCTCCGCACGCGCGCCTTGACGAACTTCTTATCCTCCCAGGTCAACTCCTGCCCGTCCCACGGCTCGGGATCGAACTTGGGGCAGCACACGTCGGTCGCGTCCGGCATTTCGCTGTTCTCGGTCATTGGTCCGGCCCTCCATTGTTCATGTCAGACTGCGGAAAATGTCGCCGAGTATCTGCTCGGTTGAGCCCACGTGGCGCGGGCATGTACCAATATAAGCGACGAACACGGAAAAGACGATGTCTTCGACCAACAATGTCTTTGGAGCGAACCGTACCCGCCCCTAATTGGACGTCCGAGGACTGGGCTGGCAGTTCAGGCACATCAACCGGTAGAATTGGCTCTACCCATTTACGATCCGTCCGTTATGCCAAGGAGCCCACATCCGTGGACTACAACCAGATTCTTCCTAATGTTTATGTGGGCGCTTGCCCAAGGAATGCCGAGCACGTCGATCTGCTGAAAAGCCATATCGGAATCACGGCCGTTCTGAACCTCCAGACCGAGGACGATTTCGACGACTGGGGCATCAACTGGTACGACATGGAGGCACACTATCACGAAGCGGGTGTCCAGGTCCGGCGAACGCCCGTCCGGGATTTCGATGCGGACGCGCTTCGCAGAGGCCTTCCGCAGTGCGTCGAGGCACTTAAGGACCTTCTAAGGGACGGCCACACGGTCTACGTCCACTGCAGCGCGGGCATCAATCGCTCGCCCAGCACCGTGATCGCATATCTGCACTGGGTCGAACAATTGGATTGGGAACAAGCGATCGACCAAGTGACCAGCAACCGCCATTGCGACCCCTACCTGGACGTCATTCAGGCGGCTACAGAGGATCGAAACGAGTAGATAGTTATCAGAATCCGATTCCGGGAGGGCGAAGCTCCCGCTGAGCCGCGAACCGGGGTCAGATGACCGGCTCGGCGGGAGCCTCGCCCTCCCGTTCCTCAAACCACCTACAGCTACTCGATCATATCGCCCAGCAGCATGACCTGCGACGCGCGGATATTCGTGCCCTGATACTTAGGCGTCTTGAGTTCCTTGTCGGGATCCTTCAGGCGAAAGGCAACAGGCTGGCGGTCGGGCTGATTGGGATGAATCTCGACAGTGACCGTGTGGACTTCGTTGGGATCCAGCCCTTGGGCGAT
The DNA here is from genome assembly GCA_964617665.1 of uncultured Pirellulaceae bacterium. GTDB lineage: Bacteria > Planctomycetota > Planctomycetia > Pirellulales > Pirellulaceae > JADHUC01. Next base: position 16,202 of record CAZUAH010000215.1, read on the forward strand.
GGAAAGAGTCGCAATGCGGTGATAGGTGCAATAGCTGTCGAATCTGGGTACCGGCTTCTCACGCGTCTTTCCATCGACCGTGATGGTCACCTGCCCGCCGTCGGGGCCAAGCAGGTCGTATAGCTTTGCCTGCGATCCCCGGAAGCGAAAAGTGAGGCGGCTTCCCGGCCGAGTCGCTTCCCACAGCGTTCCCATGCGACCGCCAAATCGTTTTGTGAAGACATGTTCACCGTCGAGTTGTTTCCAGTCGCCGTTGAGCATCTCCGGCGCAATGGGCACCATCTTGGCCGCCTGCCAATGGTCGGCTAGGAATGGTCTGTCGAGCTTGGCTGTGTGGTCAACAGCTTGTGACGTTTGCCGCATCGCGGTCACTGCGTCGGCGATCACGTCGGTATAGATCTGATGTCCGGCGTCCAGTGGATGTACGCCGTCTTTGGAGAAACGGACTACTCCCTCGTCAGTCGGCTCGTAGGACTTGAAGATCAGCTTGCCGTCCTGATTCAATTCGACGATGCGCAAGGCTACGTTGATCGACGGAATTCCATAATGGTCCGCCAGCATCTCCATGGCCGACGCCGCTCGCGGGCACTGGCCTTCCCCTAGATCCTTCTCGTACCCGACTCGATACGTGTAGACAAAGCAAATATCAGTCCGCGGATCTGCGGCCCACGTTTGACGAATGATGCCTTCCATCGCTTGCCAGATGCGATCCGGCGACGCGCCGCCATCGTTCACCGCGAATTCGACGAACAACAAGTCGGGTTTGTGATCAAGCGCATCGCGCTGCAGCCGAAACACGCCCAGGTCGCTGCCCGTTCCGCCGATCGCTGCGTGAATCTCGCTGACCTGCGCGTCGGGAAACTGTTCAGCGAACCACTGGCGCGTCTTCACTCGCCAACCGCCGGCAGCCGTGATCGACCCACCCAGGTACGCGATACGGACATCACCGCCCTTTTCCAATTTGGCAATCACGTTTCCCAAGCCGTCGCGCGGGCACACTATTTTCGCGGCGACCGGCTCGTATTCCGGCATCGGTGTTTCAGTACCGATAGCCATCGCAGCGAAACAGGAACAGATGAGTACCGAACACGTCACAATACGCGCGATGTCAATCATGTTGGGCCCTTCCCTTGGGTCGATGTCAGGTTGGTTGGTATTGGCATCTGATTCTGACCGGCGGAGCCGTTCTTGGATACTCCGCGCGAACAAAAATGTCGCATCTGCATAGCCAAGTGGTAGCCGGATTCGCCAGAATTCGGGCGTTGTGCAGTTTAGCCATGATCTTGCCCAAATTCTGCCGAATCCGGCTACAAATCAACGCTTCTGCCAGTCAGCTAAAGTGTTAGAAAATGTCAAATCCTGAGATTTTGGGCATCAGCGCCTTGACAGAAAAGCCGCGAACGCCTACTGTAATAGTTAACTAGTACAGGAGGCGCGAGGTCTCATGTTTTTTCACGTCGACCCATCCGACGGTTTGGCTATCTACGACCAAGTGGTGCGGCAGGTCATTTTTGCCGTGGCCCAAGGGGCAATCAGGCCGGGAAATCTTGTGCCATCCGTGCGCGAACTCGCACGAGAACTGGCCATCAATCCCAATACGGTAGCCCGAGCTTATCAACAGTTGCAGGCCGACGGCGTCCTTCAGACGGTCCGCGGTATGGGCCTGGAAGTGGCCCCCGAAGCGGTGAAACACTGTCGCCAGGAACGTCAGCGGCTGATTCAAGTTCGTCTTCGCGGTACGCTTGCCGAGGCGAATCGAAGCGGTTTGGACCAAGACGAGCTTCGGCAGCTGATCGACCAAGAGTTGTCCGGCACATTACCCAACGAGAGGTGATCATGACTCCCGTTATTCGTTTGCAGGGCGTTACGAAACGGTTCGGCTCACACGTGGCGTTGGACAACGCATCGTTCGAAGTCCCTTCGGGTATCGTGTTTGCCTTACTGGGCGAAAACGGAGCCGGCAAGACGACCTGTATCCGCATCATGCTGGGACTTGCCGAGGCGGACGCCGGCCATGCAGAAATCTTTGGACTGGACAGCCTCAAGTACTCGCTGGATATCCGTCGCCGAGCGGGGTACGTGTCGGAACAGCCGACGCTGTACGATTGGATGACAGTCAACGAAATCGGCTGGTTCGCAGCCGGATTCTACAGCGAGGAATTCCTGACCCAATACCGCGACCTGACCGACCGGTTTGAGCTTCCCGGGCGCAAGAAGCTCAAGACGTTATCGAAGGGTATGCGAGCCAAAGTGTCGCTGGCCTTGGCACTGGCGAACGACCCGGCGTTGTTGGTTCTGGACGAGCCGACATCCGGGTTGGACACGATGGTGCGGCGCGAGTTCCTGGAGAGCATGGTTGATCGGGCGGCCGAAGGGAAAACGGTGTTTCTTTCCAGCCATCAGATCAACGAGGTGGAACGCGTGGCCGACGTCGTGGCGATCATGCACAATGGCCGTTTGGTGGTTGTCGACCGGCTGGAGAAACTGAAGGCGGAGGTTGTCGAGTTAACCGTGACGCTGTGCGACGCGTCGGCCGAACCGCCACTGGTCCAAGGCGAATTGCTCCGACAGCGTCGTCGCTCGCGGCAATGGCAGTTGCTGGTTCGCGGGCCGGACGAGGCGTCCGTGGCGGCGCTCGATACACACGCGGCTGTGGAATGTGTCGATTCGCGCACACCAAGTCTCGAAGAGATCTTTGTCGGCTTCATGCGCAGGGAAGGTGTCGTGCAACAACAAGATGTCGCCCAGGAGCAACCAGCATGACCACAGACAATGCGGTTCTTTGGCGAGTCGTGTGGAAGGAGTATCGCGGGCAGCGGGCCTTCTGGTTGGCCATTGCGCTGTTCGCCGTTGTGCTGATGGTTCTCACCACGGCAGTGAGTTTGATTGTTGACCAGCAGACTCCGGCCTATGCGCTCTTTGCAATTGCGCTGGGCATGCCCGTCTTCTACGCCTTGGGCAGCGGAGCCACGCTGTTTGCAGCCGAACACGATTCGGGAACTTATGCTTTTCAACGCTCTCTGCCAGTGTCAGCCGGGCGACTGCTGGCCGGAAAAATGGGTTTCTCCTTGGTGAGCGCTGTTGTCCTGCCTCCCGTACTCTGGCTCATCGCGTTGGCCTTTGCCGGCGGTGAATTTCCGCGACCAGACGAACATTTGCTCCTTTGGTTTGGTGGGATCACAACGCTGTTGGAGGTTCTCGCGTGGGCAGTATTCTTTTCGTTACTTTTCAGACGAGTCCTGTGGTCGGTCGTATTGGCGGCCCTCGGACCTTGCTTCTTCGGTTTTGTGCTTCTTCCGCAACTGTTTCTCATCATCCCTATGGGCTCGCTGGGCGCCCGCGTCGACGACTACACCGCAACGCTGCCGATTCGCGCACTGCTGGCAATCCTGGTATTCGCTGCCGACATTTGGCTTGGAAGACGCTGGCTGCGCGAGTATCCGATGCCGTGGTCTCGCCCACGAGTGCCTCGGCGGCAGATAGCCCCAACATCGGAGCGTGACGAGGTGCCGCGGGCCACTCGCGGGCTCGTGCTTGGGCGACTGGCTTGGCAGACCTGGCGCCAGTCGCGTATGTCGATTTCGTTGATCCTAGGCGGACTTGCTGCTTTTTCTGCGTACCTGATTATCGTCAATCTTATCAACGGACACGAAGCCCTCAGCATGCCACTGGCTATGTTTCCTTTCGTGGCAGGCGTGCTGGGGTGTTGTGTGTATTGGGCAGATCAGCGGAGACAGCAATTCCGCTTCTTGGCCGAACGCGGGGTCGGGCCGCGAACTATTTGGCTCAGCAGGCAAATCGTATGGATTTCCGCGTTGCTGGTCTGGCTCGCCGTATCACTTGCGTGTATGGCAATAGAGATGACTCGATCGACTTCGATGTTTCAAGTTGCCGTCGTCACGGACGGTTTCAGATCTCCGCAATACACCAGCTTCCGAATTCGGACTGAGGCTATCGACATGGCCTTGATCGTGCTGGGGCTCGGACTACTAACTTACTCGATAAGCCAGGTCTGCTCCCTGTTCTTTCGCAGTGGGATCATCGCGCTGGCGATGGGTTCGTTCTGCAGCATCATGGTATGCCTCTGGGCTGTACTCATGTGGACGCTGCAGGTGCCGCTCTGGTTTGCAGTGTTGCCAATTCCGTTGATCGCGCTTTGGGCAAGCTGGTTGCGTGCGCCTGACTGGCTGTCCGAAAGAACAAAGTGGCGAGCCCGATTGAAACTCGTCTTCTCGCTCGCCTTTCCACTAGCAGCCGTCCTTGTGGCAACTGCCTGTTACCGTGTGTACGAAATCCCCGTTGTTCGACTGATCCTACCCGAAGCGAATCACCCCCAGCCGCCGTCTGACGAGACCCGCGAAACACTGCGTTTGTACCACGCTGCATGGTCGATGTCGGAGCCGGCGGACACAGAGAAAAGGATTGCGAAGTTCCTCGAAGCGAGTCGCCGAGAGTACTGTTGGTTTCCGAATGTTTACGACTTGCATCGACAGTCTCGTGACGGAACCACGTCTGACGAAATGAAAGATCTCGAGACGTTTGTGACATATCCGACGCGGCTGGCGAACTTCGTGCTGAATAGCTGCGATCCGTTAGAGTCCGACGGCAAGCTCGACGCAGCGTTCGAACGGTACATGGCCGTCCTACGATTCGCTCGCCATCTCTACTATCGCGGCGATCTGCGCCGGCAACGAGGCGCGGACGCCGTCGAGGCCTTGGCACTGGAGCGTCTAGGGAAGTGGGCCGCAAATCCCGGTCAGAACGCCGACACCATACGTACGGCCCTACAGAGGCTGGACCAGGAGTACTTTGTGTTTTCGCCCTCGCGCGAGTATGAGATGCTGGACGACTACTTTGCGCGCCGCGACATCCTAGAATTCGACGAGACCGCGTGGAAGAACTCCGGTGCTGCGTGGCAAGAGAAAGCTGTGTTTCGCTGCATGCACGTACTGCTGCCGTGCGAGCACGCACGAGTCAATCGCGTGACGGCCGTGTGCATGGCGAGCCAGCTACAGCGGATTCGTTCGGCGCAGCGTTTGCTTGCAGAAAACGGTTGCGTGCGAGATACCGTGGACCCGCTTCACGAACGCAACCAGCGATGGGCAAAGACCACGCCATTGCTGTGGGGGAACCCGTTCCAGCTTTCTGTGCACGAGGACTGGCGACTGGATCTAATAGCAGCTCACGAAGTGCGTCGACGGATTGCTCGTCTACGACTTGCACTGGCCGCTTGGCGGGCCGAGCACGGCGAGTTGCCAAAGACGCTGGACGAGCTGGTGGGCAAAGAGCTGGATTCGCTGCCGGTCGATCCCTTCACCGGTCGTCCGTTTCTGTATCGCCCCCAAGGCATCCGTTGGCCGGTTCAGCGGCGCGACGCCCCCAAAGAAGTCCTGCCGCCGGGAGATATGTACGAAGAGGGAGTATTGGCTGGAACGCCGCTGCTGTGGAGCGCAGGGCCGAACCTGATCTACTTCCCTCGCGGAGGGCAAGGCGAGGCGGCGCCTGAGGACTACCAGTACTTGCCTCGACACGGCTCGGTGACGGTGCTTTCCGCCGAGCGAGAAGTCTGGTTGCTCGGCTGGTCCTTCCCAATCCTGTAACAAACGCTAGCCGTATCACGCCATCTTGCTTTCGCCCCAATCTACTCCGGCTCGACCACGCCGGTCATCCGGCACATGGCGAGTGACGAGTGTTTGCTGTATGCTGCTCGCCAATACCGGAATCATTAGAAGCGGTTTCAAAACCGGGAGGGGGGGGGGGGGGGCCCCCCCCCCAAAAAAAAAAAAAAACCAAACCCGCGGGCACCCCCCCCCCCCAAC
>CAZUAH010000216.1:0-21988 GCA_964617665.1 uncultured Pirellulaceae bacterium
AGTGTTAGCCGAAAATCTGTTTCACCAACGGCACGAGGCCGTTGGGGTCTAGCAGTCTCAAATAAGGTGGCGCTGTCCTATTAGGCTTTGCCTGGCCTAGGCGGAATCAACCGAGAGTTCGGACTCCAAGCCCTACCGCTCAAGGTGAAGTGTAGCCAACGGTTTGAATGGATCGAAGGACTCGTTCATGGTCCAAGCCATGGCTCGCAGCAGGATGATCCGGAAGTACGGATCGTTGAACGTGAAGTAGTTGTGGCCAGCACCCGATACGAATACCTTGCCACGGCCTACCTCTGTTGTCCACATGACTGGCCATTGTTTGCCGTCCAGATCTTCGGTCTTGGGTGGGCCGGGCAGAGGCTTGTTTGCGATGGCTGGTCCAGCGGGTGAAGTTACCAGCGTCGTGACATTCGCCGGGTCTCCCTTCAGGTGCCAATAGAACTCTTCCGCTAAATCGAACTTTTCAGGAAAACGTTCAAAGATGGGAGACTCCTCTGCCGCGCCAGTCAGAGTAACCGGCGTGGGCAAAATGCCCCATTTCGTGCCGTCTCTTTGTAGATCCCATGCCATTCCGATGCGTTTGGCCAACTCTTCACCCGAGCCTTGCATCAAGGCCATGTGAATGAAGATCAATCCACCACCGCGTTTCTGATACGCGTCGATCAACTCGTAATCCCACCCTTCACGACGCGGCCATAGATAGAAAACGACCAGGTCGGCCTTCTCCCACAGTTCCTTCTTCGGGAAATACATGGACGGAGTGACCGTGACGCGCGGCACCGAAGGCAGAAGCGTATTCGCGTAGCGATCCATGACCCATGCGTATTCGTGAGTCTCTTTCTCGTGTAGCTTGTCGATGCCCCATACCCAAACAATGTTCAAATCCCGCGACGGCTCTCGCTGGCCTATCGGACCCACGATGCGTTTTATCTCCGCCGGATCACGCTTCACTGGCCTCTGCCACGAGAATTGGCTATGGGCTTCGTCGCACAGGAAGAAGGTCAGCAGAATGACTAGACACGTCTGGTTCATCGTATGACAAGTAAACATATTCTCTCCCTTCGATCTGTTAGATGGCGCAGTTCGGGCCGCGTGATTTATGCACGCTCCACCCCCAACGAGCGTGTCCATGTAGAATCCGCCGTTGGGTATCGTCGCCACGGCTCCACGCATTTGAGGCACACTGGTACCCGGTGTCAACAGCACGAAACGTCACGCCCCGGTCGGCGACTGATGTACACGCAAGCGCCGGAGTTTCACCTATTTCGCTTGTACGCGGAGGAAACGGGCGGGATAATCAGTCGAATTGGACGTCGCGAGGTTCGATCGTACAATTTGATACAAGAACAACGTTGATTTTCTTGCGGATTCCAGCCAATCTAAGATTGGGTAGTAATAGACGTTACGGCGCGGGATGGCACGTTTTCTTGCCCGGATCGTCTGCACACCAGCCTACACAAGCATCCCTCGCCCAATTCTTAGAAAACGACATGGCTGCACGTACACTTGAATCCAACCACCAAAACAGCATGTTGACTTCATTCTTGCCCCTACGCGGCCAACTTTGGCTCTTACTTTTTCTCATCGTTGCCGTCGTACAAGGGCAGCAGGTTGGAGCACAAGAGACTGCGAACGCTGAACCAGCCTCAGCGGCAACTGCCGAGGGAGAACCCGCCCCGGCAGTAACAACTGAGGAACCCACCCCTGCAGCGACACCCGACCAGGAGGGCACCCCCGACGCGGCGACCGAAGAGGAAGCCGCCCCAGATTCGACATCCGATCAGAACCCCGCCCAGACCACAACTGATCAGGAAGCCACGCCTGACGCGACAACCGAGGAGGAAGCCAACCCCGAGGCGACGCCCGATCAGGATCCCACCACGACGACACCTGATCAGGAAGCCGCCTCTGAAGCGACGACCGAGGAGGACCCCACACCTGCGGCAACAACGGGAGAAGGGGCCGCGTCGCCGGCAACGGCCGACGGTGACGGGAAACTGCAGTTTTCGTTCGAGGGTACTCCGTGGCGGGACGTTATCAACTGGCTGGCGAACGAGTCCGACTTGGCGTTGCATGTCGGCGACCTTCCGACCGGCAGCTTCACGTATTCCGACCCGAATTCGTTCACACCTCAAGAAGCGATTGATCGAGTCAATCTGTTTTTGCTGCCTGAAGGATTCACGCTTGTTCGCAGCGGCAAGTTGCTTTCGGTGATCAATCTTGGCGACCCGCGCAGCATGCAGCAGTTGGACGCCCTGGCGACACTGGTCGCGGTCGAACAGCTTGATCAGCTAGAAAGCCACGATGTGGTGAAGTGTTTCTTTCCGCTCGGGGATTTCGAGGCCGAAGATGCGGTCGAAGAATTGTCTGCCCTGAAACTCATGACCGAACCGGCGGTGTTCACAAAGACGAATCGACTGTTGATCACGGACACCGTGGCAAAGCTGAAGAGCGTCAAGGCGATCTTGGACGCCTTCGAGCCCTCCGCGATGGAAGACGGAACTGTCATGAAGAACTTCGCGCTTCAACACGTAGATGCCGAGGACATCTTGGTTGTGGCGCGACCGCATTTGGGATTGGCTACAGGCGAGATGATTGGGATCGACGTCAGTCTGTCTGCCGACCTGCAGGGCAAAAACATCTTTGTCACCGGTGTCGAAGACAAAGTCGCGCTGATCGAGGGTTTGATCGAGGAACTTGACAAACCGGATGACACCCTGTCACCAACCGACGGGGAATCGGAGCTTCGTTCGCACATCGTCGAAGGTGGCAATGTCCGGACGGTCTACGACGTGCTGCAAACGCTGCTTGCGGGCAAGTCGGTGCGTTTGTCGATGGACGAGGCGGCCGGCAGTGTCGTTGCCTTGGCGACGCCGGAGATCCAGGCGGAGATCGCAGAAACGGTGGCACAGTTGCAGGCATCAGAAGCGGAGTTTGCGGTTATCCCGCTCAGAAACGTCGATCCCTATTTCGCGGTCAGCTTGCTGGAAGAGATGCTCGATCTGGCAGAGCTCAGACGCCGAGCCACCGCTGGCATGGAGGCGTTCACACGCCACGGGAACTCGCGCGGCCTCGACCTCGCCGGTGGCATGAAGGATTTCGACGTGCCCAAGATCGATGCCGACCCCGATAACATGCGGCTGTTCGTTCTGGCCAAGAAGCCGCAAATGGAACGAATCAAGAAGATGGTCGCCGAGTTGGACGTCAGCAGTGGCGCTGGCGACAGCGGTGACCAGGTTCGACTATTTCCCCTCAGAGGCAAACAGGCCGAATTGATATTGGAGACTGCGGCCAAGCTCTGGCGAGCGGAAAACCCGGTCATCCTGTATCCATCAATGGCAGGGACCGAACCAGAGGAAACCGAACGAGTCGTTACGGGTGAATCGACGAAGACGAGTCCTACGGAAGACTCGAAAACCGATTCGGAAACGCCAGCCGCACGTTTCTTGACGGATAACATCGACAGCCAAGCGCCGCCGATTCGTTGCCAGTTGACGCCTCGCGGTCTGTGGCTGCAATCGGACGACGCCGAAGCACTTGACCAATTCTACGAACACTTGCGAACGATCGCTGGACCGGTTGATTCGATGCCGTCGCCGCCGGTTGTGTTCTATCTCAAGTATGCAAAACCCGACGAAGCGCTTCGGTTGCTGGCCGAATTGTTGGACGGCGGCGAGGCCGCGAAAGATGGCGTGACCGGGTCGCTGGTCAACGGGTACGTTTCTTCGAGTTCATCGAGTTCGTATCTCACCAGCATCGTGACTTCGCGGGCTGGAACGACAACAATGCTGGCCGGTTCGATCACCGTCGTGGCGGACATGCGTCTGAACCGATTGATCGCTCAAGGTACCGCCAGCGACATTGAGCGGATCGAAGAGTATCTGACAATCATCGACAAGGACGCCAGCATCACGTTGATCGAAGTCTATGGAACATCGCATGTGATCGAACTGGTACACACAAAGGCCAGTGAAGTCGCGGCAGCCATTCGTGAAGCGTATGCCGGTCGTGTCGCCGGCGCGCCAGGCGCCGGTGCACCGAATCAGCAGGGGGGCTCGCCGGACCAAAGACAGCGCGCGGAAGCTGCGGCAAAAGCGGCAGAGGCGAAACGGCAACCTAGCGAAAAAAGGCCCCCAGATAATCGGTCATCGCGAGGGCGAGAGCAGAGCCCGGAACCGAAAATGACGATCGCTGTTCACGAGCCAAGCAACTCGCTGATCGTAACCGCCCCCGAACAACTGTTCAAAGAGGTCGAGTTGCTCGCAAAGGCGATCGACTCGCGAAACGAACGGGCAGTCGAGATAATATCGGTCGACGAGGAGGCACTTAGAGCGATGCTGCAACGTGGCTTCTTTAACGAATCAAAAGCGAGTGGCGGCAGGCCAACGATGCCATCACCACCGGTGCCAACGTCGGCGCCGCCGCCATCGTCACGGAGTAGGACCGGTCGGTAGCGTCAGGAGGGAGTCGAAGCGATGAATCGATGTGCCGCCGTTCTAGATCGGCGTCCCAAAAGTCCCTTCTCCCTCTGGGAGAAGGTTAGGATGAGGAAGCGATCCGGGAAGAAGACCCTCTCCCATGGGGAGAGGGAGCAGCCCTTCCACATTTCGGGGCAGGTTTTGAGAGTGTCACTTGTTTGCCTGGCCGTTCTGTTGGGCAACTCATTTCTCAGCGACGAACTTCATGCTCAAGCAGGCCTCCGCGAGGCTTTGGAAAGGCTGGACAGGAACGAAGACGGCGAAATCTCTCCGGATGAGATCACGCCTCGGGCGCGTCCTTACATGGAACGGATCACAAAGGCGCGGGGCATGTCGGTGGACCGAACAAACGATATCGAGAAGCTGCAAGAGGCCGCTCGCATCTACTACGCCTTGCTTAATGGTGCGCGTGGCAAGGACATCTCTCCCGAAGGAGAAAGCACTGTCAAACCATTTGGACCGGATCCGGATGAACCTCTGGTACCGGAATTCGGTTTGCCGGTGGTGAAGTATCCGTACATGCAGGCTGACTTGGACGAGGCGAATCGGACCCTTCGCCGAAGCGATCACAACGAAGATGGATACATCGACCGCGCCGAGGCGATGAGGGCCGAGTGGACGCATCGGAATCCCTTCGAGATGGACCTCGACAAGGACGATCGCTTGAGCCGTCTAGAGTTGGCTCAGCGATACGCGCGCAGGCGACTGCTGTCTCGCGATTCAGGCGAGTTGATCCGGAAGGCTTGGCGGACGGGCAGTGGCATTCGTTCATCGGAGCCAAAGAAGGAAGAGAGGCGAGAAGACTCGCATTGGTGGCGTCGCGGGGGTACTCGGTATTGGCTGACCGCAACTATTCTCGGACGTTTTGATGCGAACAAGAACGGTCGACTGGAATCACACGAATCACAGAGCCTGGGAATTCCGACCAGCGAAATCGATGTCGATCGTGATGGAGAATTGTCGCGAGAGGAATTGCACTCGTTTTTGACGGAAATGCAGCGAGAAGCGGGCGATATTGCGGAGGGGCTGCCCGGTTGGTTCTACGAACTGGATGCGAATCGAGACCAGCAAGTCGCGATGGCCGAATTCACAACGGAATGGACCGATGAGAAGCTGCAGGAATTCTCGTTGATCGACAGAAACGGCGATGGACTATTGACGGCATCAGAAGCCGCCCAATCAAAGGCGTTGGTCGGAGGCACCTATAGCAATCAGGAAGCCGAAGTGCTGGCACCCCGGAAGACCATCATTTCCGAGATCGAGGTCAGCGACGATTATCTGATCGGCGATCTGAACGTTAAGGTGTCGATCACCCATACGCACACTTCGTTTCTGGATGCCTATTTGACGGGTCCGGACGGGCAACGAATCGAGTTATTCACAGAAGTGGGCGGCGAAGGTGACCACTTTGACCAAACCATTTTCGATGACCAGGGACGCTACCCGATTGTGAAAGCAAGACCTCCATTCAAGGGAACCTTCTTGCCCGAGGCTCTGATCAAGAAACAGCCCAGTTTGAGCTACTTCAATGGCAAGAGCGTCAAAGGAGTATGGCAGCTAGTCGTGCGTGGCACGCGAAACGAGCGTTTTGGAATGCTTCATAGCTGGGGCCTGATCGTCAAGCCGATGGAAGATATGCTCGACAGCATGATGACGGTTTCTTCACAGGAGGATCCACAGGCAGATGCGACACCCTCTCCTGGAGATCACTCGGATGGCGAGCGGACGCCAAGAGAGCCCGTGCGTCCGACCAGTGACGGAAAATCGGGGGAATCCAGACGGGATGATGCCAACTCTCAAGCCGAGTCGAGACTGAAGCTCTTTGCCGCTCAGCTCATCAAACGGGGCGACAAGAACGGCGATGGCGTGTTGACGATCGACGAATACGCCGAGAAGGATCGACATCATTTCGCCCCGACGGACACAAACAACGACGGCCGAGTGGACGCAAACGAACTCGGCGCAGCGCTAAGCCGCTCCCAAGGCGGCCGATCGTAGTGACGTAGCTGCCGTCTGCAGCGACCGTCGGCCTCTCCTATTCCCACAAGCCTAGGCAGCACCGTTGTACCTTTTCGCAGCAAGGGCGCTATAATCAATTTGTGCGGGGCCTTGCGGGCTACCCCCGTCAGGTGAATTGCGGGCCGATTCTGCGGTGAATGACTACATGAACGAAGAGACCGATGCGGCGATTATCGAATTGGTACTGGGTGGGCAGCCGGACGGGTTTGCCGCAATTGTGCGTCGCTATCGCCAGGCATTGCAGCGAGTGGCCGTCAGCCGCCTTGGGCGATCGGACTGGGCCGAGGATGTGGTCCAAGAGACGTTCTTCTGTGCATTCAAGTGGCTTGGCTCGTACAACTCGCAATACAGCTTTCGAACGTGGCTGTGGACAATTCTGCTGAATCAATGTAGCCGCCACTGCAAGAAGGTCTCGCGCGTTCCGCAAGTGAACTCGTGGAGCGATCACGGTGAAGCTGTCGACGCGAGTGCTCTCGATTCTTCAGCCAGCAGCGGCGAACCGTCTCCACTGTCGCAATTATTGCAGAAGGAACGCGGCGAATTGCTCGAACAGTTGTTGGCTGAATTGCCGGAGGCACAAGCTGACGCTTTGCGATTGCGTTTCTATGGCGGATTGAAGTTCCAGGAAATCGCCGACGCGATGGGGTGCAGTATATCAAGCGCCAAGAATCGGGTCCGCTGGGGACTGGAGAAGATGAGCGCTCGGATTACCACCGACGAGTTGGCACCCGTGTTTGAACCCGCTGGATCGCGTGAACATCCCGGGGCAACTGGAGAACCGACATGAACTGCGACCAGGTTTTTGACATCTTGACACGCGGGCCGTTTCCATCGGGAACATCAGACGACGACGTTGAGTTGCACCTCGCCGCATGTCACGATTGTCGCCAATTGGCCGACGCGTTGCGTCCGGCGGTCGACATGTTTCACGAAGCCATGCCGCACGACGAGTATGACGCCTTGCCCGGTTATCGAGGCTCATTGCGCGAATCCGATGCGAGATCCTTGCCATTGGCTGTTACGTTGATGCTTGATCGGCCGTCGATCGATGCGAGTACCATTTGCGAACGAAGTCGAAAGATCACGCCGGATATGTCGTCTTGGCGACTTGCAGTCGTAGCCTTGTTGGTCCTCGCGTTCGCGGGACTACTTTGGTCGGTCAATTCGAGCAGTAACGATGACTGGACGTTCAAAGGATCGGGCACATCGAGGCCGGATCCGGCCCAAATCCAGCCTGATGCGGGTGGCCAGCTGCAACTGGCCAAATTGGAACTGAGTGACGAATGCGTGTCGAGGTATGACCGAGGACAACTGGGCGCCACAAGGTTAGCCGATGGTCCAAACGATGGCAGCTCTCAAACGCAGCATTTCGTATGCTGCACGCAATGTCATCATGCAGCCTCCTCACAGTCGCGGCCCTCTCCGCCCCAGACGATTTCCGTCGCCATGGCGGCGTGTACCGCCTGCCACGAGTAGCGCGCTGGGTACATGCGCGGACGGAAAGCCTGCTTGGGCAAGACATCTACGACCGGATGCGCGATCTTGCCTGCAGCTGGGATTACGATATCTTTGGGACACAGGTGAATCGGGATTCGCCCCGCCCACTTCAAGCTAGAGCACGCATATGCCGACTTCCATCGCTATTCTACTGGCACTAACCACGCAGGTTGGCCATCCGCAGAGTTCCGTTGATTTATGGAGTCAATTTCGAGGGCCAAACGGATCGGGCGTGGCCGCCGATAGTCGGCCACCGGTGGACATTGATCCAGAGAAGGCAACATGGAAGGTCGACGTTCCAACGGGTCACTCCTCACCGGTGCTTTCACGCCAAATGGTCTTCCTAACCGCAGTCGAAGATGATCGGCTCGTGACGTTGGCATTCAGGAGGCAATCCGGCGAGCTTGTCTGGCGCAGAGAAGCCCCGGAAGTGCCGCTGGAGAAGGTACACGAAGCCAGCAGCCCGGCGGCATCGACGCCGTGCATCGACGGTGACCGTGTCTACGTCTATTTCGGCTCGTATGGCTTGCTCTGTTACGACCTCGAAGGCCGTCAGATCTGGGACAAGCCTATTACTGCGCCAAGAAGCTTGTATGGCACTGCCCAATCGCCGATCCTACACGGCGATCTGCTGATCCTGGTGATTGACAATGATGCCAACATGCCGGGCGGTAAGCTCAGCCAGTCCAAGATCATTGCCCTGAACAAGTCTACCGGCGAGTTGGTTTGGGAAACGCCTCGTCCCTTTCATCGTAGCGGATGGTCCACGCCAACCATCTGGACCCACGAAGGTGGCCAGGAGTTGGTGGTGCTGGGCAATGGACGGCTGCGTGGCTACGACGCAACGACTGGTGTCGAGAAGTGGTTCGTAAACGGCTTTTCGCGAGAGACGATTTCTCGGCCGATCATAGGCGAGGGCCGAGTATACGCGTCGGCGTCGATGATTGGCGGTGTGGCTGACGAACAGCCGGATCCGGAGCCGTTCTGGGCAGCGGTGATGCGATTCGACGCCAACCGCGATAACAAACTCGAGCGCGACGAAATGACGGACGGATTTACGTTTCCTTTTCGACCCGACTTGCCAGTTGGGCATCCCGGTTTCGGCATGCCACTGCCCAAGGACGAGACGTGGCGTCAGAAGCGACTCGACGGCATGTTCTTCTGGATCGACAAAGACAAGGACGGTTTTTGGACGAAGGAAGAGTTCCTGCGTCACATCTCGTTCGACCGTGGCAAGCCGAATCTGATGGCAGTTGTTCCTGGAGGAAAAGGGGACGTCACCGAGAGTCACGTGGCCTGGGCGTTGCGTCGCGGCATACCCGAAATTCCATCACCGGTGCTCTATCAGGATCGCATCTATCTCGCTTGCGACGGTGGCATTCTGTGTGCGGTCGATGCGGATAACGGAGAGATGGTCTATCGCAAGCGCCTTGGTGCCGCCGGGCACTATCGTTCGTCACCCGTGGTTGCGAACGACCATCTGTACGTGATCTCGGAACAAGGAGTGATGTCGGTGGTAAAGACCGGCGACGACTTCGAGCTGATGCATCAACACGATTTTGGAGAAACGGTTGCGGCGACTCCCGCCTTCGACGAATCGACGATCTACATCCGCACGAAAACGCATTTGTTCGCGTTTCGCGGGACTGCACGCATGACCAGCAGCGATGAGGACGGTGCCAAGTGGATCCAGAGTTACGATGCCGGTTATGTCGACGCTAATGGTGCGTATGCCGGTGGTTCCGAGATCATGCATCTGGTGCCGCACAAAGGGAAACTGTACGCGGCCAATGGTTACTGGATGGATTCGCGGTGGGAGGATCCAACCTATGCCGAAAGGCAATCGGCCCAGGTGCTGCGGTTGGATGCAGTCGACGGATCGTGGCAAGTCGACTTGGACATGGGCGCGAGCAACGACATCGGCGCACGTTACATGAAGGGCAACATCCTCAAATCGGTAACGTTCACACGCGACGGTGACGGCAACCTCTTATCGCCGCCTCGCAACTTGCTGGTAATGGCTGCGGGCAACATCCGCTCGCTTGTTTCCGTTTGGGTCCGGGATGATGTCAACGGCAATTGGGCTCACAGCGTGGTGAAATCGGGACAGGTCGCGCGCGGCATGCGTTGGGTTCCTCGCGATATGGAGGTCTATCGGGACAAGGTGACGGGCGTCGAACGCATCTTCTTGTTGCTGGGCAATCCGGGGATCATCTCCGGCGTCTATGATGAATCTGATCCGTCGAAGATACGCTGGGACGCCGACGTTGAATTCCCCGCCAGTGGCACGTTCAGCACGAGACCGCTGGGGATCGTCGAAGCCAACGGCTCGTTGTTCTTTTCGGTTGGTGGAGTGATCTACAAGCGAATTGACGGCCCGAGTCCGACGTACACGGAGGTCTTGAACCTTGGCGATGGCGTCAACGCGGATGTTGGAGGCATTCGCGGCTTGACCACCATCGCCAATCCCAACGGCACGGGCGAGTCCATCTTGTTCATGTGGGCACCCAACGGCAGATCCATTGGTCAGGTCAAACGGCTGGATCCAGACGGCTCCGGCGGCTACACGGCCCATGACGAAGCAAATATGCGCGACCTAATGAGCGCAGCGCTTGGTACCGAGGTCGGATATGTGCTTGGGGCCCACAGCAATATGTATCCGTTCACCCATCCTAGGACAGGTGAAGTCGTGCACATCATCGGCTTCCAAGGAACGCTAAAGGGAAGTGATCATCTCGAGTGGGCGAACAAGTTATACGCCGGTGCCATGTATGCCGTTCGCTCGGCGGATCAGACTTGCGCGGTGCATGAAGTCAATGGTACGTACATGCCCGGCAAACCGGTTCTCGTATCGCCACGCACCTTCGCCCGTTCGCCGTTTGGCGACGATATGCTCTTTGTCGGCGGCCATGATTGCAGCAGCATTCGTTCGGACGACATGGCCTGGATCTTCCGCGCTTCACTCGACACGGTGTTCGACATCGAACAGTGACACAGCGGTGCCAGCCAACAGTTTGGTTCTACTGTGGAGTTCGGGAAGAACCCCTGTGCATACTCACTGCAACCAGCACGATCGTCAAATGCGTTAAAGTTGCCTTAATCCCTAGAGCGATAACCTATTGAGGAGGAACCAAGTGGAACCTGCGCGCTGCTTGACTCGATTTCCTTGCCTCCGATCGGGTCACTGGAATCTCATCAATGCAGATTGCTTTGCACGCTCGACCGGTGTGCCTGATGCTTGTCTTGCTAGCATCAGCCCTCATCGCTGCTAGCGGGTGCTCGCGCACAAAGTATCGACTTGGCGCTGACCACGAAGCGTATTGCGCTATCGCCGAGAAGAACTTCGATTCACGGTGGTACGTGGATGATTACAGCGTCGAGATGGATCCGCGCAGTCGGTATTTCGATCCCTACGATCCCGACCGCCCCCCGATGCCTGCGGACGACCCCACCTCGCATCAGTACATGCATTTCGTGGATGGTAAGAAGGGCTGGAAGCACTGGCACAAGAACGGTGATCGGTTCGAGTTGGAAAACCCTGCATGGCGCGACGCGCTTGGCGATTACGTCGAGCTTGGCGAAGACGGAGCGGTGAAGCTGGACGTGGACACTGCGCTCAAGCTCGCCTACATGCACGCACCGTTTCACCAGGACCAGTTGGAGACCCTCTATCTTTCCGCATTGGACGTGACCAGGGAACGATTTCGGCTGGATACGCAGTTCTTCGGCGGCCACAACGATACTTACGACCACCGCGGCCGTCTACTAGGCGAGAGTAACACTCTGACGCTCGATACGGACGCTCAGCTTCGCCGTCGCTTTGCCACAGCGGGGGAACTGCTTGTTGGCTTTGCCAATTCGTTTGTATTCGAGTTCACCGGATCTAATGCGAACTTCACGTCCTCGATCGTCAACTTCAGCTTGGTCCAACCGCTGCTTCGCGGCGCCGGCCGCGATATCGCGATGGAGGATTTGACAAACGCGGAACGCGCGTTGCTCGCAAACGTACGTGCCTACTATCAATACCGCCAGGGCTTCTATACGCAAATCGCGATTGGCGATCTGGGCGTCGCTGGACCGCGACGGGGCGGTGGCAGCACTTTCATCAATGTGGCCGGTGCAGGTGGCGTCGGCGGCTACGTCGGCCTCCTGGAGACACTTCAACGGAAACGCAACGCCGAGGACAATCTTAGCCTTCAAGAGCAATCGCTGGCGCGGCTAGAAGCGTATCTGAAACGAGGCCTAATCGATTTGGAGCAAGTTGACCAACTTCGGCAGAGTGTTGAACGCGAGCGGACCACTTTGCTGCTACTCCGCAACAATCTCCAAGACGCGCTGGATGTCTACAAGACAAATACCCTCGGTTTGCCGCCGGATCTGCCCATCGAACTGGATGACACTCTGATTCGCCAGTTTCAACTGATCGCGTCTGAGGCGACCGTGCTCTCGAACTCGATTGTCGCACTGCTGGATCGAATCGGGGAACTGCCGGATGATATGGACGTCGAATCGATTCGTCAAATTCTGACAGATGCCTCGGGACTCCTCGAGCCAGCTCGACGCCAACTGGATGATGTGCAGCCAGACCTCGTTCGTTTGGAAGAAGCCGTGCCTGCGCGGGAACAGAGGATGACCGACAAGGAGGAGATACAATTCTTAGGCGACAGAGAACAGCTTTACGAAGGAATGGCAGACTTGGAGCAGCAGTTCGAGGAAGCCAAGGCCGAGTTGAACGCACTTCAGGAAGGACTTTCAGAGCAAGCTAAGGACGATACTGCCCGAGACCTCGTTACTTGGCTCGGGGGCTTCCACCGCCTGGCCGCGGATGACATGGGGCAAGGCCACGGCGGATTGGTGGACTCGACGCAGCAGCTTGACCTCTCGGACGGTGACCTGACAAGCGTGATCGACCAACTCACCGAGCAAACCGAGAAAGCCACCCGCAGTGAGAGCGTCATTTGGCTCAGTGACTTCTATCGCCTTGTCCAGGGCTACATCCTCATTCAGGCGCGGGCCCGCCTGGAATCCGTGATCGTTGAGACAATCGAATTGGAGCCCCAAGATGCATTTGGAATCGCGCTTACCAACCGCATGGACTTCATGAATGGCCGGGCGTCACTGGTCGACAGTTGGCGCTCGATTCAGCTCAATGCCGACGCCCTGCAGTCGGTGCTGACCGTCACCGCCGCGGGTGACATGCGAACGGCACGAAACAACCCGGTGAGTTTTCGTGCTCCAG
Source organism: uncultured Pirellulaceae bacterium (assembly GCA_964617665.1). Taxonomy (GTDB): domain Bacteria; phylum Planctomycetota; class Planctomycetia; order Pirellulales; family Pirellulaceae; genus JADHUC01. The sequence goes on from CAZUAH010000216.1 coordinate 13,234, forward strand.
CCGGGACGATGCGGCTGGGATTGGAATTTGACGCGCCGTTCACTCGATTGTTGGAACGGAACAACTATCGTCAGTCGCTTATCGATTACCAACGGAATCGTCGTACCTATATCCAGTCTCGTGACTCGCTCCTTCGAGGACTGCGTGGGCTACTCCGACAGATTGAGCAGCTCGGTGCGCAACTGGAGATTCAACGGCGTTCTGTCGTGATCGCGATTCGGCGTGTCCATCTGAACCGGTTGAATCTTGATCAGCCTGTGCCACCCGCGCAGCCGGGATTTCCGCCGGCTCAATTCGGACAAACCACAGCAAGGAATCTTAGGGAGGCGCTGGCTGCCTTGCGCACCACACAGAACGCCTTCCTGGCTGCCTGGCTCAACTACCATGCCGCCAGGATGCGGTTGGATCGCGAGTTGGGCACCATGGTGTTGGATAATGAAGGTAGGTGGATTCAGGACCCACCGCCGAGTTCCAGCCCGGCCGAGGCCCTGGATGTCGAGAATCCCGATCTGGAGGTGCTTCCGCCACCGCCGCCGATTCCAGCCGAGTGGATCGAACTGGTGCAGTATCTTCCGCAGGACCCCCATGCCCCGGCCCCGGTCGTCACGAATCCGCGAGAGGATCGTGCCGCGAGGCACGCAGTCGAAGTGGTCCGGTGACCGCCCGCCGCGACGCCCACGGATACAAATGGATACACTCCGATACCGAATCGCATCGGGACAAGCCGTAGGGTTGCTGGTACAATAGTCTATCGGGCAAGTTCTGGTGCTCTTCTTGAGACCAATCCCTAGCCCCGGCGAACTAGTTCGTCGACCCCGTCGGACAGCGCCACGTTGGTGTCCACAAGAGCCCGACGCGCCAGCGAGGGAACAACATTACAGCAGATTCCTACCTGGTACATCGGGCGAGTGAATTCGTGGAATGGGTACCCAACCCGCAATTCCCAATTAGCCACGCAACGACAAGCGATTCAGGCTCGTGACGGAGACTGACTATGTCTACTGACCTGCAATCCGAATCGCAAACCTACGAAGGCCAGACCACTGCGCAGGATCCGCCCTCGACAGGCAGATGGTGGAAGCGGGGTCTGCTCGTCGTTGGCGTCCTCGCGGTGATTGCGACTGGTGCCGTGTTCATACCCGGCGCCGTTTCGCGAGAAGATGCTGGCCCGAAGTTGACCCATACCATCAGCCGCAGCGACTTGGTTGTATCGGTCACCGAACAGGGGATGTTGGAGAGCTCGAACAATACAGAGATCAAGTGCAAGGTCCGAGGCTACAACACCGTCATCTGGGTCATCGAGGGCGGTACGGAGGTGAATGCAGGCGACGAATTGGTTAGGCTGGATACGAAGCGAATTGAAGACGCCGTCAGCCTGCAAACGACCAATGCTCATACAGCGAGGGCCACGCTCGAAGAATCACTGGCGGAGGTGGAGAAAGCGAAGATAGCGATTTCGGCGTACGTGGACGGCACCTATCAACAACAGCATGAAGAATTCGAGAGGCAACTGGAAGTCAAGAAGACAAATCTGGATTTCGCCAAGAAGATGCTTGAAGATTCCGAGAAGTTGTTCAATCGCGGCTATGTGACCGAACTGGAGGTTGAGGGGAACAAGTTCACGGTCAGGCGAGCCGAATTGGAGTTGGAGGTCGTGGAGACGCAACTCTACGTTCTGGAGAAATATACCAAGCAAATGCGAATGGAGACGCTGAAGGGCAACTTGGCCGCCAACGAATCAAAACTGGCAGCGGACCAGGCCGGCCTCAAAATGGATGAAGGGCGTCTCGCGCTCGCCGAGAAGGAGCTTGAATACTGCGTCATCAAGGCCGAGCGGAGTGGCTTGGTGATTCACCCGTCGGCTGCAGAATGGAAGCAGACCCCCGATATCGCAAAAGGCGCGTCGGTTCGTAAGGATCAAATCCTGCTGCTAATGCCCGACCTGTCCAAGATGCAGGTGAAGGTCGGCATCCACGAATCCGTCGTTGACCACGTCAAATCGGGAATGGCTGCCAAGATCACGCTGCCGGACGATACGCTTGACGGTGAAGTTTCCTCGGTCGCTTCGGTCACAAAGCCAGCCGGTTGGTGGACGGGAAACGTCGTGAAATACGACACGATCATCGAGCTTCCTTCCGTGGAAGGGCTGAAGCCGGGTATGAGCGCCGAGGTCGAAATAATCATCGATCGGCACGAAGACGTGCTGACAATACCAGTAGCTGCGGTTGTGGAGACGGCCGAGGGAGATTTCTGTTGGGTCAGGACGGCTGATGGAACAAAGCGGCGTTCGCTCAGGCTCGGCGACACCGACGACTCGTTCATCGTCGTCAAGGCGGGTCTGAACGAAGGTGACGAGGTCGTGCTCAATCCGCGAGCCATGATTGAAGAAGCGCAAACAGAGGTGCTGAAACCGTTCGACGACTCGATTGAGACGAAGCCGGAATCAGAAAAGTCTGGCACTGATTCAGAGACGCAAGAGACAAGTAGCTGAACTCGCAAGAGTTCAGGCCCCCGGCAAGAGCCCCGAATTCTAGGCGAATTCGGCTACGAGAATCGAAAGCAAAAACGATTATGTCGACTGACGTGTTGCCAGAAACGCAGACACATCAACACCCGCCACGCTCGCACCAGCGCGGCGACGGCCGCGAACGTGCGCAAGGTGGATGGTGGAAACGCGGTCTGTTTGCGATCTGTCTGCTTGCCGTCTTGGTACCGGCCGCCGCGCTGATCCCGGGTGCCAATTCGTCGCGGGAACTGGGACCCGTGCTGACTCACACGATCACGCGTGGCGACCTGATCGTCACTGTGACCGAACAGGGGACACTGGAGAGTTCGGAGAACACGGAAATCAAGAACAGAGTCCGAGGCGACAGCACTGTCATTTGGGTGGTCGAAAGCGGCACGGAGGTCAAGCCAGGAGACGACTTGGTCAGGCTGGATACGCTGGCGTTGGAAGACGCTATTGCTGAACGCAAGAAGTATGCTCACTTGACGAAGGCCGGGGCCGAGCGAGCTAGAGCTACTGTCGAGGCGGCAAAGCTTGCAATTCCGCAGTACCTGGAAGGCACCTATCGAACGGAGTTGATGGGCCTGGAGAAGGATCTGACGATTGCCGAATCCGGCCTGGTGACCGCGAAGAACATGCTTGCCCATGCCAAGATGATGGCCGGCCGTGGGTACAAGAGTGAATTGGAAGTGCAGCAGAAGACGTTCGCGGTCATGCGGGCCGAGAATAGCGTGGAAGGAGTGAATACCGCGATCGGTCTCCTGAAGGATTACACCAAAAGGATGGAGATGGTCACGCTGGAAGGCAATTTGAAGGCAGCCAAAGCGCGACTCGCGGCAGAGGAGGAACGAAGCAAACAGGATAACGAGCGCCGCGATCTCGCGATTAAGGAACTCGAATACTGCGTCGTGAAGGCAGAGAAAAGTGGCATGGTGATTCACCCCTCGGCAGCAAGCTGGAAGAACGCACCAGAGATAGAAGAAGGCGCGAATGTGCATTTGGACCAAGTCATGCTGCTCATGCCCGATCTGTCCAAGATGCAGGTCAAGGTCGGCGTTCACGAGTCCATCGTCGATCGCGTCAAGCCGGGGCTGGCTGCCAAGGTAACGCTTCCCGACAAGACGCTTGATGGCGAGGTTACCTCTGTAGCCCCCATCACAAGGCCGGCAGGTTGGTGGACCGGAAACGTGGTGAAATATGACACGATCGTCAAGCTACCCTCAACAGAAGGACTGAAGCCGGGCATGAGCGCCGAGGTGGAAGTAATCATGGCTCGTCACGAGGACGTGCTGACCATACCAGTCGCCGCAGTGGTACAGACTGCTGACGGAGACTTCTGTTGGCTCAAGACAGACGATGGAGCACAACGACGTTCGCTTGAGCTTGGCGACAGTGACGACCAGTTCATCGTCGTCGAGGCGGGCCTCGAGGAAGGGGATCAGGTTGTACTTGATCCGCTCGCCTCAATCGAGGAAGCGCAGGAACTTGCGCTGGAACCCTCCGAAGAAACAGAGAAATGAAAGCTGAATTCAGATACTTCTGGCACCGATTCAACGCCGCAAGAGCCAAGTAGCTGAACTCGCAAGAGTTCAGGCCGGCGGGCAAGAGCACCGAATTCTGTGCGACTTCGGCTACGAAAGACCGAACCGAAACCGATCATGGCGATTGACACACCGCCGAAAGTGCAGAACCTCCCCCAACCACCGCGGCCGCAACTGCGCAGCGTCCCTCCGGATTCCTCACGCGGCGGTTGGTGGAAACTCGGCCTGCTTGCGATCGTTGTGATTGCGGTGGCAGCTTCGGCTGCCGCGCTGATCTTTGGCGCTAAGTCGTCGCCCGAGCTCGCTCCCTATCTGACTCACAGGATCACTCGTGGCGACCTCACTGTCACAGTAACCGCGCAAGGGATTCTGGAGAGCTCTGAAAACGTGGAAATCAAGAACGAAGTCCGAGGTCAAAGTACCGTGACCTGGGTGATCGAAAGCGGCACGGTGGTGCAACCGGGAGACGAACTGGTCAGGCTGGATACACAAGTTATCGACGACGCGGTGGCCGAACGTTCGAAGTATGCTCACTGGTCAAAATCGGCTGCTCAACGATCCGAGGCTAATGTGAAGCGAGCGGAGCTTGCGATTCCGCAGTACGAAGAAGGCGTGTATCCCTCGCAGTTGATGGCGTTGGAGAAGGACCTGGCAATTGCCCAGTCCGATTTGCGCACGGCGCAAAACATGCTTAACCATGCCATAACGATGTACGACAATGGCTACAAAAGCAAACTGGAGGTCGAGCAGAGATCGTTCGCGGTCATGCGAGCCAATATGGCCGTGGAAGCCACAGCTACCGAGATCGATGTTCTGAAAGACCACACCAGAAACATGGAATTGGAAACGCTGAAGGGCGACTTGAACGCGGGCAAAGCAAGACACGAAGCGAACAAGGAACGCGCTAAGATGGATGGGATTCGCCGTGATATTGCCGTGGCCGAACTCAAGCACTGCGTCGTCAAGGCCGAAACGGGCGGCTTGGTGATTCATCCCTCGGCTGCAAGGTGGAAGAACGCACCCGAAATCGAAGAGGGTGCGTCGGTGTACAAGGAGCAAGTCATGCTCCTAATGCCCGACCTATCCAAGATGCAAGTGAAACTCGGTATTCCCGAAGCCAACGTCGAACGCATCAAGCCGGGACTGGCTGCAAGGGTGACACTGCCGAACAAGACGCTTGAAGGCGAGGTTGACACTGTGTCCTCGTTCGCAGCGCCGCCAGGTTTGTTGACCGGAGACATGGTGCTGTATGACACGACCATTAAGCTCCCCTCGTTGCCAGGGCTGAAGCCCGGCATGAGCGCCCAGGTTGAAGTGACTGTGGAACACTACGAGAACGTATTGAGAATCCCCGTTGCCGCAGTGGTAGAAACAGAGGAGGGGGATTTCTGTTGGATCAAGACGCCTGAGGGACCGCGACGGCGCTCCCTGGAACTCGGCGACACAAACAAGATATTTACCGTCGTCCAGGCAGGCTTGCAGGAAGGCGACGAAGTGGCACTCAATCCGTATGCCTTCGAAGGTCCACAAGCGGAAGTCATGAAGGCCTCCGCCAAAGCAAAGAAACCGAAGCCAGAATCCGGTACCGAGTCGAAGTCGTCTGGTGACTCAAAGGAAAAGGAGTCCGAGCCACAAACTGCCGAGCCAGAGAAGACCGATTCGAAACCGAAAATCACCGGTGCTCAATTGATCAAGTTGGCTGACAAGAACGGCGATGGCGTCTTGACGATCGACGAATACGCAGAGAAGGACCGACACACTTTCGGCATAGCCGATACGAACAAAGATGAACAAGTTGATGCCGGCGAAATCGACGCTTTACTGAAACGTATGCAGGAGGCGAAATCAGAATGACCGCAGGAAAGAATGCCAATTCATCTTACTTGTTTAACGGCAAGCCGAAGGCGTCGGCGTCGCATGACACGGGTGATCCCAATGCGCAGCCGCCTTCGGCTCGCCGTTAAACGAAAACACGATATGCCCTAACAAACACGCAAGCCACGTCAACAGTCGATAAACCGTGAATAGCTCCTTCCTCCAAACCGTTCAACTCGGCCTAAAGAGCCTGCTGCTGCAAAAGATGCGGGCCGGTTTGGCCGCATTAGGCATTTTCATCGGCACCAGCACGGTGATCTGGCTGGTCGCCATGGGTGAAGGTGTCAGCTATCAGGCACAGCAGCAGATCAAAGAACTGGGCGCGACGAACATCATCATTCGGAGCAAGGAGACGCACTCGGACGAGGACGCCGACAGCCGCATCAAGGCTTATGGCCTGCTGCGAGACGACTACCGCCGAATCGTCGAGAACATTCCGACCATTCGCCGTGCGGTGCCGATGCGTGAACTGCGGTTCGAATTGCGTATGGGAAACAGGACTGCCGACGCCAAACTCGTGGGTTGCGTCGAAGATTATCTCCAACTCAATCATCTAAAGATCGCTCGTGGGCGATGGCTCACACCGCGCGACCGTGGCAAGAAAGTCGTTGTACTGGCCGACGACACGGCGAAGCGACTGTTTCCCTACGAGAATCCGATTGGGCAGACGATCTGGGTGGGAAGCGAATTCTACGTAGTGATCGGTCAAACCAAGCCGCGCTCGGCTTCGGCCGCGATCGGCGGCAGTCTGGATGCCCGCGATTACAACCTGGACGCATACATTCCACTGAAGACCCTCCGCCATCGTGTTGGCGACTTGGTGATGAAGCGCGTTGGCGGCGGCCAGGGTTGGAACTTTGTCGGCGAAATGGTCGAACTCAGCCAGATTACCGTGACGGTCGAGAACATCGAAGACGTCGACGAGACGGCAGCGATCATCGAGATACTGTTAAGGAAGTATCACGAAAAGGAAGACTATGCGGTTGTGGTGCCCAAGGAGTTGCTGCGTCAAGCCGAACGAACGAAGGCTATGTTCAACGTGCTGCTAGTGGTCATTGCCGGCATCTCGCTGCTGGTCGGTGGCATCGGCATCATGAACATCATGCTGGCCACCGTGACAGAGCGGACTCGCGAGATCGGTATCCGTCGCGCACTTGGCGCAACACGAAAACACATTGTCCAACAGTTCCTGACCGAAACGGTCGTGCTGACGGCCAGCGGCGGACTGCTGGGCGTCCTGTTCGGCCTTTGGTGCCGTCCGTTGTTCGAAGGTTTGCGGTCAGCTGTGGCGATGATGTCGCCGGACGCATTGCCGCCGATCGTTTACACGCTTGAACCGCGCATCGCCCCCTGGTCCGTCCTGTTATCGTTGTTCATTTCTCTTGGCGTGGGAGTCGTATTCGGAGTCTACCCAGCTCGCCAAGCAGCATACATGGACCCCATCGAAGCGCTGCGTCACGAATAGTCGCTAGAAGGCATTTCAAGACTCATTCTTGGGAGGGCGAAGCTCCTGCTGAGCCGTGTTTTTCCGCGGTTTCGGCTCGGCGGGAGCCTCGCCCTCCCGGTTTTGAAACCGCTTCTACTCACGCCGCGAGTTAATCTCTGGTTAGCCTGCAACGCAGATGCTATTAGGCCGAATTGGCCATCCGGCCCACGAGGAAGTTGCCACAAAGACGGAATTGACTCAGGGGGGCGACTGACGGACCCATTTCAACTTGGCGATGCGAAGTCCTTTCAACGTCGGCATCAGCGCAGCGATGTAGTACTGGCCTTCGTGTAGAACGATTTCCGGCGCAGCGACCGGCAGTGTGCCGATCTGGTAACGGTCGTCGTCCACGCCGAAATCCGTGGGGTCGCTCGAACAATACTGTGTGTTCAAGTTGTTGGTCCCGTATCGCTGATTGCGGAACAGGTAGAACAAGCCATCTTTGTGCACGACAAACGGGCATTCGCAGTGGCCACCGTACCAATTAGATTGACCGCTCGGGCTCCCGCCTGCCGAGACCTTGATCGGGTCGCTCCACTTGCGTAAATCCGTCGACGTCCGGCAGAAGACGCCGCATTTGTGTTTGTCCGGAGCGTCTCGCCGTTGGTGCCCCGTGTAATAGCAGTAGAATTTGTCCGCAACCTGCAGCACCATGGCATCGCGCGTGTTGTCGTACGGGCCGCTGAACAACTGAGGGCGTCCCTTGTCATCTAACACGCGGCGGAACTTCTTGCCGTCGTCACTTTCGGCCAGACAGATATTGTTCCAATCGCCGTAGAACATCCAGTACTTGTCATCCAGCTTGATCACATGTGGCGCCTGCAAGCCGCCTTTTGACTCGCCCAGGCTGGTATCGGCTTCCATGGCGATACCCATCGGTCGCCAGTCGGAATCGGTGATGTTCTTGCCTTCCCAACAGTAGAACAATCGCGTGTTGCCGCCGCAGTTGGTGTGACGAATACACGACCAAATCTGCCAGGTTCCGTCGGCCGCCTGCCAAATGCCAAAGTCCACGGGCTGCTGCTTCGCCGTTGTGCATTCGCCCAAGTCCGGATCGCCAGCGACTTGCCACCAAGGCCCGTCAATCTCGGGCTTGAAAACATTCGTCTGCGCATGCACATATCCGGGCAAAACGAACACGAAGAACAAAGGCAACACGACCGTCGCACGGCAACAGAGCTTGGGCATAACGGTTCTCCCTTGGTCCCACTATCCAAACTTGAAATGCTTCCGAATCGCCTTCTTGACCTTCCAAGTGCAATCCAGACCCTGGGGAAATACCACGAAGTCGCCCGGACCGTTATGTGGAGCTGCACATAATGGATCTTATGTGAAGCTGCTGATTAT
>CAZUAH010000217.1:0-21945 GCA_964617665.1 uncultured Pirellulaceae bacterium
TAGCAGTCTGGTCGGCTGCTTCGGTAGCTGACAGCAAGAGGAGACTTGAGATCAAGCTAATCGTAGGCAATAGGCGGGTGGTCATTCTCTCGACTCATATTCGGCAGGAGGATACGGGCGAGTCACAGTAGGCGGCCCAATATACTCTCGACAGGAACAACGTACAATCTTCGGCGACGAGGCTCCTTCATATATGCGGCCTCTCGTCCCGTCCTCTAGCCATCTTGTTTGAAATACATTTCAATGGTTGCGTCATCGAATTGGAAACAACGATCGACGAAGGGGCGTCCGCAGAATCTGTCTTGAACGGGATCACGACGCTCGGCGACAAGGCCACAACGGTACGAATTACACTCAAGAGACACGAAAGGTAAGACATGAGCGAAGGCACAGAAATCGACTTTGGCCCGTTGGCTGGGTTGATTGGAACCTGGAAGGGAGACAAAGGGCAAGATGTCTCACCCGAACCGGATGGTTCCGAGGAGAATCCCTACTATGAAACGTTGACTTTCGAGCCTGTCGGCGACGTAACCAATGCGGAACGTCAGACGCTTGTCGTGGTTCGCTACATGCAAACTGTATACCGAAAGTCGAATGACGAGGCGTTTCACAACGAAGTGGGCTACTGGATATGGGATGCGGAGACGGAGACGGTTATGCATTCCTTGGCCGTTCCACGCGCCGTGTGTGTACTGGCCGGCGGCAAGGCCGCCAAACCCAATTCTCCCGACGAACCGGTCACCCTGGAAGTCGCGGCTCGTCTCGACGATCCGGATTGGGGCATCATTCAATCGCCTTTCATGCGAGACAATGCTCGCACCGTCGAGTTTCGTCACAAGATACAGGTCGATGGCGACAAACTCTCCTACGCGGAGACGACGGTTGTGGAGATCTATGGCAAGACGTTTGACCATACCGATGAGAATGAACTGACGCGGTGCTGAATTCTGCGTCTACAGGTTCCACAAACGCGACCACATGACAGGAGCGGATCACCATGGCCAACAACAGTCGTTCTGCGAAGCCCCACCCGAGTCGCCGAGGCTTCCTGAAAACAACAACAGCCGTTGCGTTGCCTTGGATCGTTCCATCGTCCGTCTTTGGCGCTGGGGCCCCAAGCAACCGGATCAACGTCGCCTGTATCGGAACGGGCAATCAAGGGGCCGGAATCTTGCGCCGATTCATCCAGAACGACGACGTACAGATCGTCGCCGTCTGCGACGTCAACACGGCCAGCCATGGATATCGCGACGAGGACCAGTACCTGGGACGCGAACCGGCCCGCAAAATCGTGGACGAGTACTACGGCGAGAAGTCCGGAATAGCTGCTTACAAGGGCTGTCGGACGTACGTCGACTTCCAAGAGGTACTGGCCTGTGATGATGTGGATGCCGTGACCGTGGTGGTGCCCGATCAATGGCACGCGATTATGACGATCCGCGCGGCGGAAGCCGGCAAGGACATCTATTGCGAAAAGCCCCTGTCGTTGACGATTGGCCAGGGGCGGGCCATGGTGGATGCCGTCACCAAGCACAAACGCATCCTGCAAACCGGCAGCATGGAACGAAGTAATCCGCTGAATCGCTACGTGTGCAAGGCGGTACGAGACGGCAAGATCGGGCAGGTCAAGCGTGTGGTGACAAACGTGGGGTACAACAACAAAGTCGGTCCCGGTCCCGGATGGAAGCCGACGCCCGTGCCCGAAGGTTTCGACTACGAGCGCTGGTTAGGCCCGGCACCCAAAGTGCCCTACCACAAGGACCGCTGCCTTTACCGATTCCGGTTCCATTACGACTACTCTGGCGGCCAGGTGACCAACTTCGGCGCACACTCGAACGACTTGGCCCAATGGGGGCTCGGCATGGACGACAGCGGGCCGGTCGAGATCGAATACATAAGTGCCAAATGGTTGCCCGAGGGCAGTCTGTTCAACACGGCGCTGGAAACCGAATTTCTCTGCCGCTACGAAAACGGCGTCGAGCTGATCTGTAAAACCAACAAGCGGCCCGTGGGCGTGCGATTCGAGGGGACCGAAGGCATGATCGAGACGTCCGCTTACTCGTGGAAGGCTCGTAGCGAACCCGAGTCCTTGATCAAGTCCGAGTTCCCTTCCGGCACTATCCGATTCGATGCCACGTCCGCCCACGTGCGCAACTTCCTGGACTGTGTTAAGAGCCGAAAGGAGCCAATCGCCTGTGCCGAGATTGGCCATCGCTCAGCCAGCGTTTGCCATTTGGGCAACGTGGCCATTCGTCTGGGGCGAAACGTCAAGTGGGACCCAAAACAGGAGTGCTTCCCGGGCGACGACGAAGCCAACGAAATGCTCCTGCGACCCATGCGTGAGCCGTGGACGCTGTAGGGCTTCGTGATGCAACCGCTCCGTGCGAGGAAGCATCTTCCATCGCGAGACCACTCTCGCGATCCGTCTCTAGCCACAGAACGATTGAGAGGATTGCCATATGAAGTGTCTCGCGGTCCATATTTCTATTCTAGGCATATTCCTCTACACGAGCATTCTCGCATCTTCCGCTGTCGGTGCGGAGCCGGATAAGAGACCTCCGTTCCCGCGAATCGCCAACGTGTATGGAGCCGCGTTGACCGCGAATGGAGGGCGATTTCACGGCGAAGAACGCTCGTTGGAGGAAGTCGCAAGATACGATTTATTGATCGGTGTCGGTCGGCCGCGAGGCGGTGCCAAGGGCGACGAGGTGTTTCGGCAGCAACTGGCTAAACTCAAGACGATCAATCCCCATCTGATCGCGCTGCATTTTGCGTGCAGTGCACCCTATACGCACATCGCTCCACCGGAAGATGCACTTGCGGCGCGACAGCCCGGACAGATCGTGCCTTGGCTTTTGCAGACCGATGGAACGCCAATCGCAGGATGGCCGGGCACCTACATGCTGAATATGGCGGCCCCGAACGTAGTCGAGTGGCTCGCGCACCAGACGGTACCAGCGGTGAAGGCCATCGGCTACGACGGAGTCTTCATCGACTGCATGGGCCCTCATTTCGACAGTTGGGCTTGTGAGATTGCTACCGGGAAACCATACACGGTCGATTTCGACGCGGATGGAAAAGACGACGATCGAGACACGTTGGCGGAAGCCTGGACGGAGGCCAAGACGGCATTGGCCCGCCGCACCCGCGAATTAATCGGTGCCGAGGCGATCTTCATGGCCAATCAGGCCGGGCCGAGTACGTATGACCAACTGAATGGGATCTATTTGGAGGACTACGTCGACGCGATTCTCGACCGGGGCATGTCTTGGGAGAAAGTGCTCGAAAAGTATCTCTACTGGACCAAGGCGCCACAGCGCCCCAATCTGACCGTGCTAGGGTGTGGCAGTGGCGACGAGCCACCCTTCCAGCCGTTCAAGCTCTCACCCGACGAGCGAGCCGAGTTTCTCGATCGAGGCAAGTCGCTCCACGGGCGGATGCGTTTCGGCTTGGCCACAACTTTGATGGGCGACGGCTACTACAGCTTCGATCTGCATACGCGCTGGCGAGGCCAGTACTGGTGGTATCCCGAATTCGATGCGCCGCTTGGCTATCCCGCCGGGCCGTGCCAGGAAAACAAGAACGGCACATGGCAACGGCAGTTCGGTGGCGGGCTGGTCATCGTGAATCCAACGCATTGGGATGCATCCGTCGAATTCGATCAGTTGCACCGCGATGTCAGCAGTGGTCAGGTCGATCGAAGTTTCATCGTGCCTCTCCTCGACGGCCGCATCTACTTGCCCAGCGAAGGGCCGGCCCAGTCAGGCACGCTGCCACCATCCGAGCCGCAACTCACTGCAAAGGGGCCGGCTGGTGTTGTCCAGCGAGATGGAAATCTGGTGCACCGTGACGGACACGGCATGGCGATCCTGATAGGCCTGTCAGGCGCGATCGAAAGTCTCTGCTGCGATGATCAGGAGGTGATCGAGTCCATCGTTCCCAGGATCGTGACGGATGACAGATGGCAAAACTTCGACACCAAGGACCTGCAACATCAAGTCGGGCCCGACGGCGCTCTCACGTTGACCGGCAAGCGTACTTTCGAGAAGCAGATCGTTGAGTTTACACAGACATTCCGACTGACGGATGGTCGCCTGAAGTGCGAATACCACTGGCGTGCAAAAACACGGCTGCAATTGAGAGCCTTCCGGCAGAGTATCCGGTTTTCGCCTCGCAGCTTTGCCGGAACCAAGCTACGCACGGGCGACAACGAGGTACTGCTACCGAAGAAAGTGCCGAAAGACCCAAACCTGGCAAACAGAATCACCACGGCGACCTTGCCAATCGGGGACAATAAGTCACTCACAATACGGCTGCCGCAGGACGCGCATCTGATCGACGATCGGCACTACAATGGTTCAAGTTACCTTTTGGCCTTCTATCCGATCGCCGGTGAAATCGAAGAGGGCAGAGAGTGGTCTTACTCGATCGAGATCAGCCTGCACCGTTGCGACGCACCTTGATGCCCCATTTCATCCGGTTCCCTCTTGCCCAGCCAGATATGGGACGAAGAGCTGAAGGGAACTTCGGCCGCGTCGAGTACGTCCGCCACGTGCACTCGGCTTCTGATCTGATATCATGCACGTGAGATGTCTTCTACGATAGTGCCTGGTGAACACGATGATATGCGACGTTGCAGATTGTGAGTGTATCAGCCGGAAGGCTCAAGTATCGTGGTTCCCGCTGCTAACACAGGAGGACTTAACGTGAAAGCTCGATACCGTCGTCTTGCGGTCAGCCTCGCAGTGCTGGTGATCGGCTCGGCGTCACTTCGGGCCGAGCGGCCCAACGTGCTGTTTATCGCAGCGGATGACCTGCGGCCCCAGCTTGGCTGCTACGACTATCCGGGAGTGACTACGCCGAACTTGGACGAACTGGCGTCACGCGGCACGGTGTTCAACCGCGCCTATTGCCAAGCCGCAGTTTGCCGTGCAAGTCGCGCTTCCCTGTTGCTCGGCCTCCGGCCGGACTCGACCGAAATCTGGTCCAATGGATCACGCCACAGGCATTTTCGCGATCACTTGCCTAACACCGCCACAATTCCTCAGCACTTCAAGAACAACGGCTACCATAGCCAATCGTTCGGCAAGATCTTTCACGGTGCGTTTGTGGTGCGAAACAAGTGGAACGACCCAGCCTCGTGGTCGGTGCCCGCTTGGTGGCCCGGGCCTCGTTATTACTACACCGAGAACGGTGTGGACGTTGCACGACAGGTATTCGCCAGAAAAGCGAAAACTCTGGAAGTATCCGTGGATCAGTGGGCAGACCATTTCGTGCTCGGCCTGTCCCACGAAGCGCCCGACGTGGAAGACAACGTGCTGTACGACGGCCGAATCGCCGATCGCGGTATCGAAGCTTTGCGCGAACTCCGCGACAAGCCATTCTTTCTGGCGCTCGGGTTCATACGCCCGCACTTACCGTTCATCGCGCCGAAGAAGTATTGGGATATGTATCCGCCGGAAAGCGTGAAGGTTGCCGACAACCGTCATCCGCCAAAGGACGTGCCAGCCATCGCACTGACCAACTGGGGCCATCCGCGTACGTACACGGATTTTCCAGATAAAGGTGATCCGTCCGAGGAACTAGTGCTGCAACTCACACGCGGTTATTGTGCCTGTGTGACCTATATCGACGCACAAGTCGGCCGAGTACTGGAAGAACTCCAGCGACTCGGCCTGCGTGACAACACAATCGTGGTATTCTGGGGCGATCACGGCTGGCATCTCGGCGAAAACCATATTTGGGGCAAGGCCACCAATTTCGAGTTGTCCACTCGTGCGCCGTTGATCGTCAGCGCACCACAGGCCAAGGCGAAAGGCGGCAAAACCGACGCGCTGGTCGAGTTTGTCGATATCTACCCATCGCTGTGCGAGTTGGCCGGCTTGTCGCTGCCGGATCACTTGGAAGGGACCAGCTTCGCTCCGCTGCTGGATCGCCCGGACCGTCCGTGGAAGTCCGCTGCCTTCAGCCAGTACCCGCACGGTTCCGTCACCGGCCGCTCCATTCGCACGGATCGTTACCGATTCACCCGTTGGGCCCCGACCAAGAAGCCGAGCGAAATCGCGGGTCTAGAGTTGTACGACCATGAAACCGATCCAGCTGAGAACACCAACATCGCCGGCCTTCCAGAAAACGCGGAACTAGTCAAGCAGCTTTCGATGCAACTTGATGCCGGCTGGCACAAGGCGCTTCCAGAGAGCGAATGATGGCAACGGTCGCTTGCATCCGTATCAGCGACCACGTAACCTGATTCATGTTCACGTTCAACGTCTTCTCCTCTAAGAGAAGAAAGGGACCTCGCATGAAACCTTTGTATCGTCGAACCAGCCCCGGTCTCTTCCGTATTGCCGTATTCGCTCTTGTCGTCTTGACAATGAGCATGGCTACCGCGGCCAATCCAGGTACCGCATTTGCGGAAGATCTTCCGCTCGTTCGCATTGATGACTTTCAGTATCAGGGCGCATTCCGATTGCCTGCGCAAAAGTACGGCGAATCAGACCTCAACTTCTCTCAGGGGCCAATCGCCTTCAATCCTGACAGGCAGTCGCTGTTCATTGTGGGACACGCCCATCATCAGGCAATCGCAGAATTCGCCATACCCGAACTGGTCGACAGTACGGTCCTTACCGAACTGAACATGGCCGGCGATCCCGTTCAGCCTTTCGCCAGCGTCCTGAATCGAACCTCGGGCGGGAACCCCGAGGGCAACAATCGTATCGGCGGCATGTTGTATGTCCCCGGTCCCGATGGTCCTGAGCTTCTGGTTAATGCCTACGAGTACTACGATGCCCCGGGGGACAACACGGTGTCGATGCTAGTGATGCGCGACGCGAACAAGCTGGCAGAATGCCAAGTCGACGGGTATTTCGAGGTGCAAGGCGGGCCTGGGCACACAGCCGGGTGGATGTCGCCGATTCCAGCCGACTGGCAGTCGGCTCTCGGCGGAAAGTTTCTAACCGGCAGTTCCAGCGGCATCCCGATCATCTCCCGCACGTCTGTCGGGCCATCGGCTTTCGTCTTCAACCCAAAGGACATCGTCGGCAAGAAGTCTGTGTCCACGCCCATCGCCACCACCAAGCTGCTTGACTTCAGCCTCGCCCATCGGCTGCACGAGGATCTATCCAACAAGTCGCGTCAGAATGACCTTTGGAATCATCTTTCGCGAGCCGTCTACGGAATCATCGTACCGGGAACGCGCACCTACGCGACATTCGGCCATTCCGGCGGCAACGAAAGCGGTGTCGGCTACAAGATTGTCCAGGACAACGGCCACAGGACCGGCGGGTACAGTTCCTATGCGGTCAAGGACAACTATCACTACTACTGGCTCTGGGATGTCAACGATCTTGCCAAAGTCCGGGCCGGCAAGATCAAGCCTCATGAAGTACGACCCTACGACCACGGGATCTTCAAAACGCCCTTTGCTGGCGAGTCGAATAGGTTAGGCGGCGGAGCGTTCGACGCGTCCACCGGCCGGATCTACCTGACGGCGCAACAGGCGGATCGCAAACAGGGAAGATACGCCAACCCACCGGTCGTCATGGCTTTCGGAGTCGTCGTCTCGCCGGCCTCGTAGCAGTACGTCTCGTGACGCCGAGCATTACACTCGGTGCCGCACTTCCCGCGACTGCAGACAGATCGCGCGCGCACTTTGCTCACTGCAGCATGAGATGGCAGGGGCGGGAGCCCCTGCCATCGCGTTGCAGAAACACCGAGGCTGTTCTTCCGGTGATCCTCAGTCCTTCTTGCCGGCGACCGCCAACAGGCCTCGTGTCGCTGCCAGGCGAACGTGCTTTGGCTGGTCCTCGTTGTTCAGCGATTTGTACAGCGCCATCGCTTCCGCCTTCTTGGCGTCGGCCAGCAGTCCATCGGCGCAGACCAAACAGGCGTTGACAATGGCCGGCTTCAAACCCTCCGGCGCTTTCTTCGCCTGCTCGCCAAGCGTCTTGCCGGCCTCTGGTGTGCCAATCAATCCCAGGGCATAAGCGGCTGCGGACGCGACCGCCGTATCGGTATCACCTAGCGCGCCGGTTAGAGCTGCGACGCTAGTGGCGTCACCACGTGCGCCAAGCGAACCAATCACGCCTACTTTGAGCGCGCCGTTCAATTTCGGCAGGGCATCGCGCATCGCCGCGGCTGCTTCTGGCGCCGGAATGTACTCCAAGGCGAAACGGGCCATGTGCGACAGGTCCTCGTCAGGCAACAAAGCGGCCAACACCGGCACGGATTGGGCCGTGCCGACCGTTTTGAGGGTGCGCAGTACATAGTCTTGTGCCGAACGAGAAACATCGCCCTTCAATACATCAAGCAGGCGCAACTCCAGTTCCTTTCGTGCGGCCGCGTCGCCCTGAGTGGCAACGACGGCTTCGTCGATCGGATTCAGTGTATTGCGGTCTGCGCCCCAGTCGTAGGTTTTCAGCGCCTCGAATGCCTTGTCCACTGCAGTGCTGTCCTCCTGGGGTTGATCTGCAGCGATTGCCGTCGTGCCGGCCAAAACCGCCGGACCTGCTGCCAATGTCGAACGTGTAATTCGTTGATGTCGCATATTTCAGTTCCTTGTATCTTCAGGCCTTGTGTCATATTCGCTACAGTATCCACGGTTGCCGTCTGGCTCGGTCGAGGAACCGGTTGGCTTCCTGATCACCGGGGAACTCCTGCTTGGCCGGGTCCCACTTCAACGACCGCTTCAACTCGTAGGCGATCAAACCCAAGTGGCATACGGCCATGGTGTGCGAGCAAATCTCGATATCGCGGAACGGCTTCTCCCGCGTCTTGACGCATTCGATGAAGTCGCCGTAGATACCGCCCTGGCCTTTGTAGGTCGGTATGGGTTTTGGCGGAAGCTTCTCGTCCGGCGTGCCTTCGACGTGCATGTTGCCCATTCCGGGATGGTTGTGATGCAACAAGATTCCGTTCGGGTAGCGGTAAGTCAGGAATTGCCGACCGTTCTCGTCGTTGAAGGTCACTTCTTCGGGTTCCAGGTCGCGCACGTCCACGGCGAAGGTCGCTCCGCCGAAATGGTGAGCGCCCCAATCGGTCATGCCGCCGCCGGAATAATCGCTGAAGGACCGCCAGCTCTTTCCGTTGATGGAAAAGCTGCCGCTACATCGAAACGGATGGTAAGGCGCCCAGGGCGCGGGGCCGAGCCACATGTCCCAGTCGAACCCTTCGGGAATCGCCTCGCCAGCCAAGTTACAGGGCTTGGGCAACGGACCCACGTTGACGTTGATCGACTTGATCGTGCCCAGTTCTCCGCCCCACGTCTTGTCGACTACTTTCCGATAATCGTGCAGCACGCGTTGGCTACCGCCGGAGACGACACGCCCGTAGCGCCGGGCAGCCTGAACCATCAGCGGGCCTTCGCGGAGCGTCCGCGTTTCTGGCTTCTGGCAGTAGACGTCTTTGCCGTTGCGGCAGGCCTCGATCACGATGATCGCGTGCCAATGATCGGGCGTTGCGCAATGCACCGCGTCGATATCCTCACGGGCCAGCACCTCACGGTAGTCGTTCACGGCCAGGCAATCGCTGTTGCCGTAATGCTTGTCTGCCTTCTGCTTGGCATCGTCGCGTGCTTTTTTCTTCACGTCGCACACGGCTACGTACTGCACGTCTTTGCGGCCCAGGAAAGCGCCCTGGTCGCCGCGGCCCATATTTCCGATGCCGATGCCACCCATCACGATTCGCTCGCTGGCAGCCGGACGCTCCTGGTTGCCCAAGGCGGCGGAGGTAATCACGTAAGGGGCCGCTATCGCCCCCGTAGCGGTTTTCAGAAACTCCCTTCGATTCGAGGTTATCTTTCGGCTACGCATTCGTGTGCCCTTTCGACGCCACATACTCAACTCCTTTTTCTAACTGCAGTTTGTTGCACGCACGGTTCGGTATCTCTTCGTGTCACGAGCGTCAT
Source organism: uncultured Pirellulaceae bacterium (assembly GCA_964617665.1). Classification (GTDB taxonomy): domain Bacteria; phylum Planctomycetota; class Planctomycetia; order Pirellulales; family Pirellulaceae; genus JADHUC01. The sequence continues at coordinate 9,905 of CAZUAH010000217.1, forward strand.
CGTCGACGTTGTTGTCAAAAGCAGACTGACACGTTGGAATTGACTATTCTCCACAATAGCCGGACGCTCTGCCACCGGGCGTGTCGCCAGCTTGAGCCGAAGCTGGGTGCATCTTGAACCAACTTTGCGCAAGTGTGGCTGAAGTTGAGCGCTGCGAAGCCTCAAATCGCACGCCTGGGGGCTCTCCACTCGTTCCTCGTGGTTCGACCCCAGCCACTCCGAGAATCCTCCAAGGACTTCTCTTGCTGGGCCTTGACGTTATCGGCCGTCGATCACCTATTGGGCCGTGACGCTGCCTCCCAGCGACATGATGTGCGAGTAGGTCCGCAGGTACATGACGCCGTCGCTCACCGAGGGCGTGCTGTGGCTCGGCTCGCCGAGATCGATTCTGGCGAGGACCCTAAACTCGTCGGTCGCGGCCAGCACGGCCATCTCGCCGGAATTGGCCATGCAGAAGATCCGATCGTCAATACGAATCGGAGATCCCAGATACTGACCGCCAACCCGCTCCCGCCAGTGGACTTTGCCCGACGGTCCGTCGATGCAGGTGACGATTCCCCGATCGCTCCAAATGAACACCAACGGCCATTTGGCCACCGGCGTGATGACGTAGGGGGCCGCCTGGTCGATCCGATACAAGACTTCCGGAGCCACGCCTCGCTCGGGAATGCCCGGTTTGACCGCCACCAGATACTTGCCCGAAGTTCCTCCGCCGTTGCTGGCAAAGATCATCCCTCCTGCGACCAGAGGCGAACCAGTCGTGCGGAGTTCGAATAAGTCATCGAGAGCCCAATTCGTGGCACCGCTGATCGGATCTAGGCTGGTGACGCCGTGGGCGCAACTCAGCACGATCACTTGGGGCTTTCCACCTTCCGGTTCGAAGAGGCAGGGCGTCGAGAATGTGGCCTTCTTCGACTCGCGGTCAACCTGCCAGCGAGTCTGGCCTGTCTTCCGGTCCAACGCTACGATCGTACTGGTTCCGCCGGGGTCCTGGTCGTTGGACAAAACCACTACGTCGCCAACCAGCACGGGAGATGTTCCGAAGCCATCCTCCGCCACGAACGGCCCCAGGTCGCGCTGCCACAGTTCCGTTCCGTCGCGTTGGTCCAGCGCACGCACGACGTGTTCGTCAGGCGTTGCCCAGACCACGTACAGCCGGTCCGCGTCGACCGCCGGTGTGGCACACGCATCGCAGTTCGCCTTGTACTTCGGGTGCGGCTTGGCCTGGAACTGCCGCTTCCAACGGACGCTTCCGTCGGTCGTGTTCAGGCAAAGAGTGATAAACGTTGCCGACTCCTCGATCGTGCTGGTCACGTACAGTCGGTCATCCCAAATTACAGGTGAACTGAAACCCTTGCCGGGCAGCTGTATCTTCCAGTTGTAATCCCTCTCAGTCCACGTATCCGGCATCTGCGACGCCTGACCCACGCCGCAACCATTGGGCCCGCGGAAACGAGTCCATTCCTGGTCACCAGCGGCCACGGGCGTAACCAACCCAAACAGGGTGGAAGTCACTAGGAGTGGCAGTACGCATAATCTCATAGCGATGCTCCGGGGCAAAGATACACCGCCAAGATGTTCTCCGGCGGGACGTCGGGCTGGAATAGATGGGCCGGACCGAGTATGTATCCGCCGTCGCGTCCAAGCACTTCGCAATATCGGCGGACCGCGGCGCGGACCTCTTCTGCCGTACCGTTCGGCAGAAGATGCTGCATGTCGATGCCGCCGTGAAAACTCAGTTGGTCGCCGAAGTCGGCCTTGAGTTTCTTCGGCGACATCTCCGGCCCAACGGGCTGAATTGGGTCCAGTACATCGATACCCAACTCGATCAATTCCGGGATCAACGGTTGGATCATTCCGCAACTGTGGAACAGCACCTTTCCGCCCAAGCCGTGAATGCAATCGATCATCTCTTGTAGGTAGGGAGCGACGAATTCGCGAAACATGGGGACGGAGATCAGCGGTCCATGCTGGCTTCCCAGATCGCTTATCAGCAGATACAGATCGATGCGTCCGTTTGTGGCTTCTGCCGCCCGCGTGTAGTCCTCTTTGTAGAAATCGGTGAACTTTCGCGAGAGGAAATGCGCCCATTCGGGACGCGTGGCCATGTCCAGGAACATGCCCTCCCAACCACGAACCAATCCCGGCCGCTGCCAGACGTCTGCGAAACCGTACAGGATCGCGTAGTCGTCCAACCGTTCACACTGCACGACGAGCGACGCGTGGTCGAACTGATCGGGGGTCGGCCATGCGAAGTTCTGCAGGTCGGCCATGGTCTGTGCGTCGGATAGCGCACCGTGGGTGTCCTCGCGCATTGGGCCCCACAGCGTCTGGCGATAGACGTATCGTTCGCCCCAGAAGTTCTGATAGACGCCCTCGCCTACGTGTTGCTCGGGCGGGCCGTCCAATTCCAGGTGACGTACGTCGATGCCCAAGTCGTCCAGTAACCGCACCCGGTCGTCGTGTCCCACGTGCGCGAATAATCGCTTCCACGTGGGCTCTTCGGCCCAGAAGTCGCGCGGCGTGCGGTCGGGCGTGTTATGATCCAGCGCCGTCAGGACTCGTTCACGTGGGGTCATCGTCACAACGAATCGCCCTACTTGCTAAGAAACACAAACGAGCCCTTTTTGTTGCCCACGATGACGTCGGGCGTCTTGTCGCCGTTCAGATCCGCGGCAGCCACTTGCGTACCGACTCCCGAGTCGTCGTCGACCATGTGAGGGATGAAACTCACGCTCTTGTCGGCATTGCGCTGTATTTGGAACCAGTAGACCACGGCCGGCGCGTTTGGTTCCTTATCGCCCTTGGGGCCGTGGGCCCAAAACCGCTTGCCGGTCAACACGTCCAACACACCGTCGCCGTTCATGTCGGCCAAGTCGAAGGCGTGCAACTGGCTGATCCGCAGGTCATCCGAATTCAGATCGGGCTCCGACGGCATGATCACGTGCTGCTTGAAGCCGATCTGGCCGTCCGCGCCACGCGTCTGCCGGTGCCAGACCAAGCCGTACAGGTGACAATGCCAGGAGGTGATCACATCGTTCAGCCCGTCGCCATCAACGTCGTAGACCAGCAATTGTGCCGCAGCGGCGGCAAACTTGTAGTCATGGCGGATCCAAGGTTGCCCTGGCTGCGGATCGGAGGGTTGTTCCCACCAGCAAACGCTTTCCAGAACGTCGACGCGACCGTCGTCGTTGATGTCACCAAAACCCACGCCGTGCGAGTACTTTTGATAGCCGCCCTTGGTACTGACCGGATGGAACACCCACGGCTCGTCCGGCTTGGCGGGATCCCAGGTGCCAAAGCCCAAGTAGCCGTCGATATTGAATACCAGGTCGGGGCGTTCGTCACCGTTCACATCACCCCACATCGGCGATTCGTTGCCCACGTTCTTCAGAGCAGCGTGCTCTTTCCAGTGTCCGCCTTTTCCGGCAGGGTTCTCGTACCACGAGGAATCCTTGCCGGGCCACGGCACATAGTAAATGTCCGGCCAACCGTCGCCGTTGAAGTCGTCGGTGAAGGTCAGGAAGTTGTCGGAATAGCCTTTGGGATCGAATTCCTTCGGCTCGCGGACCTCGTGCCGCTGCTGAAAGTCCGGACCTTCGTACCAATACGGCCCGGACACGACGTCCAACTTGCCGTCGCGGTTAAAGTCGGCGTAGTACGCACCCTCACAAAGGAACTTGTCAGTCAGATGCAGCTTCTTGTACGCCGGACTTGGCGTTTCCGCCGCCGCTACTGCACAACACAAGCTGGCCAGAAACAATGTAACTGTTGCTTTTCGCATGGTGGGTACTCCTGGGGTTTCGAGAGTTTGCACTGCCTTGCGGCGTCGACGATCCACGTAGTATAACGCGAGCGCTGAGGAAAAACACTCATGCTACAAGGAGCCAGTAGTGACCGCTTCGCATGGATCGAGAGGAATCAGAAGCATCGTTGTTGTTTGGGTGTTCTGTGTTGCCGTGCTGGGAATGGTGGGGACGCCCGGTTTCGCCCAGGACCAGACGCGGGGTGATAGCGCCGGCTGGATGTCTCTGTGCAAGAGCGTCCGCGACTTCGGCGTGCTGCCTGGCAACGATGCCGAGACGAACCGTGCAAATCTGCAAAAGGCCATCGAATGGGCTTCATCGCGCGGTGCTGCGTTGTTCGTGCCGCCCGCGAGCGATCCCTACCCCGTGTCGGGCGGGCTGATTCTGCGAAGAAACGTGTCCTTGGTGGGTGTGCACGGGCCCGTCGGGCGCGGTACGCGGCATCCGGATAAACACCAGCCGGTCGGATGCGTGTTTGCGATCGAGGATGAAGAGCATCCGTTCATCACCGTCGAGGGCGCCACTCAGTTGCGCGGTCTGCAATTCTGGTATCCTCGGCAGACGCTGAAGGATCCAGAGAAGGTGATCGAGTACCCGCCGACGATTCGTGTCTCGGATTCAAGCCCGGCCCACGGTGTGACTCTCTCTCGCCTGACGTTCTTTGGTGAATTCACGGCAATGGATTTTCGGGCAACGCGTCGAGCCACCTGTGAACAGGTGCTGATCGAACACTGTTATGGATATCCACTCAGCGGACAGTTCATCATGATCGACTACTGTTACGACATCCCTCGCATCTTGCACTGCCACATCAATCCGTCCAACCGGCGATTCATCGACGGCGGATACAGCCGATCCGTGGTCGACAGTGTGATCGCTCGAAAGACGTTTGCGTACTGGATCGACCACACCGACAATGCCCAGGTCATCGACGCGTTCACCTTCGGCACTTACGGCGGTATTCGGCTGGGCGAAGCGTCCTACGGCCAGATGACGAATTTCAACTTCGACTGTGTGACCGTGGGTATCCACAAGCTCGGCGATTCCACGTTCAACCGCAACTGGCAGATCGCACAAGGGTCGATCATCGCCAATACTGGCGAACGGGTCGAAGACATTCACCCGATCGTCATCGAAGGCCAAGGGCACACGTCACTCTCGAATGTCGAGGCGTTCTCAGGACCCAACGGCGCGCTGACGACCTTGAACCAGTCGCAGGACTTTCTGCTCGTCCTTGGAGACCGCAAGTTGACCGTCAGTATGTTCGGCTGTCGGATGAGGAACTATCACGACGAGAAGCCAATTACGATTCAGAATGCAGCAGCCATCGTGCGAGCATTCGGCTGTATCGACAAGGACGAGAATCCATTCGACTATCCCTGAATCGATCGCAGGATTGGTGGAACAGGCGAAGAACAAGCTCGGTGCTCATAGTGAACGCAAGAATCTTCATCCCCTGTACGGTCATCGAGCGAGCTGTTTGCCTGCTGCTTGTGGGATTGTTGTTCTCGGCAGTTGACGCAGAATCCGTATTGGCCGAGAGGCAACGAGAGAGACTTGGCCGCGGCCTGATCGCTCTGCGTGCAGCCGAAGATCAGGTCTTTCTCAGCTGGAGATTACTGGCCAGCGATCCGCCGGAGATCGCTTTTCACGTTTATCGATCCAGTGCTGAAGACGTTGTACGACTGAACGCGGAACCGATATCAGAGGCAACTTGCTTTGTCGACCGGGATTTTGACACGAGCAAGAGGAACACGTATTTCGTCGAACCGATACTCGGCGATCGTCAGCTACGTCGGAGTTCGACGTTTGAATTGCAGGCCAACGCGCCGGTGCGACCGTACTTGGCCGTCCCGCTGAAGACGCCCGACGGCTGCACGCCGAATGACGCGTCCGTCGGCGATTTGGACGGCGACGGCGAATACGAGATTGTGATCAAACAAGAGATGCGAGCTGTCGATAACGCGCGCAATGGCCTCAGCGGCCAGACAAAGCTAGAAGCATACAAGCTGGACGGTACGTTTTTGTGGCGGATCGACCTGGGACGGAATATCCGCGAGGGTGCTCACTACACGCAGTTTATCGTCTACGACCTGGATGGCGATGGTCGAGCCGAAGTGGCCTGCAAGTCGGCCGACGGGACCGTGGACGGAACGGGCAAGACAATCGGCGAAGCAGACGCCGATTACCGCGATCGGCGCGGATATGTGCTGGAAGGGCCGGAATTCCTGACCATATTCGACGGGCGGACCGGCGCCGAGTTGGTTACGACCGATTATGTCCCGCCTCGCGGGAACGTCCGCGACTGGGGCGACGATTACGGCAACCGCGCCGATCGGTTCCTGGCGTGCGTCGCTTATCTGGACGGGCAACGCCCGAGTTTGGTCATGTGCCGTGGCTACTACACGCGAGCGGTGCTCGCGGCTTGGAACTGGCGCGACGGCCAACTAACACGGGTGTGGACCTTCGACAGTGACGACGGCACGCCAGGGAACCGTGACTATCGCGGTCAAGGTAACCATTCGTTGAGCGTTGGCGATGTAGACGACGATGGCCGGGACGAGATTGTTTACGGAGCCTGCTGTATAGACGATGACGGCAGCGGTTTGTACTCGACCGGCTTGGGACACGGCGATGCCCTGCATCTGTCGGATCTGGCCCCGGATCGGCCGGGCCTGGAAGTGTTCGGAATCCACGAACGACCGAATCACCCTTATGGCGCGAACATGCGTGAGGCGGCTACCGGCAAGGTGATTTGGGGCGCGGAATCGCCAGATGTGGGTCGCGGCATTGCTCTCGACATCGACCCGCGCTACCCAGGCAGCGAGTGCTGGGCGGCGGGCGGCGGCTTGAATTCGTTGTTCAACTGCCGCGGCGAGACAATCCCCGGCCCCAAACCCCCGTCCTGCAACATGGGCATATGGTGGGACGGCGATCTATTGCGCGAACTGCTGGACGGCACGCGCATTGACAAGTGGGATTATCAGCGGTCAGTCGCCGAACGCTTGGTGTCGGCCCATCGTTTCGGATGTGCTTCGAACAATGGTACCAAAGCCAATCCTTGTTTGTGCGCGGATATTCTGGGCGATTGGCGCGAGGAAGCGATCTGGCGGACACGCGATAATAGCGAGTTGCGGATCTTCTCGACGACCGTCCCCACAAGATTTCGCCTACCGACATTGATGCACGACCCGACTTACCGTTTGAGTGTGGCCTGGCAAAATGTGGGCTACAACCAGCCAGCGCATCCGGGGTTCTGTCTGGAAAGAGCGGTGGAAAAGTAAGGATCTGGTTCGCTGGCTGGATCGAGGACCGCTGCAACTAGCCTCTGGTCCAGTGATCGATCCCTGCGTTCTGAGGTTGGCTGACAGCACATAGTGGATGTGGTACAAGAGCGAACCGGATCACAAAGAGGCTGTCAGGGGAGAAGTGACGTTATGACGAAACGTGAGTTTGATGCAAAGGCGGAAACACCCGGCGCTCAAGAAGATAGAGCGAGCGACGCTGACTTCGGCACAGCGCCCGCACCGGAGGTGGGTTTTGACGTTGCACGCGAAGACATCCCAAAGGGCCTCGTCGAGGCGGTTACTTACGAGTCGAAAAGCATCGGAATCACGCGGAGAATGGTCGTTTACACTCCGCCTGGCTATGCCAACGACCGTGAGTATCCGGTTTTGTACCTGTTGCACGGGATCGGCGACGATGAAAATGGCTGGCATCAAAAAGGTTCCACCAACGTAATCCTGGACAATCTACTCGCCGATGGAAGAATTGAACCGATGATCGTCGTCATGCCCAACGGGCGTGCCGCAGCGGGCATCACAGTGGACACTCCGCAGTACGCACAGTTACCAGCATTCGCAGCATTCGAAGAAGACCTGCTGGATGACATCATCTCGTTGGTCGAGAAACGCTACTCGGTGAAGAAGGAACGCACACATCGCGCCTTGGCGGGTCTGTCGATGGGCGGAGGACAATCGTTGAACTTTGGGCTGACTCACACTGAAACGTTCGCGTGGCTTGGCGCTTTCTCTTCGGCACGAAATACGAAGGCTGCGGCCGAGCTTGTCCTGGATCCGGATCGCATCGCCAAGGAGCTGAAATTCCTGTGGCTATCCTGCGGCGACCAAGACGACTTGATTCCAATCAGCGAGCGCTTTCACTCCGCCCTCAACCAAATGAACGTGCCACATACCTGGCGCGTCAGCTCGGGTGGCCACACATGGAAGGTCTGGAAAAGCGATCTCTATTTTCTCAGTCAGCGACTTTTCCGGGAAACGGTTGTATGAGAAGGCCCGCCTGCGTAACGGTAGAGTTCCAAGTCGTCGCGCTCCGCCGTGACGTCAGCCAATCACGACGGAGCGTGATGACTACACTGGAGAATGCGAACGCCCGACCGACAACAATCACAATGACGGGAGCCGACCGATGATGGACGCACGCTATTTACTACCGATGATGCTGCTCCCCGCTGCTGGGCTTGCGGGCGAGCAGGTGATCGAGACGATCGTGGCTCCGGCCACGGAGGAGAACCGGCGGAATACGGAGGGAGATCTGGTCGTGCTGAAGGACGGCACGTATCTGTTGGCCTGGAGTGATTTCTACGGCGGGGCTCGGGATGATTCGGCGGGACGCATCTCGGCCGTGCGATCGACTGACGGCGGCCGCACGTGGAGCCCTCGTTTCACGCTTCAGGAGAACCTTGGGCAGCAGAACGTGATGTCGGCGAGTTTCTTGCGACTGCGGTCGGGCGATATTCTGCTTTTCTTCCTGCTGAAGAACTCGCGCCGTGACCTCGATTGCTTGGTTCGCCGATCAACCGACGATGGAGCCACTTGGTCGGAACCTGCGCTCGTCACGCCTGAGGCTGGGTACTACGTGATGAATAACGCCCGGGTCATCCAGCTCTCTTCGGGTCGGATCCTGTGCCCGATGGCGTTCACCGGCGAAGTCTGGACGGCAGGCGAAGACTTCCGCACGCTGATCTACTACTCGGACGACGACGGCCGCACGTGGCGACGCGGCCGCGGATTGGCCTCCTGCCCGAAACGCGGCGCCATGGAGCCCGGCCTTGTCGAGCTGAACGACGGGCGCGTGCTGCAGATCATCCGCACGCAGCTCGGCCAAATCTGGTACTGCCATTCGAGCGACGGCGGCGACACCTGGACCGAAGCCGCCCCTTGGACCGTGGCCGCGCCCGAGGCGCCGAGCACTCTCGCGCGGACTCCCGACCGGGGTGAGTTCCTGCTGATCTACAATCCGACCGTCCGTCTGGGTACGGGGCACTCCGGCCCGCGGACGCCGCTGGTGGCCGCACTATCGACCGACGAAGGCCGCACTTGGTCGGAGCCGAAAGCGATCGAGGCTGATCTGTCGGCCCACTATGCGTATACCAGCCTCCGCTTTCACAAAGACCGCGCGCTAATGACGTACTACGTAGCCCGAGGCGGACGGTTGTCGCTGAAATTCAAGAGCATTCCTTTGGCATGGTTTCGCAAGAAGGCATTTCAAAACTGAATTCCGGGAGGGCGAAGCTCCTGCTGAGCCGCGTTTTCCCGTGGTTTCGGCTCGGCGGGAGCCTCGCCCTCCCGGTTTGGAAACCGCCTCAAGTAGATCAAGCAAGGCTCTGCGGTTTTCCGGGAAGGATTCTTCTTCGAGGGCAATGTGACTATGATTTCGCGTACCGCCGCTTTGTGCATCCTCGTTCTACTGCTGACTCAGGTGGTCCACGGCGAGCAGGATATCTCGCCGCCCGAGGTCTTCCTCCAGCAGCACCATGAGCATTCGACGGTCACCTACTCGAATCCGGCCCGTCTCCCGGACGGAACACTCATCCGCTACGGAGTGGACCGACGGAAGAACCAGCTCTACTCGCAAACCTCCAGCGACGGCGGGCGTAGGTGGAGCGACGACAAGTTCGAATGCGAGGCAGTACCAGGAATGGGCGGGGGTATACCTTTGCTCAGCCAGAATGGCGAGATCCATCTTGCGGCACTTGCTCTGCGCAGTGGCGGAGGGCGTCAGATCGCGGTCGACCGGTTTATCGATGTCTGGCACCTGCGGACGAAGGATGGACGGACGAATTGGGAGAAGCCAAAGGTCATCTACCACGGTTACTGCGGCGCACTGCTTGACTTCAAGCAACTCAGTAGCGGACGTCTAATCTGCCCGTTCGCGTGGTGGGTGCCCAAGCGGCCGTGCGCGCCGCCCGTTGGTGCGAACCTGTGCACGGTGTTCTACTCCGACGACGACGGACGCACATGGACGAAATCGAAAAGCGATATATCGTCGCCGTGCTATCCCCACTTCGTAGGCAACAACTACGGCGCAGACGAACCGTGCGTCCTCGAGCTGAAAGACGGCCGGCTCTGGATGCTGATGCGGACGCAGACGGGATTCCTGTACGAGTCGTTTTCGAATGATCAAGGCGAAACGTGGTCCGAAGCACAGCCGTCTCGATTCTGGTGTTCCAGTTCGCCACCGATGCTGTGGCGGATGCCGGATGATCGTATCCTGGTGCTGTGGAACAACTGCGAAAGTCCGCCGGCTTACGAGGGCCAGGGCGTCTATGTGAACCGAGACGCGATGCATGCGGCCATCTCGAATGACGAAGGCAAGACGTGGCGCGGGTTCCGCGAGGTGTATCGCGATCCGCACGAAAACGAAACGCCGCCCAACAGCGATCGTGGTTCGGCCTATCCTACGCCGCCCGTGTGGGCTAACGGCAAGTTTGTGTTTCTCACCGGCCAGGGCGTTGGACGAAGGAACTTGGTCAGCGTCGATCCGCGGTGGCTAACGCTCACGCACGCCCACGACGATTTCTCCGATGGACTGAAGCAATGGATTGCGTTCAAGCCCATCGGTTCTGCAAAGCGTTATCGTCGCCAACGAATTCCCGGGCCGCCGCTCATCGACCATCCCACAAAGCAAGGCGCGAAAGTGCTCCACTTGCACAAGCCCGACGAGCACGACGCCGACGGCGCTGTTTGGAACTTCCCGAACGGTGTCAAGGGCACGCTTACGCTTCGGCTCATGCCCAATGGCGGTTTCGGCGGCGCGAGCATTGCACTGAACGACCGCTCTTTCAAACCGACCGACGACAACAGCGAGAGGCTTGCAGTCTTCGTTGCCACGATCAAGTCGGATGGTCAGATTGCCAACGGACCAAAACTCAGCCTCGGTCAATGGCATACGCTTGTGTTCTCTTGGGACTTACGAGCGCAGAGTTGCTCCGTTACGGTCGACGGCGCAAAAACGCTGGTACTGAAGCAAATGAACACGACCGGCAATGGTATCAGCTACCTGCACCTGCGATCGAAGGCAACGTCGGTTGACAACGTCGGTTTCTATGTCGAGTCCGTGTCCGCTGACATCCAGGATCCCGTTGCGCCCGAACTGACCGACGAACAGAAGCGAGCACTTTTGGACGGCTATCTTCCCTCGTACTACACACCTCCCGCAGAGCGGAAGGGAAGAGGGAAAGTGTTGCCCAACCTTTTCGAGGCCCAAGACGGCGTGGTACCGGTTGGCTAACGAGATCGCATTTCTAGATTCTTCTCCCCTCGAGGGAGAGGGAAATTTTCACACGGTTCCTAACCTCTCCTTAGCTCGTCGGGTATCCACAGGCCTCCAGCAGGCATTCCTGGACGATTAGCTCGTACTCGAGGGGATACGGATTCTCCCTTTCGCCGCGGATGATCTGAGCCAACTCAATCAACTGCTCGTCGTATCGTGCCGGAACTTGCGGGAAGGAGACTTCCTGATAACCCTTCTTGAAAGAATCGCGAGCCTGGGATAGGGCGAGTTGGAGCTTGAGGGGTTGAGGCGGGCGGATGCCGTATATCTCCAATGGGCGAATGTCGATTGTCCCTTCGTCGCCGCAAACCACGAGTTGACGCCGCTTGAAACCTTCTACTTCGAGAGACGAGGTGCGGATCGTGGCCGTCGTTTTTGGATACTCGAACACGACCAGTCCGTTGTCACACATTTCCCCCGCGTCCGACCGCGTTTGACGCATGAAAGGGACGATCCGGTCGGGCTTGCCCAACAGACCTACCACAAGGTCGATAAGGTGGCAGGTATATATGAACATCGTTCCACCCCGAAACTGGGAGAGGCACCTCCGGTAGCTGACCCCGGAGAACTTGCTCATGACGCAATGGACCTCGAAGACTTGGCCAAGCCAGCCTTGCTGAACCGCATTGCGACAGAACTGTACCGCCGGATTGTTCCGGT
>CAZUAH010000218.1:0-21863 GCA_964617665.1 uncultured Pirellulaceae bacterium
CCGCTTCGAGCGGTTCACGTACTAAAGCCTCCGGCTCTGCCGGAGGATACTTACTATCCCGCACCGTGCACGGGGGAATTCGGATACCTCCGGTTTAGCAAGGTGTATTGAGATTACCCCACGCTGGCAGGGTTGTCAATAATCTGGCGGAAACGCCGATTCTTGCGCCGCGGCGCTCGGCTAGCGTGGAGTATTCGAATTACTCCACGTGGCCCGCGCTCCAGCGTGGGGTATTGCAATTACCCCACGCTAGAAAAAGGCGACCGGTGCTTTGCCAGGCCTCGGAATTAGGCTTGGGTGGCCGGGCCGGACTGAACGTTAGCGAGGGAAGCACCGCGGTTCTGCTCCTGCGCCCTCCAACCCAGGCCGCCTTAGGTTTCAGCGTGGACAAAGCACTACATGCGTTTTTCGCCGTTGTTTGAAGAGTCGCCGAAATCAGAGCTTACACAGCTGTATCGAACGTGAATTCGCCGTTCTGGCAGTCGACTGCTACAGCGCCGCCATCCGCGATCTCGCCTTTCAGTAGTTCTGTGGCCAACGGATTCTCGATGCGTCGCTGGATTAGCCGCTTCAATGGTCGTGCACCGTAGGTTGGATCGTAGCCCTGCGCTGCGATGGCGTTGCGAGCGGCATCCGCAACGGAGAGCGACACGTCCCGGTGATTCAGCTTCTTCTCCAACAGGCGGATCTGTAGGTCAACGATGCGACGTATTTCGTTTCGGTTCAGTGGATGGAAGATGATCGTTTCGTCGACCCTGTTCAGAAACTCGGGCAGGAATCTTGTTTGTAGAGCTTCCATCACCGCTTCGTGGATCTCCTCTTCGTCGCCGCCTTCCTGTGTGACTTGTTGAATCAGTTGGCTACCCACATTACTAGTCATCACGACGATGGTGTTGCTGAAATCGACCGTGTGGCCATGATTGTCCGTGAGCCGTCCATCGTCCAACAGCTGAAGCAGAATATTGAACACGTCCCGGTGCGCCTTTTCCATCTCGTCCAGCAATACCACGCAATAGGGCCGACGTCGGACAGCTTCTGTCAATTTGCCGCCCTCTTCGTATCCCACGTATCCTGGAGGCGCCCCGATCAGCCGGCTCACAGTATGGCGTTCCATAAACTCGCTCATGTCCAGACGCACCATGGCGTTTTCGTCGTCGAACATCACCTCGGCCAGCGCTTTGCAGAGTTCCGTCTTTCCAACGCCGGTTGGGCCGAGGAACAGGAAGGACCCAATCGGGCGATTTGGGTCTTGCAGACCGCTACGACTGCGGCGTACGGCGTTGGCCACGGCTTCGACGGCTTCGTCTTGCCCAACCAACCGTTGGTGAATGCGATCTTCCATCACCAGTAGCTTGGCCCGTTCGGTTTCCACCATGCGGGAGACGGGCACGCCAGTCCACACGCTGACGACTTCTGCGATCTCCTCTTCGGTCACCTCCTGACGCAGCAGTCTCCGTTCCGATGTGGGTTTGACAGTTCCCTCCTCCTCTGCCTCGATGCGCTGCTGCAGCTCGCGGCGTCTGACGTCCAATTCGTACAGTTTTTGGTAGTCATCTTCACCGACTGGACGACCTGCGGATTGCTTCTCTTTGATGGCCGCATCCAACTGGGCAAAATCGCGATCTGCCGTTTCGGACTCATGTCGAACCTTCTGGATGTCGCCCAATCCCAGCTTCTCAGCCTCCCACTGTTCGCGCAGGCTGGCTTCTTTGCGTTTTAGCTCTTCTATTTCCGTCTCAATCTCAGCCAAGCGATCCTTCGCCGTCTCTTCGGTTTCATCAGTTAGCTGCCTTGCGGCCAACTCCAACTGGCGCAGCCGTCGTTGCACTTCGTCGATCTCTGTAGGAACGCTTTCCAACTCCATGGCCAGGCGACTGGCGGATTCGTCAACCAGATCGATAGCCTTGTCGGGCAGGAAACGATCGGTGATGTAACGTTGAGACAACTCGGCCGCTGCCACCAACGCCGAATCTTTGATTTTCACCCCATGGTGCGTCTCGTATCTGGGCTTCAATCCTCGGAGGATCGCGATCGTGTCTTCTATCGACGGTTCACCCACATAGACGGGTTGAAACCGCCGCTCTAATGCAGCATCCTTCTCGATGTACTGCCGGTACTCATCCAATGTTGTGGCACCGATACAGCGGAGTTCGCCGCGTGCCAACGCGGGTTTCAGCAGGTTCGCCGCGTCCGACCCGCCTTCAGCGCGACCGGCTCCGACTACGGTGTGCAGCTCATCAATAAACAGCATCACGTTGCCGCCAGCGTCTTCGACTTCCCGAAGAACGGCCTTGAGGCGATCTTCAAATTCACCGCGGTACTTCGTGCCGGCAACCAGCGCGCCCATATCCAATGCTACGATTCGCCTATTCTTGAGGCTCTGCGGCACGTCTCCCTGAACGATACGCAGCGCCAGTCCTTCGGCGATGGCCGTCTTGCCTACTCCAGGTTCTCCGATCAACACTGGATTGTTTTTTGTGCGCCGCGATAGCACCTGAATCACACGTCGGATCTCGGCGTCACGACCTATAACCGGGTCCAACTTGCCTTGGTTTGCCCGTTCCACCAAGTCGATACCGTACCGTTCTAATGCCTGAAACTTATTTTCTGGATTCTGGTCAGTCACACGGCTGCTGCCGCGGACCGACTGGAGTGCCTTGAGAATGTCGTCTTGTCGAACGCCGTTAACTTCCAGCAATCCCTTGGCCTTGCAGTCCGTCTTAGTCATGGCCAGAAGCAGATGCTCGGTCGAAACGAATTCATCCTTCATCGCATCGGTTTCGCACGTCGCCGCCTGCAGAAGTTGCATGAGACCTTGATTCGGCTGAGGATTCGATCCTCCAGTGACCTTCGGTAGCCGAGATAGTTCCGTGTCGATTAGTCCTTTCAATTGCCCGTGATCCACGCCGATTCTGTCCAGGACCGGTTTGACAATCCCATCGGACTCCGAGATCAGCGCATGGAGCAAGTGTAGGGAGTCGACCTCGGGGTTGCCGTTCTCGGCAGCGAGACCTTGGGCTCCGCCCACCGCCTCTTGTGCTTTGACCGTCAGTTTGTCGAGTCGAAAGTGCATATTCCGATCCCCCTCTACGTGCAAAGTGCGCGCAAGCTCTGCGCGGAAACCATTCATGTCGCGCACGGATTACGTGCGCGGTTTGGGTTACGAGACGCGCCGGCAACGCGTCTTTATTCAGAGTCGTCTTTGACCTCGAATTCGGCGTCGATGGCACCGTCATCTTCGTCGTCGGACTGGCCGCCCTCAGGTGTCTCGGCGCCCGCAGCTTGTTCCGCCTGGGCGTTTTCGTACAGCACCTTGCTCAGCGCATGCGATGCCTGCTCCAGTTCCTCGACGGCCGACTTGATCGTTTGAACATCATCGCCCTTGGCTGCTTCTCGCACCTTCTCGATGGCCAACTGCAGCGGTTCCTTGTCGGAATCGGCCAACTTCTCATCATTCTCTTTTATCAGCTTCTCCAGTTGATAGCACATCTGGTCCGCTTGATTTCGCGCCTCGACCAGTTCGAACTGCCGCTTGTCTTCGTCGGCATGTTCTTCGGCGTCCTTGCGTACGCGGTCGATTTCGTCCTCGGATAAACCAGCGGATTCTTCGATACGTACGGACGCTTCCTTACCCGTTCCCAAGTCCTTGGCCGATACATGCAGAATACCGTTTTGGTCGATGTCGAATTTGACCTCGATCTGCGGCATGCCGCGGGGCGCCGGTGGAATGCCCTCCAGGTTGAACTCGCCGAGCAAACGATTGTTGGCAGCCATCTTTCGCTCGCCCTGGGCTACCTTCACTGTGACAGCGGGCTGATTGTCGGCAGCCGTGCTGAAGGTCTGCTTCTTCTCGGTCGGGATGGTCGTGTTTCTATCCACTAACGACGTGAACACACCGCCCTCCGTTTCGATGCCCAATGTCAACGGCGTGACGTCCAACAGCAATACGTCCTTGCGATCACCTGCCAACACGCTACCCTGAATCGCGGCTCCAACGGCGACGACTTCGTCCGGATTGACACCCTTGTGGGGCTCTTTGCCGAACATCTCCTTAACCATCGCATACACTTTGGGAACGCGTGTCGAACCGCCCACCAGGACTATTTCGTCGATGTCGCTTGGCGAGTACTTCGCGTCTTTCAGAGCCTGCTGGATCGGTCCGCGGCACCGTTCGACAAGACGGTCGATCAACTCTTCGAATTTCGACCGGGTGATCGTCACCTGCAGGTGCTTCGGCCCCGATCCATCGGCCGTGATGAACGGCAAGTTGATATCCGTTTGCGGAACGCTGCTGAGTTCCCTCTTGGCCTTCTCGCAAGCCTCTTGGAGACGTTGCAGTGCCATCGTGTCTTGCCGAAGATCGATACCGTTGTCTTTCCTGAATTGCTCGGCCACGTAATTGATGAGTTCTTCATCGAAATCGTCGCCACCCAAGTGCGTATCGCCGCTGGTGCTAATCACCTCGAACACCTTGTGGCCATCTTCGTCTTCCAGTCGCAGAATGGAGACGTCGAACGTTCCACCGCCAAGGTCGAACACGACGATCTTCTCGCTCTTTTCCTTATCTAACCCGTAAGCCATGGCGGCTGCAGTCGGTTCGTTGATGATTCGAGCCACCTCCAAACCTGCGATTTGTCCAGCGTCCTTTGTGGCCTGTCGCTGGGAATCGTTGAAGTAGGCCGGCACGGTAATCACAGCCTTATTCACTTTGTGACCAAGATATGATTCGGCGGCTTCCTTCAGTTTTCGCAGAGTCTTGGCCGAGATCTCCTGGGGAGTGTGTTGTTCGCCGTCAACTTCGACCTTAACGTACTCGGTCGGGCCACCGACGACTTGGTACGGCACCATCTTCTCTTCCGTCTGGACTTCGTTGTGCCGCCGTCCCATGAATCGTTTAATCGAGTAGACCGTGCGCTGAGGATTGGTCACGGCCTGGCGACGCGCGGGCTCGCCAACGAGTGTCTCCTCTTTGTCGGTATATGCGACCACGCTAGGTGTGAGTCGATTTCCCTCGGGGTTAGGGATCACTTTGGGCTCGGTGCCCTCCATTACTGCTACCACCGAGTTTGTCGTTCCAAGGTCAATTCCAATAATCCTCTCGCCTTGAGCCATTGCGTTGCTCCTTTCTCCCTGCGTTTACCGCTGCTGTTCCTCTTATCCCCTCTTATAGACGGGGTGATATTCGACTGCAGATGTTGTGTCCTATTTCACAAAGGTCCATCAAACACATAGCAAAGGGCGTGCCAGCACCGAAGTAGGGTGCGACGTGCGCTGTAAACTGTTATTAGTAGGTTAGTTACGAGTCGCGAGCAGTAGGGTAAGGAAGTCGCGCGACGACAGACGCTTGCTGGAGCTGCCATTTTGGCACGCTCGCTAGCCCGGCTGTGTACATTGGTAAAATGGCCGTTTTTGGCAGATGTGGCCGCTTTCCGCCGCAACGAGGCGAGGCTATCATCAACACCAAATATACATCAGCCATATGGCGACTTATCGGGAGAGCATTGACGTACCTAGCTGCGGGATTTGTACGACATGGCCAAACGCAAAGTTGCGAAGCGAAAGACTGGTTCTGGAACTGCCGCCGAGTTGAAACGGAAAGTCGACAAGACCAATCGGGATTTGGTGAAGCTGTTGGCTGAACACGCCCGTTTGACGACCAAGATGGCTCGAATGCGGACGGATGCCGGTGATCCGGTTTACGACGTCGAGGCTGAGCAAAGGACGCTCCAGCAGGCAGTCCAGTCGAACCGAGGGCCATTGTCGGAACGTTGTGTTCGAGCCATTTTTCGCGAGTTGATCAGTGGCTCACGCGCTCTGGTAAAGTCGCTGCGCGTAGCGTATCTGGGGCCAACGTACAGCTACAGCCATTTGGCAGCCATCGAACGTTTTGGCACCAGCGCCGAGCTAGTCCCCGTCGCGACAATCGCCGCCGTATTCGAGGAACTGAACCGGGCCAACGTAGACTTTGGCATCGTGCCCATCGAAAACTCGACGGATGGTCGTGTCGTCGATACGTTGGGCATGTTCACTCGGCTACCGGTGCGGATCAGTGGCGAAGTGCAATTGCGGATCCATCACTATCTGTTGGGCAAGTGTGAGCGCGGCGAGATCAAGGAGGTATACAGCAAGCCACAAGCGTTTTCTCAATGCCGCGATTGGCTATCGAAGCACGTGCCGCTGGCGCGTACCGTTGACATGGCCAGCACGGCCGCGGCGGCGCAGTTGGCCGCCGAGAAACAGGGCGCTGCGGCAATAGCTAGTATGCAGGCGGCGGTGAATTACGGCCTGAACATTATTGCCGAGAATATTGAAGACAACAGAAACAATATTACTCGTTTCGCCGTGATTAGCGATCATGAATCACCTCGTACGGGCCGAGACAAGACAGCAGCGATGTTTGAACTGTCGCATAAGCCAGGCTCGCTTGCGGACGCCATGGCGATCTTCAAACGCAATCGTATCAATCTGACTTGGATCGAATCATTCCCGATGCCCAGCACAGAGAAGGAATATTTGTTCTTCGTGGAAATGGAAGGGCATCAGAACGACACGAAGGTGAAACGTGCCTTGCTTGCGCTAGGGCGTAAGACAGTTCGGTTGGAGATACTTGGCTCTTACGCGAAAGCGGAATCAGTCGAGTAGCTGCGCGCGGCACTTCACGAACCGTAAGCTCGCGGTGGTGGAAAAGGGTGCCTCTCTACTGTGCCCTAGACGTCGCATTGTCCTCTCCGGCTCCCAGCGGGACGCGTACGCCTAGCCAGCTCTGCGATGCGGTTGGCTCGTTCCATCGGTGGCGAGCGGCTGCAGGTGTCCGGGAGTTCCGGCGGCACGCCGCATGAGACGACGCTGAACGGCGATCTGCTCCAGGATGCGTTCCGCAACAGCCAGTGCGTCGCGACCATGCTGCCCGGTGACTTGAGGACGCTGACCGGTGCGAATGCTGATGACGAAGTCGTGCTGCTCATCGAGAATTGCGTTGCGGTCCTCAACCTGTACTTCTTCCAGAGGCAGGAATTCGGTGAACAGGTTTTCGCGGAGGTGTTGTTTCTGTTCCGAATCGAGAGCAAGAACGTCGACCTCGCCTCGGAGCACACACTCGCTAGGACGCACGATCTTGGCCGACGCCGTACCGAAATCGATGCCCGCGTATCCGTTGTTCGCGTAGACATGCATTTTTCGGCAGGCCTCGAAGCTGGTGCGAGAGGCGTTTAGGTTGACTTGGCAACCGTTGGCAAACCGCAAGCGGGCGTGTGCGATGTCTTCGTGCGGACCGAAAACAGTAGCGCCGATCGCTTCCACGTCGACCACTTCACTGCCCGCCAATGACAGTGCCAAGTCGATATCATGGATCATCAGGTCGAGCACGACGCCGACATCAATCGAGCGGCACGTGTACTGGCCGGCGCGAACGGCTTCGACGTACCACGGTCGATGGACATGGCCGGCCGCAGCCACAAACGCAGGGTTGAAACGTTCGACGTGGCCGACCTGTAGCACAAGGCGTCGAGAGGCGGTGGCGCGAATCAGAGCATCTGCTTCCGGGGCGGAAAGCGTTATAGGTTTTTCGACGAAAAGATGGATGCCCGCTTCGGCCAGTTCCATGCCGATCCAGTAATGATGTTCGGTGGGAGCGGCGATGATGGCTGCGTCGATTTTGCCAATCAGCTGCCGGTGGTCGGGGAAGCCTTCAGTCTGAAAGTCCTGGGCCACTCGCTGGCGGACTTCCTCGCTTGGCTCTGCGACGCCGACCAGTTCCACATCGTCGATGGTTCGAAGCAGGCGGGTGTGAATTGCCCCGAGATGTCCCGCGCCGATTACGCCAATGCGCAGTTTTCGTTTCCTCATGGCCTTGCCCGCCTAAGCAGCCAGTCGCCTTTCCCTGGCACGCCCGTGACGACCTTCCTGTTGTTCTTGAATGAAGTTCAGTAAGTGGTTCACGGGAGGGATCAACTTGCCTCGGGTACGCAAAATCTCGCGAGCATGGTCCAATCCCACCTTGGCCCGGAAGAGCAAGCGATGTGCTTCGTTCAGGGCCTTGATGTACTCGGGCGGAAAATCATTCCGTTTCAGTGCGACAACATTGACACATCGCGGCCGCGCCGGGGCACCTTCTATCAGCATGTACGGTGGCACGTCGTGCAGGACGCGGCTGTGACCACCAACGAAACAGAAGCTCCCGATGGTTGTGAACTGGTGCACGCCCACCATGCCAGACAATGTCGCGTTGTGGTGGATGCGAACATGGCCGGCCAGCAGCGTGCCGTTTGCTATGACTACGTGGTCGCCAACACTGCAGTCGTGGGCCACGTGGCAGCAGGCCATCAGGAAGCAATGGCTGCCGACAACCGTTCGGCCTTCTTCCTTTTCGCTGGCGCGATTGATGGTCACGGCCTCGCGGATCACGTTGTGGTCACCGATTACCACCTCTGTGTCGGTACCGCGGTAGCTTAGGTCTTGCGGATCGCCCCCGATGACAGCACCCGGGTAGATCTTGTTGAACTCGCCAATCGTCGCGTGTCCCATCACCGTGACGTTGTTCATGAGAACGGTGCCGCGGCCGATGGTCGCGTCCGGTCCGACCACGCAGAACGGGCCGATTTCTACGCCCTCGTCGATCCGGGCTCGCGGGTCTACCTCGGCTTTGTCCGATATTCGGATTTCCGTGGAGGGACGCTCGTCCATGAGTCCAAACCCTCACTATTTTCTTAGGCTGTGTGTCGCAAAGTGCTGGCGGCTTGAACTTCTGCCAGCATTACCATTACTAATTGTGCGTTCAGTCGATGACCGCTGCAGTGTGCGATGAAGTGCCCTGATAGATCATATCCCGATAGTGCTAGGTCGCCGACCAAATCAAGGGTCTTGTGGCGTACGCACTCGTCCGCGAATCGTAGCGTATTGTCAATGGGGCCACGATCGTCGAATACCAGCAAATCCTGGTATGTCACCCTTGTGCCCAAGCCTTGAGATCGCAGCCATTCCGCTTCGTCCTGAAGGATGAAAGTCCGCGATGCTGCCAAGTCGTTACGAAATGTGTTTGGCGTCACGTTGACCGTTAGGCTCTGCCGGCCGATTGGCCCTGTGGAACCGTAATCGATTCGGCACTGGATGCTAAATTCGTTTGCCTCGGAAGGTCGAGCTTCCACCCAGCAGCGATCGTCGCCCACACGAACTGGCCGGTTGACAACGAACTGTTCACGCAGAGCCGGTTGTTCCTCGATCCCCGCTGAGTCTAACGCTACGACGAATGGCAAGGCGGAACCGTCACAGCCTGGCATTTCGGGGCTGTTGGCCCGTACTTCGCAGTTGTCGATTCGCAGACCGGCCAAAGCCGCCATGATGTGCTCGACCATTTCCACCGTTGCGTTGCCACACTGTAATGTCGTCCTCAGTGGAATCTCGATACGGTTGTGTACCAACGCATCGATTCTCTGCCGCGATTGCAGGTCGGAGCGAATGAAGACGATGCCGGTATTCTCCGGAGCGGGATGAAACTCAATCGAAACATCGCGCCCGCTCCAGTATCCGAATCCCTCGACACGGGCAGTGCGGGAGATAGTGCGTTGTTGTCGAAAGGAGGTACTCAATGGTGGTCAATCTTCAAAGCGTGCGAGAGGATATCACTACTAACGAGGCGGAATGTGAGGTCCGCTACCTCCTCCGCCGGCAACACTCGCGCGATTTAGGGCGTCCAGAACGAGGTCAGTGATGTCCAGGCGGTTTTGGAACACGACGAACCGGTTGACGCCTGACATGATCGATCTAGTGTCTGCCGAATTAATGTCTTCGCGGTTGAAACGCACGACGAGGCCGATTTGGTTCCGGAACGCGAAGTCGGATACCACGCCCTCGATTTTCTTGTATGTGGCGTAGTAGGCCTGTGCCTCAGCCTCGATGAATGCCTTTTCACGCTTGGCACCATCCAGCTTCAATCTCAACTGCATCTCCGCAATCCTCTCTTCGGCCGCCTTGTACTCGGGCGAGCCGGCTTTGTACTGCTGCAGTTTGCCCATTTCCGCGCGGATCTTTTGGCCTTCCTCTGCGGCCCATTTTCTAAGCTCGCCATGATTCTTTTGGGAGTTCTCAAGCTCCGCCTTGAACGGGTCGTAGTTTTTGAGCACGTACGGGATGTCAATCACCGCGACACGCGTGCCTGCAGTTTGCCCATATGACGACTGTGTGGTGAAGCCGAGAGAGAAGAGAACTGCCACGACCGTGGCGAAACAGAGCGTAGTCTTCACGTCAGCACTCCTTGCCTTACTGAGGGTCTTCCTTGACCGGCGACGCTCCGACTGAGAAACGTCACCCACGCAATGACCGGAGACTCCGGCCGACAACGGGTTGAAGCGGGCGGTATTGTGTCGAAGTTCCCCGGACAGGTAAAGGGCAATAATGCCCAATTTTGTCGGGGCCGAATGACTTGCTACGATGCTGGTTAAGCAGCACGCGAGTGGACACCGGTGTCTTCTGCTGGCGCGTCGCCGTCCAGATTGATCAGCTCGCGGACCGTGTAGTGCTGTTTGCCCAGACTTCCAAAGTAGATCCTGGCGGCGACCTCACCGATCAGTCCCAGGCTCATGAACTGAATGCTCGCCATCATTGCGAATACCGCTAGCAGCAGGAACGGATTGCCCGTCATATCGACGGCACCGATCAACTTCATCAGTACAGTTGCAAGGCCGGACACGAATGAAATCGCCCCGCAGCCGAGTCCGACCATACCGAATAGCTTCATCGGGCTGGCGAAATAGTCGAGCATGTATTTGACGGTGATCAGATCGAGGACAACGCGAAAGGTGCGCGTGATACCGTATTTTGTCTGGCCAAAGCGTCGCGGATGATGATTGGTCACGACTTCCAGGCAGTTTGCACCGCGCCAGTAGGCCAAGATGGGGATGAAGCGGTGCATTTCGCCGTACAATTCTAGATCCTGGGCGATTTCGCGGCGAATCGCCTTGAGCGTGCAGCCGAGATCGTGGATCGGGAAACCTGTCGTTTTCGAGATGATCCAGTTCGCGATCATTGACGGGAGCCGACGATTCAGCCAAGCGTCCTTGCGCTTCTTTCGCCAACCGTGTACGAGGTCGTAGCCTTCGTCGATCTTCTCGAGCATCATTCCAATGTCGGCGGGATCGTTTTGCAGATCGCCGTCCATCGTTATGATCACGTCGCAGGAAGCTGTCTGAAGCCCAGCTTGCATAGCAGCGGTCTGTCCGTAGTTGCGCCGAAATCGGACCACCTTCACCCGATGGTCCGCCTGTGCTAGCGTCCGAAGTTCCTCCAGACTACCGTCATGCGATCCATCGTCGACAAAGATTAGCTCATATTCTCGACCGAGTCCCGGCAGCGTGTCGTTCAATTTGCTATACAGATGGGGAATGTTTTCCCGTTCGTTGTAGATGGGAATCACTATCGAGACGCTCATCATGGCCAAGCATCCTGCCGCTAGAGTGGATATTTTCGAGGAGACGAGAGTCTAGGCATAGCGGCAACCTGGGACAATGGCAATCGCTTCTCCCAGAGCCTCTGACAACCGCTCATGAATCGCTTCTTTCAGGTCCTATTGATTGGCTCGCTCATTGGTTTTTCGTGGATGGCCATGATGATCGTTCACGAGATCGGCCATGTGTTACACGCCCTGGTGAGCGGTGGGACGGTAGTACAACTCGTTCTGAGTCCCTGGGAGTTCTCTCGAACCGACGTATCACCAAATCCCTGCCCGCTCTTCGTCGCCTGGGGCGGCGCAGTCTGGGGTGTGCTGATACCGATCGTAGTCTGGGCTATTGTGAAGATTGTGGCTCGTCCGCACTCACACCTGGCTGCATTCTTTGGCGGATTCTGCTGCGTCGCCAACGGGGCCTACATTGGTGCCGGTGCGATTCTTCAGGCGGGAGATGCGGGGGACATGCTGCGCAGCGGTGCCGCGTCTTGGACGCTCATTACGTATGGAATCCTCGTAGTGTCGGCAGGGCTATACCTATGGAACGGCCTTGGTCCTCACTTCGGGCTGGGGGCGAGTGGAGGACGCATCGACAGACGTACGGCAATTGTCATGGCCATCGCGCTGACAGTCGTCTTCGTGGGCGAGGTCGTTTGGACGATGGTCCATTCCATCAGCGGAAGGTGACTGAATAATCGGCATAGCTTGAAATTGCGTGAAAACTGCTAGAGATGGCCTAGCAAGTGCGCCGATAGTAGAGGTACGACAAGCCGGGAGGGCGGGACGACTTATGTTGTTCCGTTTCAGGATAGAGGTCATAGCATGTCGACGGATCGGCGTGGTATGACCTTTTTTTGTGCGCAGTCAAGCCGGCATTTGCCAGAGGATTCAAGAGCGTGCCCGAAGATCGGCAAATCAGCTGGCGAGCGTCAAACGCTGACGGAGCTTGCGAACTGCTTTGTACTTCTCGTCACTGGCTCGGGCGGACGAGATGTCCAATTCGTCGGCGATCTCCCGGATCGACCAGCCATCGCGGTACATCGAAATGATTGCCTGCTGACGGGGCGTCAGGCAATCTCCGGCGAGGGCCATCGCACTGTCCAGGGACTCCTTCGTTTCGTGAGTCGGGTCTTGCGCCGAGCGTTCCATCGAATCGCAAGCTTCCAAGGAGACATGCTTCGGCCGACGGCGCCATCGTTGGGCAGTACACCAGATCGAGCGATTCAGCTCTCGCCGCTCGGGTGATTCGCCGCTTCGCATGGCCTGCGCGAGCCGACTACGCGATACGCGTTCCAGCATCAGCGTTATGGCCTCTTGCGTGCAATCCTCCCAGTCCTGCTGGTTGATGCCTGCATTGCGCCAACTGGTCATGCAATAGCGCTGCATGCTGTCGATAGCGGCAGTATCCTGGGCCTGTGTGGTGCTGACGGTTGCCGCCATCGCCACGGCGCAGGCTGCCAGGGACAGCGTCTTGGCCGATGTGGATGGATCCATTCGCATTGGTCTACCTCACGGTACTAGTCGTCGTGTGCATTATCTGCGTCCAACGGACTCGGAGACTAGCCTTTCTCGCCCGTTTTCTAGGTTTTTTCTCAAGGAGCCTCCTTTTCTACCTCCTTCGCATGCGGGTTCGTGAGGATTCTCTGCTTGATTTCGCCCCTCAAATGTTCCAGAACCGACTGGCGATCGGTCTCATCCAGGATTTGCCGCACAACTTCCTTGGGCGATTGGCCGCCCCACGAAGATCCGTGTTCGAAATAGTATTTTGACGCTTGGCCCACGATGTACGAGCCGAAGCCGGCTGCCGCGCCTTGCGGAACGGCTGTCAGCAGAGTTCCGTAGCCGGCCGTAAGTGCCTTGAACGCCGATGCCGCAAGATTGACCGTGTACTCCAGTGCCACACCGCCCACGACCCAGCCAGCCGCCTTCAGGATCGAGGCGATCAACTTCCTTGCATGACGCCACGACATCTCCAAACCGTAAATATGGGCCAGCGTAACGACCATGGTCACGTCCACGGCGCTGCCCCCCAGTACATCGGCAATGGGAATTGGGTTCAATGCAACGGCTACAGACTTGATCGTCGCGTAACTCCATATCGTCTGATTGGCGCTTCTGTTGCGAAACTCGACACGCAGCGCCGCGATACGGTCGCTCTTGTCCGCCGCGTACATGGCCCCGTTTAGTGCCAGCAATGTCAGGCCATCCGACTCCAAAACCTGCAGAATGCGCGATTTCAGTTGCTCCACATCCGGCGATGGGTTCCGCCACTCACTGCGAGTCGAACCGTCGGACGACTCGATGATGTACTCCACCTCACGCGGGTCGGCGGCGGTTGTCACCACGTTGTCGTCGGGCAGCATGCCGCGTAGACGTTCGTCGCGCAATACCTCCAGCAGTCGCTCTCGCTGCTCCGGGCTGTATAGGTCGATTTTGTTGAACACCAAGACTAAAGGCTTGCTGATACCGGCCAAGCCGACTAGTGCTGAGAATTCCGTTTCGTTCAGATCCGAGTCAGTAACGAAGAGAATCAGATCGGCTCGTTCGGCCGCTTCGCGAGCCATCACGCCGCGATCCATTCCGCCTACTTCGTTCAGTCCCGGTGTGTCCACCAGGACAACCTGAGAATCTGCCAGACCCGGCATGCAATAGCCGCAGCCCTCCCAAGCCACGTGCCAGACGTTCTTGGTCCAGCCGCCCTGGACATCGACATCGGCCACTGCTTCGCCGACCAGGGCGTTAATCAGCGCGGATTTCCCCGTGCTGATTTCCCCGAACACGACAATCTCGACGCGGCCTGCCGTCAGCTTCTGAACCATTGCCTTCAACTGGTCCAAATCGCGACGCAACTGCTCCTTCTCTTCGGCTTTGCACCCGCGCACTTTGTCCAACGTGCGTTCCAACGACGCAATGGCCTGCTGGTAGTGATCGTTGGTGTTTGCTTCGTTGGCCACGCCTACTCGGTATCCTCCGAAAAGTGCTTTCGAGCTAGCTTCATCAGCTTGCGGAGTTCGTCCACGCTTGTGATGCGTTCCCATTCACGGCGAGCAAGTCCAGTCAAACCGCCCTCGGGACGCTGCATCTCTTCGCGGAAATACGCAATAAACACCGCACCAATCCAGCGAGTTACGACCGCCTGGACGATACCCTGTAACAAGCCGCCGGCGATCGTGCCGGCTCCAGGCACGGTTTTCAGCAGCGACGCTACACACGACGCAACCGCCGGTGTGGCCGCGCTTATACCCAGAATTGCGATCAGGTTCTTGCCCAGCTCTCCCAACAGAGTCTTGGCAGCGTCAAGATCGATGTCCTGCCGATAGACGTGAGCCAAGTCCACCACCATCTTCGTGGAAATGGCGCAACCAGCTGCCAAATCGACCAGCGGGAACGGGCTGAGCGCCGCGGCGCCCCCGGCACCCCACATGTGGCGGTCGACAATCTCCCAGGCCCGCCGGTCGAGTGATTCTTTGACTCGTTGGCGTGCGTCTTCAACCAACCCGCGAGACTGGAGCAACAGATTGGCCAGCAGCAGACTTTCGCCTTCGCCGCGCACGACCTGCATCATCCGCTTGGCCAGCGGGCCAATGTCCGGAGCGACTTCCACCAGCTCCTCGCACTCCGTGCCGTCCGAGCCGACGCGCATGCGAGTCCGCATCGCCGGTTTGGCACGAACTGCTACGACGTCTTCGGCAGCGATCGTCGTTTTGACTTGCTCGCGGACCTGATCCAATAACCGATCGCGGTCTTGATCATCGTACCAGTCTTCCTTGTTCAGGCAGACGATCACACGCTTTTCCATCTGGCCTAGTCGTTCGAGCAGGCAGAATTCTGATTCGCGCAATGGTCCGTCGATCGCCAGTAGCACCAGATCGGCGTCTTTGGCTGCGTCGGCGGATGCGGTAGTGCGCTCGGCACCGTCCACCTCGCCCAGCCCTGGTGTGTCGACCAACACGACCTTGTCGAGTCCGGGCCACGGCGTTTCGCTGCGGTGTATCGTGGTTCCGCCTTTGGCGTCTGTTTGAAAGACATCACGGCCGGCCAACGCGTTCATCAGCGATGACTTGCCGCCGGATATCGTGCCGAAGGCCACGATTTCAAGAGTCTGCGACTGTCGCTTCTCGTCGAACTTCTCGACCAGCGGATCCAGCTGGCCGCGCAGTTCGTCGCCAGCGGTCTCGTCAGTCTTCAGATCTTCAACCGCTGCAATGTTCTCGTCGATTTCCTGCTTCCGTTGCTGGTGCGTCAGTTCGCTGGGACTTTTGCTGTGCCGATCGCGCCGTTCCTTCTTACGACGAGTGCGACTCCAAAGTTGCCAGAGAATCCAGACGGTGCAACTGAGCAAGATCAGACCGCCAAGGCCCACAACTGTGAAATAGACGTACAGCCAAACTGTGCCCAATTCGGCGACAGCTCGGTACTGGGCGATTAGCTGGGGAGGAATGTAGACCAGCAGGAAGCCCATGAACGCCAGAACGACCAGCAGCAGAAGCCTGTTGATGGTGCGTTTGGGGGTCATGGTCGGCTTCTCAGGTGTTGTAAGTGGCGAACTGCCTGATGTTTAGCGTAGTTGGAAAGCAGCCGTGAAGCGAGGTGGAGTAAAGGCTGTCGCGCAATTTGAGCGGTCTTGGCACCAGATTGAGCGACCAACGGGAGCGAGCCATCCTCAACCGAGCGGCAGCTCGCATTTGGCTGGCGGCCCAGCCGCCCCACGCTGGTTTCGTGTTCGTAATGCAGGATCTGATCTTGGTTGTTCATTTTTTGATGATCTGGGAACTTGCTGCCGATAGTATACGTAGGTATAGTAATGGTGTTCATGTGTATATCGATCGGTTCCTAATGGTTCTGACATCGGAAATTGTCGACAAATTGCAAAACCGTATCCACGGCCTGGAAGGAGTTCGGCGGGCAGTGGACCAGGAGGCCATTTCTACCGGCTGCGATGCTTTGGATCGCTTGATGCCTTCCGGTGGCCTTGAGCGAGGCTCGTTGGTCGAGTGGCTTGGCGCGGGGCCGGGTAGCGGGGCTGCAACGTTAGCTTTGCTATGCGCTCGGCAAACTTGCACGAGCGGCGGAGCCGTGGTCGTGTTGGACCGTCAACAGCAAGTCTATCCGCCTGCAATCGCTGGTTGGGGAGTGGATTTGGACAAAGTGATTCTTGTCTACCCGAAAAACAAGCGAGACGAATTCTGGGCTTGGGATCAAGCGTTACGCTGTCCCGCAGTCGCTGCGGTTTGGGGTGAGATCGAACAGATCGACTCGCGGCAGTTCCGCCGGTTGCAATTGTCGGCTGAAACCAGCGGCGGTATCGGGTTGCTGCTCCGCCCCATTGAAATGCGAAAGCAACCGACTTGGGCAGACGTGCGGCTGTTTGTCGAGCCGTGTCCTGCGAATCGTGGCCGCCGGATGCGAGTGGAATTGCTGCGCTGTCGCGGTGCAACCGGTGGTGCCAGCGTGCAATTGGAATTCGATGAATGGACCGGTCACCCGCGCGAAGTGACGGAGAGCAAACATGAAACGTTTTCTCGCGCTCTGGCTGCCCAATTGGCCCGTGCAAAGACTCGTCCTCGCCCAACCGGAACTTACGGGACGCGCGATCGTGCTTTATGAAAAGCATCCGCGGTACGGCCAGTTGGCAAAGGCATGTTCGGCCGAAGCCGTAACTCACGGCGTTCGCCCCAGCATGCCCCTGGCCGAGGCCCAAACTTGTCTGCACGCCTTGTTTAACGGCAAGCCGAAGGCGACTGCGAATTCATCCCACAGTCGCCTTCGGCTTGCCGTTAAACGAGAACACCGTAAACCGGCTGCGGTACATTTTGCACTTCACGATGCCCATAGCGACCGAGAGGCTCTGACGAAGCTGGCCGAATGGTGTGAACGTTTCAGTCCCGTCGTTGGCCTGGACCAAACGGACGAGCCGGATTGCCTGCTGATGGACATGAGCGGTCTGGCGAAGTTGTTCGGCGGCGAGGAAGCGTTGGTATGCACAGTTGCCAAGGCATTCCACGGGTGCGGGTTCAAAGTGCGCATCGCAGTCGCCGATACGATCGGTGCCGCCAGGGCGGTTGCATGTTTCGTGATTCGCCATGACCGCCAGCCATACAAAATTGTTCCACCGGGAAACAGAAATACATTGGACACTGTGCCGGTTGCCGCGTTGCGTTTGCCGACGCGAACAATGGGGCAACTGCAGCGACTGGGTATCTCCACGATCGGCCAGCTAAGAAAATTGCCTCGCACCAGTCTGGCAGCGCGTTTCAAGGGGGATTTGATCGACGGGCTCGATCGAATTGTCGGCGACGCCCAGGAAGTCATCGTTTCCCACAAACGGGTACCAGAATTGGCCGCGCGTTGGCTATTTGAACATCCGACAACCCATAACGGTGCGATTGACTATGTGCTTGAGCAATTATTGCAGCAGTTGTCGCAACGGCTGATAGAACAAGGTCAAGGTGTCCTGCAATTAGAGTGTCGGTTTGTTTGTAAGAACCACCGGCCTTTGGTAATCAACGTCGGATTGTTCCAGCCGACTGTCAGTTCGCAGCATTTGCTGGGCTTGATCGAAATGCAGTTGGAGCGGTTTATTCTGCCGGACGCAGTCGAGAAAATCCACGTCGTCGCGACTTCGACTACTCCGCGCGAGCAGCGGCAAAGTAATTTGTTCGCCAGCGGTTCGCGAGATGATCAATCGAAATTGGCGTTATTGGTTGAACGATTGAGCAGCCGTTTGGGGCGAGACCGGGTGGCACGCGCGCAGCTTCAAGAGGAATCGCAAGTCGAACTTGCCTATGGCCGTGTTCCGTTGACCGGGGAACAAACGCCAAGTGGTCGTCAGGCACCGGCATCTATTCACCCCATCCTCGGGCCGATGCTTCGACCGTTGCGGATTCTCGATCCGCCCGAGGCAGTGGACGTGATCGGGATTGCATTGGATGGCCCACCGGCAATGTTTCGCTACCGGCGCAAACAATATCGAGTTGCTCGTCATTTTGGGCCGGAGCGGATCGAAACCGGTTGGTGGCGCGGACCGTCGTCCCGCCGCGATTATTACCGCGTGGAAACCGAAGCCGGTAATCGCATGTGGCTGTTCCGAAGACTGCAGGACAAGAAGTGGTTTCTGCACGGAGAGTTCGCATGAAGTATGCCGAACTCCACTGCAAGACGAACTTTTCCTTTCTGCAGGGTGCATCGCATCCTGACGAATTGGTGCAGCGTGCAGCCGAGCTTAGCTATGAAGCATTGGCTGTCACGGATGTGAACAGCGTGGCGGGAGTGGTGCGTGCGCACGCGGCTGCTAAAGAGACGGGGTTGAAGCTGATCGTCGGCGCAGAAGTCACGCCGATTGATGCCCCGGCCGTTGTGTTATGGGCGACGGGCCGAGCGGCGTACGGAAGACTTGCCCGGCTGATCACACGAGGCCGACGTCGGGCGGAGAAAGGCGAATGCGAACTAACTTGGAACGACATCGCCGAACACGCGGAAGGCCTGGTGGCTGGGGTGCTGTGTCGTTTAACCGCGACCCAACGGGGAGCGCGTGGAGTGGAGTTGGCGATTAAGGAAAATGCATCGCCTGAATCCTGGTTCCCAAGCTCCGGCTTGGGAACCCATCTTCACGAAGCGTTCGACAAATATCGCGAGGTGTTTTCCTCGCGGGCCTACTTGATCGCGGAACTGCATCGCGGACCGGATGACGAACAGCGACTTGACCAATTGTTGTGGCTATCGCGGAAGACACGGCTTCCTTTGGTCGCTGCAGGCGACGCCTACTACCACACTCCGGCTCGTCAGCCGCTTCAGCACGTACTGACGGCGATCCGTCACGGCGTCACCGTGGCCCAGGCCGGACACTTGCTCTTTTCCAATGCTCAGCGGCATTTGAAATCGCTGGAAGAGGTTCGCGAGATATTCTCACGCATTCCAGACGCGATCGAACGTACTGTCGAAATCGCAGATCGCTGTACCTTTTCGCTGGATGAGCTTCGTTACGAGTACCCATTGGAACTGGCACCGCCGGGACTCACGCCCATGGAGTATCTCAAACGGCTTACATGGGAAGGTGCCAAGCGACGGTATCCCGATGGCGTTCCAGAGAAGGCAATTGGGCTCCTGAAACACGAACTGCAATTGATTGAGGAATTGCGCTATGAAGCGTACTTTCTGACGGTTTGGGATCTGGTTCGGTTTGCTCGTTCGCGCGACATCCTTTGCCAGGGCCGTGGATCGGCAGCCAATTCGGCGGTGTGTTACTGCCTTGAAATTACCGCCGTGGATCCGGGGCGGATGGATCTGTTGTTCGAGCGTTTTATGAGCAAGGAACGCAATGAAGCACCGGACATCGACGTGGATTTCGAACATGAGCGGCGTGAAGAGGTCATTCAGTATCTGTATGAGAAGTACGGACGCGAGCGGGCAGGAATCGCTGCGGCTGTGATTACATATCGCACTCGGTCGGCAATTCGCGAAGTGGGGAAGGCGTTGGGATTGTCGTTGGACCGCATAGACCAACTGGCGAAAAACATGGACGGCTATCCTCAGCAGGCCGTCGAGTTGGAGCAGCGTTGCCAGGAAATGGGAATCGACACCGATTCGGAAATTGGGCGACGATTGGTGTACCTGGCCAAGGAATTAATTGGTTTCCCGCGGCACCTTTCTCAGCATGTGGGCGGGATGGTGATGACGCGAGGCCCGCTGTGCGAATTGGTTCCGATCGAAAACGCTGCTATGCCTGATAGGACAGTCGTTCAGTGGGATAAAGACGACTTGGAGGAACTGGGAATCTTGAAAGTCGACTGCCTGTCGCTGGGAATGTTGACGGCGATCCGCAAGTGTTTTCACTTGGTACAGCAAACCACGGGACGCGATCTAACCTTGGCCAACATCCCTCCGGACGACCAGACCGTTTACGACATGATTTGCAGCGCCGATACGATCGGCGTATTTCAAATCGAAAGCCGCGCCCAGATGTCGATGTTGCCGCGGCTGAGGCCGCGTTGTTATTACGATCTGGTGATCGAGGTTGCCGTTGTTCGTCCCGGTCCCATTCAGGGACAGATGGTGCATCCCTATTTGCGCCGCCGTGCAGGCGACGAGGCGGTAACGTACCCCACCGAGGAAATTCGCCGGGTGCTGAAAAAGACGATGGGCGTGCCGATCTTTCAGGAGCAGGTCATGAAGTTGGCCGTGGTCGCCGCTGGTTTCACACCGGGCGAAGCCGATCAATTGCGACGTGCCATGGGCGCTTGGCGTCGTAACGGACACATTGACAAATTTCGGCAGAAGCTGCTGGATGGCATGCTGGCGCGAGGTTTGGCTGAGGAGTTTGCCGAACGCGTTTTTCAACAAATCCGTGGTTTCGGCGAGTACGGATTCCCTGAATCCCATGCGGCCAGCTTCGCTTTGTTGGTTTACGTGGCCGCCTATTTGAAGCATTACTATCCAGCCGCGTTTACCGCGTCGTTGATCAATAGTCAGCCCATGGGCTTTTACGCTCCTGCACAATTGATTCGAGACGCTCGCGCACACGACGTGGAGGTTCGGCCGATCGACGTGAATCACAGCTCGTGGGATTGCACGTTGGAGGGCGAACGAATCTTGCGTTTGGGATTCCGGTTGATCAAAGGGATGTCCGAGAAAGATGGCGAAACTATCGTTCGGGCACGTGAGGATGGCCTCTATCACTCCATTGATGAATTCACCAGCCGCACGGGCCTACTGCAAGCGGCAGTCAGTCGTCTGGCCGAAGCGGATGCGTTTGGTTCGCTCGGGAACGATCGTCGCCGGGCGTTGTGGCACTCACTTGCCCAACCGCGCAGCCGCAAGCCGACGCCATTGCTGGAAACGGTCTCAAGACCGGGAGGGCGAGGCTCCCGCCGAGTCGAAAACGTGGAAAAACGGGGCTCAGCAGGAGCTTCGCCCTCGCGAAAGGATGTTCCGGCGGATCCGCCGGTAGCCTTGCCGGCGGCAACGATTCAGGAGGAGGTTGTTGCCGATTACCAAACCGTCGGCTTGTCTCTGCGACCGCATCCGATATCTTTCTATCGCGATCGGCTGGAACGATTGGGGGCGATTCCAGCGAAGAAGCTGGCCGAAACGCCCAACAACCGGCATGTCAGAGTGGCAGGCTTGATCATCCTTCGCCAACGGCCCAGCACCGGCAAAGGAATCACGTTTGTGACGTTGGAAGACGAAACGGGCGTTGCCAACCTGGTGCTGCACAAACAGGTTTGGGAACGCTTTCACAAAGTCGCTCGACACAGCAACGCTTGGATCGTCCGCGGCCGGCTAGAGAGTAAATACTCGGTCATTCACGTGGTCGTGCAGCATCTGCAAGACATGCACGAACAACTCACGCAGTTGGTCCAGTCAAGAGATTTCCACTAGTGCCGCAACCGGGAATTGTGTCGTCACCAAGGCTCGTTCTTGCCTAGCT
>CAZUAH010000219.1:0-4619 GCA_964617665.1 uncultured Pirellulaceae bacterium
TCGGGCATCACGGGAACTCATTTCGTGTTGCGCACCGAGAAAGGTGATGTCCTGCTGTCCGCCAACGACATCCAGCGGCTGACGGTCGACAAGATGGAAACCAAACTCACTCGGACGGTCACCAGCACGAAACAGACCAAGCGGTTGACGTTCCATTTCGCCGAAGCCGGAAAGCGGCGCGAGCTGCTGATTGCCTACTTCCGTCCGGGCTTGCGCTGGATTCCGACGTATCGCATCAACTTGGGCGAAAACAAGAAGAAAGAAAAAATCGCCGATATCGCTATGCAGGCCGAACTGCTGAATGAGGCCGAGGACTTGATCGACACGCCGATTGACATTGTGGTGGGCGTACCGAACTTCCGCTTCCGAACCATACCCAGCCCGTTGATTCTTGAGCAAACACTGCGCAACGCTCTGCAGCAGGCCGCACCACAGATCATGGGCCAGTTTAGCAACAACGCTTTCTCCAACGCCTTGCTCACTCAACGGGCGGGGGAATTCCGCCGCAACACTCCGCAGCCGGCAAACCAGCCGGAGAGCACGGCCGTTCAGTTGCCCGCCGAGTTGACCACCGCCGCCGCGCAGGAGTTGTTCGTCTATAGCTTGAACAAACTGACCTTGCGCAAGGGCGAACGAGCCGCAATACCCGTCTTCACGACCCAGGCTCCGTATCGGAACATCCACACCTGGAACATGCACGTGAAGCGCAACGACATCGCCGCCGCGCCCAGCGGTTCGGGCGTCCGGTCGCCGCTTGTCTTGTCGAAGAACGAAGTCTGGCGGCAAATCGAAATGACCAACACCACTGGTGTGCCCTGGACGACTGGCGCGGCCATGATCATGCAGGGTAACCAGCCGTTGGCTCAAGAGCTGCTCACTTACACATCGCCCAAAGCCATCTGCCGAGTGCCCGTGACCGTGGCAATCGACATCCGCGGCAGCTTTTCCGAACAGGAAACCGGCCGGCAACTCAAGGCAATGACCTGGAGCAGCCACTACTACGCCAAGATCACCCAACGCGCAACCGTTACCTTGATCAACCGCAAGCCCGAGCCCGCGGACATCGAGGTAACACTGCGTTTTGGCGGCCGAGCCGATGAGGCCAGCCACGACGGGAATGTGACGCTGATGCCGTACCGAGCCGACGACTGGGAACGCTACCGAGGCGACCCAGCCGTGAACAACAGCTCGACCGTCTCCTGGCGCGTCACCCTAAAACCCGGCGAAACCTTCCAGCCGACCGTCGATTACCACTTCTACACACGACACTGACGCTGCGTCAGTGAGTTTCGCGCGCTGTGGCCGGTCTCCCGACCGTGCCACACGCTCCGACCGAACGTCTCCGGATCGCGACGCACCCATCATCCGTCGCGGGGCAGGGCAGGGGGGCGGGGTAGGTTATGCTTCAGCATATCGCTTGCCTGGCGTCGAGGAATGGGATGTTATGCTGAAGCGTAACCTGCTAATCGACCGCCGTACGATGGCTCCCTGAAGCTGTCGATTGTGAGCGAAATCCCGATACTTGGCGGCCTCGGAGGCGCATCTTACCCGATGGATTTGCCCCGCACGGCAGCCTCGAGTGCCAGTCTGGCAACCTGAAAGCGTCAATATTGGCCATGCGTCCTTGAAAGATCGGGGCATGAGCCTCTAAGATTGGTGCAGCCGTGGGTGACCCAATAGGACACACTTGTCGAGGACGTAGATCGTGAATCCAGAACAACTGCTTTTCCACGAAACTCACGAATGGGTACACGTCGCCGAACAGGATGGCGCAAAGGTGGCGACGATTGGTATTTCGGCTTTCGCTATCGAACAGTTGACCGACTTGGTCTACATGGCCCTGCCCGAAGTCGGCCGTCAGGCGAAGGCGGGAGAGGAGTTCGGCGAGGTGGAGTCGGTCAAAGCAGTCAGTTCGCTGTACTGCCCGGTCACGGGTGAAGTGATCGAGGTCAATACGGAATTGCCTGACAAGCTGGAATCGCTGAACGACGATCCCTACGGCGCCGGGTGGATCGTCAAGGTCCGAATCACCGACGAGAGTTCCCTCTCGAAACTCATGGACTACGATGCCTACCAGAAGCAATGTGCCGAGGAAGGGTAGAACGTAATCCATGCCGTACTCGTTCAACACGCCTGAAGATCAACAAGCGATGCTGGAGGCGATCGGCGTTGCTTCGGTCGAGGAGTTGTTCGAAGGCGTCCCGCAGGAGTTCCGTTTGAAGGAACTTCTGGACATCCCGCCAGCACTCAGCGAGTTGGAGCTGACCGCACACATGGCCGCGTTGGCGGGCCAAAACGCGCATGCAGGTGACAAGGTATGCTTCTTGGGTGGCGGCAGCTACGACCACTTCGTGCCAGCCGTGATCGACGCGCTCGCGTCGCGTGGCGAGTTTTACACTTCGTACACGCCGTACCAGCCGGAGGTAAGCCAAGGCAACTTGCAGGCGATGTTCGAATACCAGACCCTAATCTGTCAGTTGACCGGCATGGACGTGTCCAATGCAAGCCTGTACGACGGCGGGACTGCGGCGGTGGAAGCCGTGCTGATGTCCATGAGCGTGACCCGGCGAGAAGGCAAGGTAGTAACGGCCGCGAGCGTCCATCCGGAATACCGAGAGATCCTGAAGGCGTATCTGGAGAATCTGGACATCGAGTTGGTTACCGTTGGCGCTCCTGACGGAACAGCCAATGTTGACGAGTTGAAGGATGCAGTGGATGACAAGACTGCCTGCGTGCTGGTCCAGCATCCCAACTTCTTCGGCTGCCTGGAGGAAGTCCAAGCGATAGGCGAGATTGCCCACGAGGCGGGTGCTTTGCTTGTACAGTTGTTCGATCCTATCAGCCTCGGGCGGCTGAAACGGCCCGGCGACTTGGGTGCCGACATCGCTGTAGCCGAAGGACAATCGCTGGGGACACCGATGTCGTTCGGAGGACCCTACCTGGGCATCATGGCCTGTCGCGAGAAATACGTCCGCCGGCTGCCAGGTCGAATTGCCGGACAAACGACCGACCGGCGAGGCCGGCGCTGCTGGGTGCTGACGCTGCAAACACGCGAACAGCATATTCGACGAGAGAAGGCGACCAGTAACATATGCACCAACCAAGGTTTGATCGCGTTACGGGCCGGCATCTATCTGGCGACGCTCGGCCCGCAAGGGTTGCGTGAAACGGCCGACTTGTGCTTGCAGAAGGCCCACTACGCATTTGAGCAGATTACTGCCCACAACCGATTCTCGGCGGCATTTAGAAAACCGTTCTTCAAAGAGTGCGTGGTTCGGGACACGCAGGGGCGAGTTTCCCATCTGTTGGCCGATGCAGCGGAAGCCGGTTATCTGGCCGGCGTGCCGCTCGGTCACTGGTATCCCGAACTGGAGGACTGTTTCCTGGTGGCGGTTACCGAGAAACGCACGAAAGACGAAATCGACGGGCTGGCCGAGTGTCTTGCCGGTTCAGGTTGTACGACTGCTTCAGCGGAAGAGACACGGCCGACGGCATAATATCATGCGAGATCTGAGATCCACTCAACTGCTATTCGAACTCTCCAAGCCCGGGCGACGCTGTGTGCGCTTGCCCGAACCGGACGTGCCGGTGCGCACGTTGGACGAGCTGCTACCGGCCGATGCCGTGGCCGAAACGGCACCGCCACTGCCCGAGTTGGCCGAACCAGATGTGGTACGACATTTCACCAATCTTTCCCAACAGAACATGTCGGTGGACACGCACTACTATCCGCTCGGCTCGTGCACGATGAAATACAATCCGAAGCGGAACGAGCGGCTCGCATCGCTGCCGGGATTCCTCGACGTACATCCCTACCAGCCAGACCAAACGCTGCAGGGCTTGCTTCGGCTACTGTTCGAGCTTCAGCAGTTGCTGGGCGAGATCTCCGGACTGCCGGCTGTCACACTTCAGCCCGCGGCCGGGGCACATGGCGAGCTTACGGCTCTGATGGTGGCGGCAGTGGCCTTTCGCGAGTTGGGTGAGAAACGGACCAAGGTGCTCGCGCCGGACAGCGCACACGGAACAAACCCAGCCAGCGCGCGCATGGCCGGTTTCGAGTCCGTCACCGTCCGAAGCACCGCTTCCAGCGCTGTCGACATGGATGACCTTCGCGCGAAGCTGGACGATCAGATCGCCGTTTTCATGATCACCAATCCCAACACGCTGGGACTGTTCGACGGCCAAGTGGCAGAGATCGCCAAATTGGTGCACGATCGTGGTGGTCTGATCTATTTGGACGGCGCGAACATGAACGCGATCCTAGGGATCACCCGCCCCGGTGACTTCGGGGCGGACATGATGCATTTCAATCCACATAAGACGTTCAGCGGGCCTCACGGCGGCGGGGGGCCGGGTGCCGGGCCTGTGTGCGTGACCGAGAGGTTGGGTGCTTATTTGCCCGCGCCAGTGGTGGAATTTGATGGCCAGCAGTACGTGCTTCGTTACGACCGACCAAAGTCGATCGGCCGAGTTCGCAGCTTCTTTGGCAACGTCGGTGTGTTGGTGCGAGCATACTGCTATATCCTCACGCACGGACCAGACGGACTGCGACGTGTTGCCGAGAACGCGGTGCTGAACGCGAACTATCTGCTGAGTCGCCTGAGACACTTCCTGCCCGT
>CAZUAH010000219.1:4719-21837 GCA_964617665.1 uncultured Pirellulaceae bacterium
GTCGGCGGGCAGGGCAGGGCAGGGGGGGTGTCTGAGATTCTACCTGTGGGAGCAACCGACTCTATCCCTCGGGTACTTCCAAAGGCACGAAGACCGCGTGCTGCACGAGCCCAGCCGAGTCTGCCCCTTGGTGCGAAGGACGACTGGTGGCGGGGCCATTATCCACGACCAGGAGCTGACCTACAGCTTTACGTGCCATGCTCCCCATCGTGAGGGATCCAATTCGTTGGAGCTGTACGACGCGTTTCACTCGACCTTGGTTGAGGAACTGGCGACTCTTGGGATCAGCGCCGCGTTATGCCCGGAGATACTGCGACGGGATGAGCGTGAGGAGCCTTTTCTGTGCTTCGAGCGGCGCTCACAGGGCGACGTGCTGATCGGCGATGCCAAGATTGCCGGAAGTGCTCAGCGCCGACACAAGAATGCGCTCCTTCAGCATGGCAGCGTACTACTACGAAAGTCCATTTCGGCTCCAGAATTAGAGGGGATCGAGGGCATTTCTGGTATTCGGATGGGGTATGAGGAGTTGGCGCGCAGGTGGGCTTCGCGCGTCGGCACGCGTCTCGGCCTGCCCTTGGCGCCTGAAACCCCCTCCGAAGAGGAGCACGACGCAACTCAGAGATTGACGACAGAAAAATTCGCCAACAGAGGATGGACATGTCGAAGATAACCTAGGTTGCTTAAGCCCTTCGCATCAGGTATTTTGACGCAAGTTTACCGCGCTGTTATGCTATAACTGGGAATGTTTATACGAGGACTCAATCGCGCGACTTCCCACTCTCTTCCTTCACTTCTCGCGCCAGACCGCTTTGTCTATCTCTGGCCGAGCGGAGTCATCGTAGCGTAGGAAAGGCTTTCAATGAAAATCAAGCTGAAGGTGTTGAAAGGTTCGGGCGCTGGAAAGGAAGTCAGACTTCCAACGCCGAAATGCTTGATTGGACGTGGCGACGATTGCCATTTGCGGCCGAAGAGCGAGGGAGTTAGCCGCCGACATTGCGTGATCATCACGCAGAAGGGCGAAGTACTGATCCGTGACCTGGAGAGTAAGAACGGCACCTTCATCAATGGCAAGAGTATCAAAGCAGACTATGTCCTGAAGAATGGGGACAAGGTGCAGGTAGGTCCGCTTGCTTTCGAAGTGTTAATCGACCACAGCATCGGCGGCGAGAAGAAGCCCAAGGTGAAGAGTATCAAAGAGGCCGCTCTGCGTACCTCTGCCGCCAACCAGGAAACGACGCAGATCGAAGACAGCGACATCAGCAACTGGCTGGACGAAGCAGACACGAAGGAGCGCGAACAGCGATTCACCGACCCAGATACCCGGCAAATGATGCTGGACGAGACGGACCAAGGAAGACTTCAAAAGGAACTCGAAAAACGGTCCGAGCAGGCGAAGGCGAAGCAGGAGCAAGAGGGCGACGAAACCAAGGAGATGCCAAGCCCGCTGCAGACGCAGGCCGAAACGGAAAGCGGCAAGAAGAAGAAAAAGAAACCCGGCAAGCTACCCAAACAGGCCGATCCCGATGCCGCAGATTCGGGCGAGGCGGCGGCCCACGTCCTGAGAAAATTCTTCAATAACCGCTAATCTGCTACGAATAGAGAGAATGGACGCTTCTCTATCTTGCGCCGGGCGTTGAAACCCGTGGCCCAGGTGATAGGTATTATTCCTTGGAACGGACAGGGGACGACCTTTGTCTGACGACTTCCGCCAATTGGCCAACCGCTGTCTTGCAGGCGATCAGGATGCGATGGTCGAC
This sequence comes from uncultured Pirellulaceae bacterium, assembly GCA_964617665.1. Taxonomy (GTDB): domain Bacteria; phylum Planctomycetota; class Planctomycetia; order Pirellulales; family Pirellulaceae; genus JADHUC01. The sequence continues at coordinate 6,477 of CAZUAH010000219.1, forward strand.
CTTGTCGACCGATATCGCGATCAGGTGTTCGGATTGTGCTACCGGATGCTCGGCCATCGCCAGGACGCGGAAGATGCGGCTCAAGAGACTTTTGTTCGAGCCTTGAAGAGCCTTGCCCGGTGGGACCAAAACCGGGATTTTGAGCCTTGGCTATTGGCAATCGCGGGCAACCGCTGCCGCACGGCACTTGCCGCTCGCGGGCGGAAGCCGGCGATGGGAGCTATCAGCGAAGACCAGTTCGTCGATGATTCGCCGGACCTGGAGGCGGCCCGAAACCTCGCCGAGGAGGTGCAATTGGCGCTTGGGAGGATTCGTGACGAGTACCGCGAGGCGTTTGTTCTGTTCCACGAGCACGAGCTGACGTACGAGCATATAGCGGAGATGCTCGAACGTCCGTTGGGGACGATTAAGACTTGGATTCGCCGCGCGCGACAGGAATTGATCGCTCTGCTTCAAACGCGCGAAGTGGTTTGGGAGTCGCGACATGAAATGCGACGAGTTTGACGAGCGAGTTCATGGCTTGCTCGACGACAGGGCGTCTATTCACGGCGACCAGCGACTGCTGGAGCATGCCGAAACATGCAGCAAATGCCGTGGAGTGCTCAGCACTTACGATGATCTCCTCGGAGGACTTGAGTCCGGTGAGACTCCAGCACTCAGCTCCGACTTCACTCAGCGCGTGGTGGCGGAGGTCTGCGCCGAGCAACCCCGAGCGGTGCAGCCAGCTAGACACGCGCGACGGTGGTATGCGCTAGCAGCAGTAGCAATTGCTGCTGCGCTTCTGATTGCGTTGTTTCCGTTCCTACGCAGTCGCCTTGCCCCCAGCGAGCCGAATGTACGACAAATAGTCGAAGATGAGCAAATCGAGCCGCAGACACCGGAATCAACCGATGGAGAGTCTTCGCACGACGATCCACCAGAGCCAGCTGTAGAAGAAGGCGATGGCGGCCCTGACACAGAGCCGGACGCCGAACAACTTCGGGAACTTGTTGATCAGTGGGCGTCCAACGTTCCGGTTGATCGTATCGTACCGGTGGACCAGATTCGCGGTGGATTACGGCCAATCGCCTCTTCGCTTTCCGTGGCGATCGATGCGCTTCGCAGCACGATTCCCATCGGCCGACCAGATAACACGGAAGAGCCGACCGGCCATTCTCCCAGTGCTAGTTTTGCTCCTCCAGGTTGCATCTCGGCGTAGGGCACCGGCCGCGCCCCGCAAGCACACGCAAACCGTAGACTCCGACCCCGTGTTCACCTGGATGTGAGCCTTCCGTGTGTCGGCCCTGTCGTTCTTGGCATACAACCCCACACAACAGGGTGTTCGCACGCGCAGCCTCTTCCGCACCGAAAAATCCCGCATCCTCCTCTAAGTCGACGCAATTTCACCATTTCCCCTGGACTATGCATAACTGCGTGCTAACTTTCCCATAGCCCCAAATATCGCCGCGTTAACGTTTCCTTTTTCAGCATTTGTGGCACCATCGTTCAAACCGGGAGGAACGCCCCGTGACAGAAGCCCTTCAAGAAGCAATGCAGATCGTGGAAGTGGAACGGCGAGCAGATGACCGACGCGGAAGTGACAGCGACCGGCGCCAGGAGAACATCCCGGTGGCCGTGGAACGACGCAAGGAAGACCGTCGCAGGACCCAACGCCGACGCCAAATCGATCCGACCACCTGCGAACGTGACTATACCGCCGACGAGATCGACTTCATGCAAGCACTGGATGCATACAAGCGTCGCAGCGGACGCATGTTCCCAACTTGCAGTGAAATCCTAGAGGTTGTCCGATCGCTGGGATATGTGAAGCTCGGTAACGATGGTGAGCCGATCGCCGCTGAAATATCCGGATCACCGCAACTGGAGGGCGAGTCGCTGGATTCAGACGACGAGTAGTCGCAGAGCGACAGAGAGAAGAAGCAAACCGAGAAGGGCGGCCGGGTGCCGTCCTTCTTGTGCTTTTCACTGCGAATGTCCCCATTCTGCACGCCACAACTCTCCAATTTGCCCTTGCCCTCGATAGCGAATGTGACTAACCTCCCGCCGCCTCTCGTAACGCCGCCAACCAACACATCAGGCGGGCGGCTCATATCCACTCTTCTTCTCGACAGGAAAGCGTGGCGAAAGTGAGTACATCAGCGTCTTCAGGGCGGCTATGCACGGTGGTTCTTGGAGTCCTCGCATTGGCATTGTCGGCTGGCTGTAAAATTGCCGCTGATGGCCAGAACTTGGCGGGCGTTCGGCATTACCAGCAGGGGCAGTACGAGGTGGCGATGCAGCGGTTTCAGCAAGCAGTCGCCGCCGATCCAAAGAACGCAGACGCGTACTACAACATGGCCGCAACGGTCCATCGCATGGGAACGGCCCGCAACGATCAGAAGTTATTGGGCCAGGCAGAAACGATGTACAACCGTTGTCTGGATGAAGACGAGAACCACGCGGACTGCCATCGTGGGTTGGCAGTTCTGCTGGCAGAAACAGGCCGTTCGGATCGTGCATTCAATCTGCTGAAGAACTGGGCGATTCGAAGTCCCCAACTCGCAGATGCCCGGATCGAACTGGCCAGGCTGTACGAGGAGTTCGGCGACTCGGACACGGCCAAGGTCCACCTGACGGAAGCACTGAAGATCGACCAAGCCAGCGCACGCGCCTGGAATGCCCTAGGCCGCCTCCGAGAACAATCGGGCGAGTACGCTCAGGCCCTGGCAAACTACCAGCAATCCTACAGGCTAAATCGCTTCCAGCCTCAGACTGCGGAACGAATTGCCGCGTTGAACCACACGTTGAGCGGCGGCGCCAGTCCCACTCGGCCCGGCGGCACGCGGATGGTGGACTCGAGTTCCTCTTCCACGCGATGACCCGCGCGTCAGAAATCGAATACCTTCTCGCCCAAGAGTCGATCAAACCGGGCATCGCCAAGCAGGCGGCGAGCCAAACAGATCAACTTCGCCTGGACGCCAACCAAGTAACGCGTCTTTGGCTTTCGGCTCGTCAATGCATCTTCGATGACTCTTGCGACCTCATCGGGATGATGTAACCAGCCTTGACCGTTCAGCAGCCGTCTCACTTTCCCCCACCCGTTTCGTGGCGGTGTGCTGAGTCTCTCCACGAACTCGGTCACGTTCTGAATGGTCGCTTCGTAGTCGGGGAAGTACAAGGCGAGTTCATCTTGGGGATACTGCGCCAGCTTCTGCGTGAATTCTTCCACGGTTTTGGACATCATTAGCGGTGTGTCGGTTGGCCCGGGTTCGATAATGGCAACGTGCATTCCCGATGGCTTCAGTTCCATTCGCAAGGCGTCGGAAAAGGCCTCCACCGCATATTTGGTGGCGCAGGTTGTCGCATGGTACTTGAACGAACACCTGCCGTTGACCGAACTCATGTTGACGATCCGTCCGTTGCCCTCGCGCAACAGTGGCAGGAACGTCTTAGTTGTGGCCACCATTCCGAAGAAACCCACCTCCATTTCACTGCGGAAAACATCCAAGGGGAGCACTTCAACTGGGCCGAGGTTCTCATCCGCTGCATTGTTCACCAATCCGCCCAGCCGTATTCTGCGACTGGCCAACACCTCACGCACCTGCCGGGCCGCCTCTGCAATGGAGGCCTCGCTCGTCACATCAAGTAGCAGAGGAACGAGATTGTCTTGGTGTGTGGCCGCTTTCTTCAGGTTGTCGCCCTGTTCCGTCTTCCTAACGCCCGCAAAAACGAGATAGCCTCGCTCGTTTAACCGTGCGGCTGTCGCTGCACCAATTCCAGAGCCTGATCCCGTAATAACAAAGGCTCGGACGTCGCGGGCTTCGTTTCGTTTCGATTTCTTGAGAATGCCCACTCAGGTCACCGTTGGGGTCAAACAAGCGTTGGATCAGAAACATGTCGCCCACGATCGGGGCTATACTGACAGCACTATCGTAACAAGGAGCGCACCGGGCATCGAGAACGGTGCCAATCGTGCTTCGCTTGAGCCTATCGGGACACGATTTCGGGCGGCTCGACGATGGTCAAGCACATAACGTGCAATTCTCATGCACCAATCTCGGCGACATGGGCGTCGTGGGCCCATGAACGCACTACTTCAAATCTCCTCCCCGTTCTTCTCATACGGACCTTGGATGCATAAAATACGCGATTCCCAGTTTCCCAACTCTCCTTTAGAACCACGGAACCAATGCGATGACGGATCGTGTCTTCAATTTCTCCGCCGGTCCAGCCGTGCTACCGCTCCCCGTTCTGGAGCAAGCCCAGCGGGAACTCCTTTCGCTGCCTGAGGTTGGGTCATCGGTCCTGGAGATCAGCCACCGAAGCAAGGCATTCTCGGAGATTCACCAGTCAGCCAAGGAAAGCCTGAAAAATCTGTTGTCGGTACCTGACGACTACCATATTCTGTTCCTACAGGGGGGAGCCAGGCTGCAATTCTCGATGATACCCATGAATCTGCTTCGGGGTACGGACGCGTCCGCAGAATTCGTTCTGAGCGGCACGTGGGGTAAGAAGGCTCGGGAGGAGGCTGAGAAGGAAGGAACCGTTCGAGTGCTATGGGACGGCAAGGAAACGAACTACGACCGGCTGCCAAAGGTCGATCAGTTGGATTTGGATCCCAACGCAGCCTATATGTACATTACCTCGAACGAGACAATCCAGGGCGTTCAGTTTCCTACCGAGCCCGATACGGGCAACGTCCCGTTGGTATGTGACGCGTCATCAGATTTCCTCCACCGACCGGTGGACATCACACGGTACGGCATTCTGTTCGCGTGCGCCCAGAAGAACGCCGGGCCGGCGGGTGTCACCGTAGTGATCATCCGGAACGACCTGTTGGAACGCAGCCAGGATTCGCTGCCCGGTTATCTGAACTACCGCACCCATGCCGACGCCGATTCGATGTGGAACACGCCGCCATCGTTCGGTGTGTACATGGTCGGTTTGGTCGCTCGCTGGCTGCAGGACGAAATCGGCGGACTCGAGAAGATGTACAAACAGAATCGCGACAAGTCTGCCTTGCTGTACGAAGTGATCGACGAAAGCGATGGCTTCTATCGCGGACACGCGGTGCCGGATTGCCGCTCCGTAATGAATGTCGCGTTCCGGTTGCCTACCGAGGAATTGGACAAGAAGTTCCTCGCCGAGGCAGAGGCGAACAAGCTCTGCACGCTCAAGGGGCATCGCAGTGTTGGTGGCATGCGGGCTTCGATCTACAACGCCATGCCTGTGGAAGGCGTCCAGGCGTTGCGGGACTTCATGCGTGACTTTCACGCGAAGAACGCCGACTAGTAGTTATCGAAAGAATCGGAAAACAGAAATGTCCAAGGTCATCGTACTTGATAACATCGCTCAGGAAGGCCTCGATATGCTGGAGGCCGCCGAAGGCATCGAATACGAAGTTCGCACGGGGCTAGAGGGCGACGATCTGCGTCAAGCGCTCACGGCATTCGACGGGGCGGTCTGTCGGAGCGGCGTGAAGATCACGGCCGATGCCCTGGAAGGCAACCGGCGATTGAAGGCGATCGTTCGAGCGGGCGTCGGCACCGACAACATCGACAAGCCCATGGCAACGCGGCAGGGCATTGTGGTGATGAACACGCCAGCAGGAAACACGCTCAGCACAGCCGAGCACGCCTTTGCGTTGATGCTGGCCTTGTCGCGGAACATTGCGCCGGCTTACCAAAGCTTGGTCGAAGGCCGATGGGACAAGAAGGCTTACATGGGGACCCAGTTGGCGGACAAGACGTTGGGCATCGTCGGCTTGGGACGAATTGGAAAGGAGATGGCCAAACGAGCTCGGGCATTCGAAATGCGAGTGCTGGGTTACGATCCCTTCCTTTCAGCCGAAGCGGCCGAGAAGTTGGGAATCGAGTTGGTGGAAAATGTCCGTGACATGCTGCCAAAGATCGACTATCTGACCGTGCACACACCGCTGACGCCGGAAACCAAGAACCTGATCGGCGCAGAAGAAATCGAGATAATGAAACCGGGTGCGCGGTTGGTCAACGCGGCCCGCGGTGGTATCTACGACGAAGCGGCGCTCGCCGACGGATTGAAGAGCGGCAAACTCGGTGGCGTGGCGTTAGACGTTTATGCGAACGAACCCTGCAAGAAAAACTCCTTGTACGGCATGCCAAACGTGGTCTGCACGCCACACCTCGGTGCCAGCACCGGCGAGGCTCAGACGAACGTAGCGGTCGAGGCCGTGCAACTATTGATCAACTTCCTCACCACGGGCGAGATCCGACACGCAGTGAATGTCGCGGCGGTGGCTCCAAAAACGTTGGCCGCGTTACGTGGACACCTGGACGTCGCCCATCGCCTGGGCCGCCTGTTGGCTCAATGGCATGACGGCACCATCGAATCGTGTTCGCTCAGCTACCTTGGCGAGGTGGCTGACAAGGACACGCATCTTCTGACTTCGGCTTTCTGTGCCGGCCTGCTGGAAACGGCGATGGAAGAAGAAGTCAACATCATCAACGCTGACATCTTGCTTCGCGAGCACGGGATTCGACTCACTGAAGAGACGCAGAGCAAAGCGGGCATCTTCAGTTCCGCCATCACAGCCTCGCTTACTTGCGAAGGCCAGACGTACACAGCGGGTGGCACGTTGTTCGGAAACAATATGCCGCGACTGACACGGCTGGGCGATTTCTGGCTGGAGGCATACCTTGACGGCATCATGCTGGTCTTCACGCATGACGACATCCCTGGCATGATCGGAGGAGTAGGCACGATCTTCGGCTCGCACGGCACCAACATCGCTCAGATGTCGGTCGGGAGAAGCAGCGAGGAACCGGGCGGCGGTGCGATCGGTGTGTTGAACCTGGACGGTCTACCTTCGCAAGAGGCAATTGACGAAGTCGCGGCCTATCCAGGCATCCACAGCGTCAGGACGATTCAGTTGCCCGACGCTGGCGAAACGCCGCCGTGGTTGCAGTGACGGGGCAGGGCAGGGGGGGTAATCGTTGCAGACATCCCACGACGCACTGGAAACGGTTACCGTCATCATTCCCGCACTGGACGAAGAGGAATCGCTGCCGCTCGTTCTGAATGACCTGCCCAGGGTTGGGCAAGTGATCGTTGTGGACAATGGCAGTCGAGACGCGACAGCCCTAGTGGCGGCACAGCACGGTGCCACGGTTGTGGCGGAACCGAGACGCGGCTACGGTGCGGCGTGTCTCCGTGGTCTGGCAACGATCGACAAATCTCGGGAAGACGGACGACCAACGCCAGAGGTCGTCGTGTTCGTTGATGCCGACTACAGCGACCACCCGGACCTTCTGCCGCAATTGATCGAGCCTATACTGGAAGGCCAATCGGATTTCGTTCTGGGATCCCGCCTACTCGGCCAGCGCGATCCCGGTGCCATGCCGCCACAGAGCGTCTATGGCAATCGCCTCGCGTGCCTGCTAATGCGCATCCTGTTTCGTGTTCGTTACACCGATTTAGGCCCGTTTCGAGCCATCAGCTATGCGAGCTTGCGCGAATTGGGAATGTCCGACCGGAATTTCGGTTGGACAATCGAAATGCAAATCAAAGCGGCACGCGCGGGGTTTCGCATCCAAGAAATCCCCGTACCGTATCGCCGGCGAGTCGGCACGAGCAAGATCAGCGGGACGATCAGCGGGACGATCAAGGCCGGCTCGAAGATACTGTATACAATTGCCAAGTATGGACTCCGCCGCTGGAAGCCGATTCAAAACGACGTCGTCTAGAGCACTCACGTGAGTTCGCCAGAGTCAAAGGAAGTACCGCCGGCATCCAAGTGCACCCAGCCGAAGATCATGCTAGGTGTTCTCATTCTGCTTGCCGTAGCCTCCTGCGCGCTGTACGGCGGTGTAGCGAGGCTGAGCGGAAGATTCCATTACGGGTCGCCAGAAACCGAACGGCCGATCATCTGGATCTTGATTCTGTTTACGGCAGCGTTCCTCGTCTATTTGTTCGCGATTTGGGTTGCCGCGCGGGCCAAGCAGAATCGTTCGCTGCTTGGCGTCATTGTTGTCTCTTCGCTCGCATTCCGCATCACGCTGCTGCCATCGACGCCGATTCAGGAAATTGATATCTACCGCTACTTGTGGGATGGAGCCGTATTGAGCAAGGGTGTCAGTCCGTTTCGCTATAGCCCCCAGCACGTGCGTGATGCACCCAGTGATCAACGGCTTGACGAAGATCTCGCGCGACTGGTTCAAATGCGCGATTCCAATCCGTCACTGAACACGATTCTGAATCGCATCCACTATCCTCAAGTGCCAACCGTCTATCCGCCGGTTAGCCAAGTTGTGTTCGCCGGTGCGGCACTGACCACGCCCGAAAGCGCTACGGTCGAATACCGCCTGATCGTCATGAAGATCTGGCTGGTCGCATTCGACATGCTGACGTTGACGCTTGTCATTGTGTTGCTTCGCCTGAGCGGATTACCGTTTGGTCTGTCAATCATCTACGGCTGGTGTCCGCTACTAATGAAGGAAGTCGCCAACAGCGGACACTTGGACGCCATCGCCGTCCTTCTAACGGCGCTGTTCGCGTATCTGTTGGCCCGAATCTGTTTCTCGCAGAGACAGCGTAGCGCTGAATTGCGCAACGGGGCCAAGGGCGTGCCTGAGCAGACTCTGCCAGCTTCCTCTCGGTCGTGTTCCAAGTCAGCTCTCATCGCCATCGCGGCAGCTGTCGTCTTGGCGTTGGGTGTCGGAGCAAAACTGTACCCCGTTGTGCTGGCGCCGCTGTTGGCTATGTGCGTCGCACGGCACATCGGTTGGCGGATGTCGGCGTTAACCGTGTTGGCGTTCACTGGCATCGTGGTACTGATCATGTGGCCCATGGCTCCGCCTCGGATTCAGCACGCCCCGAACGGTGATGAACTGGAGACAGCCGCACGAACTGGCGCAGAAGCCGCAACGCATGTTGGCGCGGATGATCCGAGCAAGGGGCTGGATACGTTCTTGCGCCGCTGGGAGATGAACGACTTCATCTTTCTGCTGTTGATCGAAAACATGAAACCCGCGGACGCGATACCAGCGAACCAAATAGCTTGGTTCTCGGTGGTGCCTGAATCGTTTAGGGAGAAAACGATCTCGCTGGTGCCAAAGAGGCAAAAAGACGATCGTTGGCAAGTCGCGTTCTATGTGGCACGAGCGGCCACGGCTCTCGTGTTTCTGCTGCTTGCAGGCTGGTTTGCCTGGCGAGCCTTTCGCTCCTCCAACCGGACGGTTTGGCTGGAGTATTCGTTTCTCACGTTAGCCTGGTTCTGGCTGCTGTGCCCCACGCAGAATCCGTGGTACTGGACGTGGGTGTTGCCGCTGCTGCCATTTGCCCGCAGCCGTGTTTGGCTGGCCATGAGCGGACTTGTGTTGCTGTACTATCTAAGATTCTGGTTTGGGTATCATTTCTCCGAAACGCCCGTGCTGGGTACTGGCTATCACGGTTTGGCATTCTTTGATCTTGTAGTCACCTGGGTCGAATACGCTCCATGGTTTCTCTGGCTAACGATCACGTATCTCTGGTCGAAGCACGGCAAGAAAGATGATGAATCGCGCGGTTGCTGAGCAACGAACGGGGCAGGGCAGGGGGGCGGAGTTTGGGCAGATTCGCGTGTCCCGCAAGTCAATCGGTAATATCGTTACGATTGCAACCGATTCGCCAACTTATCCAGCTTACACATCACAAGATCCAAAGATGTCTGGCAGAATCCGCCGATGTTCATCGCATACGTCGGCCAGATTGACCTGGACTCGAATCTAGAATCAGACGCGTTTGCGAGGAAGCCTGCCATGACAACCACCGCGATCACGTTGGAAGACCGCATCGACTCGGCCATCGGTCGAGCTCCCCACTTGCTGGACCAAGTAGTGCGAATCGAGACGCACGCGGGGCACGTTGTGCTTCGTGGAACCGTCCGCTCCTACTATCAGAAACAGATGGCCCAAGAAGCCGTGTGGACGGTGGATGGTGTGGCTCAGGTAGAAAACCAACTGGAAGTGTATCTGCCGTCGTTGGCTTGAACCAAAAAGAAAAACCCGGAGCCGTCCGTCAAGCGAGAACGTCTCCGGGCATGTGCAAATCTGTATCGCAATCGTTGATCAGCGCGGCTTGCCGGGGCGATAAAAACCCAGCACTGCCTCTTCGCGATCGCGAAACGGAACGAAACGATAGTCGGAGTTGTCTTCCTCCAGCGTCTGCTGATGCTCGGCGGATACTCCGCTCAATCGCAGCACGCCTCCTTCACCCTCAAGCGCCTCGTGCAGCAGTCTCACTTCGTTAACGAGATCCTGCGGCATATCCAACAGGCCCTCCAATTCAAGGACCATGCGCCGCTTGAACTCCTGCCGCAACAGCATGCCAAGCGTCTCTGCCAATCCCGTCGCGTCAGCGTGGTTGCTGTCCGGTCCATACAACTTGACGAACAACCAATCGGGACCGCGATCCAACTCCGTCTTCCAACCGGGGGCCAAAACCACTCTCATGAATCCCTCCTCCTTAAGCGAGCGCCGCGACGCGGCGTTTCCTGAACAGGACCCGGGTTTGCACAAATCAGTATCAGGATTTGTCTATGCGAAAGCAAGACCTCGACCTACAAAACAGGGGGGGCGAAAAATGATGGATTTTCCGGCAGACAGCGAAGATGCAAGCACTGCGTTAACTACGGTGTCGCGCCAGCATTGCCGCAACTCGTATCGCCTCGACCATGCCGGTGGTCTGGGCTCGGCCTTGCCAGGCTAGATCGAACGCTGTGCCGTGAGCCACACTGGTTCGCACTATAGGCAGGCCAAGGGTGATATTCACTGCTCGATGCATGCCCAGCAGTTTCAGAGCGATATGTCCCTGATCATGATACATCGCAACAACCGCATCGAATTCGCCGGCAGCGGCACGCGTCATCAGGGTGTCGCAGGGCAGGGGACCTTCCAGCTGCAAGTCCTCGGCCAATCCTTGTTCGACAGCCGGCCGAATGATGCGTTTTTCTTCGTCACCAAACAGGCACTGTTCTCCCGCGTGGGGGTTGATCGCAGCGATGCCGACGCGCGGCGCATCATCATCTCGGCGGTCAGCAAGTAGCGATTCGACAAAAGCGTCGGCCAGCCTTGCCCTGGACAAAACGTTGTCGACGGTGATTAGATCGAAGGCATCACGCATCGCCAGATGCAGAGTAACATGGACGACGCCCAAGCCCACGCGTCCGCAAACGGATTCGCCTGATGCCAGATACAACATCATGGCAAAGTCGTCGACGCCACATCGTTCGGCCAGCAATTCTGTATGTCCGGGGTAGTGGTGTCCGGCGGCCCACAGCGCCGCCTTGTTCAACGGCGCAGTTACGATGCCATCGACACGTCCGGAGAGCGCAAGCTCGGTTGCTTCTACTAGCGCATCGTACGCCGCCTGACCACCACGCGCGTCGATCATGGCCTGCGGTACCGACTCGGCGTCTTCCGAACCGCAAACGAGGCAGGGCAGGGCAGTGGGGGTCGAAAGAGCCGCCTCGGGTGACGCCACCTGAGTAACGTCAATCGCGCAGTTCAACAACTTCACGGCTCGACGAATGATTGCGGGACGCCCGACAACCACCAATCGGCACATGTCGTGGAGCGCCGGATTGGCCCACGCGCCCACGATCGTCTCGGGCCCTACGCCGGTCGGATCGCCCATGGTCACCGCAAGCAACGGTTTCTGTTCAAGTTGGTCATTGCCTTCCATTCTGGAGATTCTACAGCACACCAGTATTTCTTGCAGGGGACCGACTGGTGAATGAACGGACGCGGGCTTACACTGCAGGGCAGGGCAGAGTAGGGCAGGGGGTTGAAGGTCACGCTTCCGTACTCCGCGCCATCGGTCATTCTCCGGGTGGAGGTCAACGAAACGTGCGAGCTTGTGTGCAACGAGTCAGCGAAGCGAGCGTTGCCGTCGACGGCAATGTGGTCGGGCAAATCGGCCACGGGATGTTGGTACTGCTTGGCATTACCCAGGACGACACCCATAGCGACGTGAAGTTCATGGCCGAGAAGACGACGGGCCTGCGCATCTTTGAAGACGACGAAGGCAAGATGAACCGTTCGCTGGTGGACGTTGGTGGTTCGATGCTGGTTGTGAGTCAGTTCACTCTACTCGGCGACTGTCGCAAAGGTCGCCGGCCCAGCTTCATTGCCGCAGCCGAACCTGATTTGGCTGAACGTCTTTACGAGACGTTTGTCGAAGAGGTCCGACAAAGGAATGTGACCGTCGCCACCGGGCAATTTCGCGCGCACATGGACGTCGCTTTGGTCAACGACGGACCGGTGACTCTATTACTGGATAGTAGAAAGGCCTTCTAGCCGTCTCGGCATCCGGCTCATCAGTGGTGTTCGGTGCGTCGGTGAACGCTGGAGTTGGCTCTCCCTCCGTGAGCGGTACCGGCTCCTGGTCCACGTCTTCTGCAGCTCCCAAGAAAAGCTCTTCGGTGCGATCGACGACACGCTGAAACCACTCCTCGGCGGAATGCGGCAACTCGGGCTGCTCAGTGCCCAGTTGGTTCATGAGATACGGATCGCCGATCACTGCGGCAATCAGGACGATCACCTTGCCATACGCGGATACGTTGGCCCACATGCTTCTTTTGGTCCACAGCTTTATCGCGGTGCCAAAGGACTTCTTGATCTTCAATCGCCCGCGTCGGACACCCAAGCTCCAAAACTCGTCCAGCAGCAGGTGGGTGACAAAGCCCAGGACAACGGCACCCGTCTTGAACAGTCGGATTTCCAGGCTGTCGCCCGATACGATCAAAAAGGCCAGCAAGCCAGCGGTGGCCGTGGCGGGCAAACTGTGCCACATGCCACGATGTACGGTATAACGCTTGAAAAGCTCGGCCACCCCAAAACGAATGACCAGGTAGAGCCCAGCGGCCGCCAACGTAATCTGTTCAGAGTCCCATCCCATTTGAAGGAAACGGGGCAGCATCAGTGCGGGCACCACCGCAGCCATGAAGGCCATCATTTCGCGCACCGGTTTGCCTGAATCGCTGTCCAGGTCCGGCAGCATGCCAGAGACACTGCACAGGCCACCCGCCAGCAGGCACGTGGACTCCGGCGCCCCGAATGCGTAGCCAGCAGCGCCGTACCCGATTCCTACCAACGTGCTGGTGCCGATGTGCGTCTTGAAATCTGCCATTGCGACGGGCCAGATGCAGGGCCCCGGTCTCCGGGAAGCAAAAACCGGCGTCCTATTACAGATGAGGGTGAGTCAAGGGACAAACGACCGTGGGGACTATATCCGAAGCAGCCGAAGTGGGCCAAGATCAATAATCGATTGCTCTTCGACGAATCGAGCGGCGCCGCTATACTCCCTGAACCGCTAGGAGGGGAGTTGGTTCAAATGGAAGCCTATGATCTGATCATGTTGGTTGTCTTGGCGATCGCCACGCTCTTTGGTGCTTGGAAAGGGTTGGCTTGGCAAGTGGCATCGCTGGCCTCAATCTTTGCTAGCTACTTCATCGCCTACCGATTTCGGGGCCCTCTGGCCGAGGTGATCAACGCATCGCCACCCTGGAACATGTTCCTGGCCATGCTGATTCTGTTCCTGGGTTCCTCGCTAGCAATCTGGCTGGCTTTTCGATTTGTATCGGATGCAATCGACCGGGTGAAACTGAAAGAATTCGATCGTCACGCCGGGGCAGTGCTCGGATTCTGTCGCGGCGTCGTATGGTGCGTGATTATCACCCTGTTTGCCGTCACCCTGCTGGGTGAAGCTCAGAAGAAGGCTATCATCGAATCGCGTTCCGGTTACTACATCGCCCTGCTGTTGGACCGTTCTCACGCGATCATGCCCGACGAGATTCACGACGTCATTGGGCGCTACATTCACACGCTGGACGAACGCCTGGTGGATGACGAGCGGACATCTCACCAACATGACGACGAGACGACAGGCTTGTCCGACGCCGCGCACCCGGACCACAACGGCGACGAACTGTCGCCAGCGAACATCTCAGACGAGTCTGCCAGCGACGGCAGCCAGGCCGACGAAGCAATCGAACGATGGCTACAGAGACTGCCCGAAGTACGATTCAACAGCCAGGATTAATTGCGACCAAGAAACGCTGTGATTCCCTGGAAAAACCCCATTCGCAACCGAACATAAGAAACATTATCGGACGTTGGGGAACGTCCGTTTTGCCACCTCTGGCAGCTCAAAGCCTCTCTAGGGCCACGTTCGGGCAACGCTGGAAGATCATCTTGAATCGTCCGCCAAGTGTACCCGCAACTAGCGTGACGCGAGCTCGCCGCCCCACTCACCCGCTATCCACAGCGAGTGATTTGACACGATCGGACCGAAGTCTCGGACACCAATTTTGAAGTCCGTTCGCGGCAGTTCCGATTCTCGTATTCACCCGTGCTGCGCACTCGATCTCCCGTTCCGATTCCGGCGAGATTTGGAAAGTCGCTCTCCAGAAGAACCTCAATTCAGCTCGGATTCGGACTTCGACGCTGGATCCGAGATTCTTCGCAGATCAAGAAGCGCCTTCCCTGCCGCTCCGAGAATCGCGTCGATTCAGTCTCGCATGGGAGCTCAATACGGTGTAGCCACCTGTCTCAGGGATCACTTCGACTGTTTGACTTCCGTGTTCGCACCCCATCCAGCTCGCCTGGATGGTGGAAGAGATTGACCAGCTAACACGATCCACCAAACCAAATCCCTCCTCTCTTCCCAGCCTGCCCCCGCCGGCGGGAGGCGGGGAAGAGAGGCAGTGGGGGACTTCGGTCACTTAGCCTCTCAATCTCGCTCACCAGCCGCACAAGGCGGCTGGGGTCAAAGTCAAACAGTCGAACTGCTCCTGCGGCGTCGAATGCCAGAAGAGCAGCACCGTCCATTTTCACCTTCTGCTGAATGTACAGTTTGTACCGTTTGAGGAGGCGTGTCGGATCTGGAATCAGTCCCGTCCGAAGGCAGCCATTCTAGAGGGAGTAATCACGCCGAGCTCGGTACTATAGAATCCTCTAACGCTACTTCACCGTGTAATCGGTCAGTCGCAGCAGATGGTATCCAACTTTCCGGAATGCGGACCGAAGACGACGCTCGAAATGGTTCCGCTTATTCGCACGCTCTGTTTCAGGCGGATGCGTTGCATCTGCCGCACGAGATCATCCTCCCCAAAGAGACAACGATCAGTCAGCTATCCAGATCCAGTGAGCAGGCCTGAATTCTGCCGACTTCGGCTATGATTCGTCGGACTCGCTGGGCACGGCACCCGCTTCTTCCAGAAAGACGCCCATGCGGCGGAACTTCTCGTAGCGGTCTTCCAGCAGACGGTCGGTTGGGAGTGCGAGCAGGTCGCGCAGGGCTTTCATCAGGAAAATCTTCACGCGCGTTGCCATCTGATGATGGTCGCGGTGGGCGCCGCCCAGCGGTT
>CAZUAH010000220.1:0-21786 GCA_964617665.1 uncultured Pirellulaceae bacterium
TGATCGCCGAAAGTGACGGTGACCTCCGTGCCGGACACGGCGAATCCCCAGACATGCACGGGCTTGTCTCGTTGGATCACGGCACCGTGGCGAAGAGGGGTCATGACCTGCAGGTAGGGTTTTGGCGACGGGTTCGTTTCAGCCTGTTCCCGGGCCTGAGCTTCCGCGATCACTTCGGGAAGGTCTTCGTTGAACATCTGCTTTCCGTCGAAGTAGGCAAACGGAGTAGCCGGCAATCCAGCCTCGTTGTAGAGATTCGGGCCGATGGGGCTGGCGCTGTAGGCATACTGCACACCAACGGGGGCAGGGACGGCTTTCGAGGTCACGACAACTTCGCCGCCGTCAATGACTGCTTCGGCGGCGTGCCAAACACGATCCTTTCCAGCAAGGCGAAAATGCTTGAGCTTCTCACCGGGAGTTGGTCTGGCCGGTTCAAAATAGGCTGGCGGATCCTTCCGATAATCCGCGGCCATGCCTTTGCTGCCAATCATCAAACCGCCACCGGGGCCGCGCTGTTCAAATTGAACGCGCACCGAATTGCCCTGGATACTGTGCGATTTGTGGATTGGACCGGTATAGGCAATTTCCTTGCCGTACTCATGCGCTAGAGCCCAGCGGGCGAGGCGATTGCCGGGATGAAGCTTGTTGAAGTTGTGAATTCCACCCGGGTTGGCAGAGTTGAGATCGTACTGAAGCGCCATGCCGACGTGCACTGCATTCGCGAAGAAGAGGGATTGAGCCTCGCGGATGTCGGCAAAGCCAACCGAATCTGGATCGGGTTGGCCGTAGCACTGCATTTGAGTGAAATAGAAGGGGAGTTCCGGCCGTCCCCAGTTTCCGCGCCAGCCGTTGACCAACGCCTCCATCTTCGCGGCATAGATCCTGCCGTCTCCAGCGTTATGTGTGCCTTGGCACCAGATGGCGCCGCGAATGGCATACGGGATCAGGGGCGCAATCTTCATGTTGTACATGCGGGACGCCCCTTTCCACTCCGAGGCAATCCCCGGCAGACTGGGTCGGGACAGAACCGTCCCCGACCGCTTGATGTACAGTCCATCCTGACGCAGCCAGCTGAGCGAACAATCCATCGCGTTGACAGCCCGCATCCGCTGGATTCGCTTTTCGCCATCGACCTGCCACTGTTTCAGGTCTTCAAAGAAGTCTGCGTAGGCTTCCCGACCATCGGGCGTACAGGGATCGCTCTGGCGAATCTTGGCGGCAATGTGTTGCAGTTTCGGATGCGCGGCGAAGCCTTCGTACGCGGTCCACGTCTCGATCGGGGTCGCGCCGTGACTGCTACGTAAGATGCCGATAGGAACTTGCAACGTCTCGTGGAGATCCCAGGCGAAAGAAAGAGCCAAGGCGGAGAATCCGCCGGCCTGTTTCGAACTCTTCCATCCACCTTCTGCTGTCGTCCGGGCTTGTGGGAACAGCGAGGAACCGATATCTACCTGGAATTCGCGAATCGGGATGTCTTCCTTGGCACGGGCTATCACGTTGGCCAAACTACCGCACATGGACTTGCCAGCCACCCAGTCCATGTTGGATTGGCCCGATGCAAACCAGATCTCGCCGACGAGGATGTTCTTGAGGACAACGGCCTTGCCCGTGCTCTCGGCGATGACCATCTCCCGCGGATGGGCATTTGCCTCGAGGGCAGCAAGCTGCAGCGCCCATTTGCCGTCCTTGTCAGCGATGGCCGTCTTCTTCTGCCCGGCGAATTCGACCGTCACCTTCGTTCCCGACTGACTCCAGCCCCACACTGGGACCTTCATCTGACGCTGCAAGATGGCGCCGTCGGCAAAGGGCGTGCCCAACTCGATGCCCGGCTTTGATTCGGGCGGCGGCTCAACGGCGTTCGCTACGAAAGACGAAAGCAGCATCGCTGCCGTAAAGGCGAAAACCGCCGCTTGCTCGGCTCGTCGGTTGTTCATTGCAATGGTATCTCCTGCCGGTGGTTTAGACTATCAATTTACCGGGCCAGCACGTACCACGGCGACTTCCAATCGGGTTTGTTCCGTGTGCTGAAACCGCCGGATTCGACGAAAAGGTAATCGGCTTCGCCGACCTTCCTCACGTCCATCTTGAGCGCCTGGTAGCGTTTGAGATCCATCACGACATCGCCGGACCAGACCCAGGTCGGATCGGTGGTTCCGCCGCCGTCCCTGAGCGTGATCGTGGAGAAGGGCACGTTGCGGGCGTTCGTCTTCTTCTCCGGATCGAAGTCGGCGATCTTCGCCACCTGACCCACGAGCTGCCATTGACCCAGGACCCTTGGATTGGCGGCGAACTTGCCGTCCCAGCGGAAAAGGTTTTCGTCGGGGTTCTGCGACGCGTCTTCCGGGTCCAGCTTGGCCTGCCACTCGGACGAGAGCATGGGAACGACCTTGGCCGACTTGGTGACGAGGTCGTCGCCCATCGGTGGCAGCCGCTGCTCCTCGAAGTGGATGCTGATCTTACCTTGGGGAGTGCGGCTGGTCGGCTTGGTGCTGTACTTGTCGTTGTAGCGTATGAACGTCTTCACCGCGATGGTCACCTCGCCGCTCATGAAGTCGTCGAGGAATTCCTTGGTGATGTAGGCCCCCTTGGGACGTCCGCCTCCTCCACGACCGCGACCTTGTTTGCATTCGATCATGGGCTTGCCGTTAACGTAGATGAGATACCCACCGCCGGAGCCGACGTGGTCGCCGTTATTGACCCGCAAGCGGTAGCGGTGGCCCGCTTTCAACGATGGGACCCTGAAAGTGCCACGCATGAGCAGGACTTCCTTCTCCCAAAGGGTGTTGACCTTGGTCGCGCCGAAGCAGCCTGGGCCGACGCAGTCGGTCGAGCACTTCGTGATCGGACGATCGGGCAACTCTCCGTTGTAGTTGCCCAAAGGGCTCTTGCCCTTCTTCCAACCGGCCTTGGCGGCATCGAAGTCAGCCGCGAACCATCGCTCCATACCCTTGGGAAGGGTCACCTCGCGGTAGCGGGTGACCAACTGGTCGAAAGGCACCTGCTCGGCTGGGATCGGATCGAAGCTGTGGTAGGACCACTCGGCGTTGCGCAGGTCTGCAAACATGTGCCAATCGTATTCGTCGTGTCCGGCCCGTTTGTAGAGGGCGACTAATCCGTCGACGGGCTCCGCACTGCCGCCGGGCCATTCCGACTTGACTTCGCTGGCGGCTAGCGGGAGCAGCCTCTTGCGGCTTTTTCCGACGAACTCGGGGATGAGTTCGTCCATGATGATGGGTGCAATCGCCTTTTTCAGCTTGGGGCCAAACTGGCTGGAGTCCGCGGCGAGGAAGAGTTCCTTGTAGGGGAGAATCTCGTCGGGGTGCCTCTGCCGGGCAATTTCGTAGAGCACGTCCATGCCGCCGGGCACATCGGCCAGCGAAGCAGCGATGGCTTCCAGGTGGTAATCGTAAGTGGGCTTCAGGTTCTGGCCGGCGGGACTCACCTTCTTGCCGGCATAGCCGGTGAAGGTCTCCTTCAGGGTCTCGGTTGCCAATTGCTGCACCGCGGGCCCAGCCTCCTTGATCCTGGCACGGATGTTTGGTGCGAATCCGTGCGTCACGGACACGCGCTGGTTCGTCCGCACCAGTTCTCCCATCGCGGGAAGCACTCGTTGGTAGCAGCGCTCGTCTGCCGCCACCGGTGTCAGCGCCGTCAGCGCAGCGTTTCGCAGCCAGGCCTCCTCGTGCTTGAGATACGGAAGCAGGAGATCGACAAGGGGCACGATCTGATCCGCGGAACCGTGGCCGATGAGCTGGATCGCGGCGTCCTTGACCCACCACGATTCCTCCGGGTTGCGGACCGCCTGCACCGCGAGCCCGAAGATCTCCGGCGTCAGCACATCGGTGCGGTACAAGATAGCTCCGAACATGGCCCGGCGGATACGCGGATCTTTGTGCCTGAGGAACTCTATTGTCAAGTCCGGGCGCACGTTTCCACCGGGGGAACGCCAACCGATGTAGCCGCTATTGATGCCAAGCGACTTAAATGCGGCGATGTTGCGGATGTTGAAATCCTGGTGGTGGATGTACTTCCGAATCTCGTCGTCGCTGGGTTGATCCGAGCCGTGGAAGCGGCGGATAAAGTGCATGCTGGAATCTCTGGCCAGGGTTTCGCCCGACAGGTCCTGTTTGTTGCCGTCCTTGTCCGGCACCGCCTCGAGCGAGAGGAAAATGCCGTCCGCATCGGTGCCCCAGGGCGGCTTGGGCAACTGGTAGGGCTTGGAGAACCTGCTTGGCGGCGCGCCGGTGACGCGCAGCGTCTTGCGCGGGATGGTGTAGGCCAGCGGGTAGGCGACTCCCCACAATTCCTTGTCGTAGCCGCTCCCGCCGAGAATGCCGAACGATCCGTCGAAGCGACGTGACAGGTCGTAATGCCACTGGCGGTTGTCCATGAACTCGCGGTACTGCTTGGGTTTTTTCTCGTACAGCAAGCCCATGGCGGCGCTGCGCCAGATCTCGCCGATGCCGCCGCCGGTGTGGCCGTGCAGCATGAAGGTGGTGGTGTAGAAACCCTGCATCGCGCAGGCGTCGCGGGCTTTGGCATAGACCGAGTCCTCGCCATCCGGGGTGAGCGCGGCAGCCGCGGCCATGGCGAAGGCGAGCTTCCCGTTCTTGCCATTGTCGACAAAGCCGGTGAACGGACGATTGTCACCGTAGGGATTGTTGCCTCGGCCGGCGTAACGATAGAAGTGCCTCAGCGCGCCGTGCAGGGTGCGATCGGGCACGTCCGCGCCGCATTCTTCAGCCAGCAGGAGGAAGGTGAGCACGTGGGTGCCGGCCGCGTTGAGGTGCCCGCTGCCATAGGAGGTGAGAGCCGAGCCCCGACCGGCCCAGGCGTCGTTATGCTGTGTCCTGGCCGCGTTATCGACCCACTTCTGGATATTCGCGAGGATCTCCTTGTCGCCGGTGCGCAGGTAGCACTCGGTGAGCGGAATACCACCATAACCGAGGTACCAAGGGTAGGTATGAGCCGGTGCTTTGCGCGCCCAGTTGCGCACGACCTCGAGATCCTCGTCCTCTCCGGTGGAGAGCAGGAACAGCATGCCGATGCCGCCGAGGCCTTCGGTTGACTCAGGTTTGGACAGGTAGTCGGCGACCTGGCGCACGATCTTGTCCGACTTTCGACAATTCAGCGGCCAAGTCTTACTGTATGCGCCGAGCACGGGGATCTTCACCGTGACCGGCTCCGCCTCGCCCTTGATGGCGAATTTGACCACACCGTCGCTCGCCTCCGCCGCAGCGAGGATCCGACCCAGTTGGATGCGCGGATCGATGTCGGCCAACTTCTGGCCGTTGATCGATTCGATGATCTGGCCCTTCTCGAGTTTGCCGGTGGCGGCGGCGGGGGATCCCTCTTCGATGTTTTTGATTCGCATCGTGAAGGCAGGTTGAATCAGGTCGATCCCCGTGCCGACCGGGCCGAAGCGGTCAATCGACTGAAGGGACTTCTCCGGTCTGGGCGCGGTGGAAAAGAGGGGTGGCTCCTTGTAGTAGGAGTCCGCAGCTACGGCATTGCCGACCGACCACAAACAAGCCATCACCAGGACCAAACCGATCGACCGATTCCATTTCATGATATGACTCTTCCTCGAATAAGTGACGTGGGTGATTCCCCCGCGACGTGGGAATCGCAGCCGCTATTCTTCTTTCTCAACGCGGCCGTCGTTTGGCTGTTGCTTTTCTGCCCTGTCGGCCTTTGTGGCGGGTTTGATTTGCGGACGGAGGCGGAGAATAACCTTCGAGCCAACCTTGGGTAGATGCCTGGCGTCGATCTGCCACATCAATGCATCGTTGGCTTTCGCATGCATGCCCGGTAGGCAGAGCAGTTCGTCGCCGAAGGTCGCGATGGAAATCACGCTGCCGCTCACGTCCGCCACATATCGGCGCGGGCCCGGTCCGTCTCCATGGAGAAGGGAACCTGCAAAGAGGAAGTTTTTTGGGAACTTGCTGTCCTTGTCATCGTTACACGCATCACCCTCCTCCGCCACGAACAGTCCATCAGGGTCCCCTTCCGAACAAGTCACGAAATCGCTGATGGGGCGATCGACTTGATTGCCGTCGGAGTTCTTGAACACCAAATGCACGTCGACCGGATCGCCGCGCGGAGGAATGTCCACCCACCGTGTTCGCTCTTCATCGACTGCTTTGCGCATGGCGGGATTGCCGTTCTTCGCGCCAAGCAGCAGCAATCCCGTGTGGATGTGCATCGGCTTGGCATGAACCACCACAATCGACTCGTGCTCCTTGGTCCGCTTCGTGCAGGCGATCAGTTCCAACATCCCCTCATCGAGGCAAACGGAACCCTCCACGTCAACGCACCGTTTCTGAAAATTGACCACCAAGCCGGGCAGTTTCACGTTCTTGCGGGCAGGCTTGACGACTGGCTCCACCGGGGCAGGCTGGGCTCCGTGGGTCACGTTCGAGAACAACGCAACGAACAGCACGAGAAACCCGACATCGAGCGATCGAGTTCGACAGCGGAGGATCATGGGGCGTCTCTGGTGGGGTACGAACGCTTACATGGAACTGGCAAGAGATGAGTATGAATTGTACGAGCGAACCGTTTGAACCACACCACCATTCTTGGAAGAATCACCGCCATCTTTGGAGGCTGCATCAGTTGTCGAACACGCAATCAGCGGACAGCTACCTCTTCTTCCGCGAGTGGGCCCTGGCCTTTTCCAAGACGGGTGTGAGTTCTGCGATGGTCGCTTCAGCTTCCTTGATCCGGCGCGCGGCCTGGAGCGAAGCTACTTCAGGTCCGACATCTTCAGACCTTCGATGAACAGGTCCATCTGCCCCGCGGGCTCGTGCGTATTCTTGTCGTACTGGACGTTACCATAGGCTGCCAGAACGTTGGTGCCCTTCTTCAGGTACTTGATTTGGCCCGCGTCGAGCACGATGGCGCGGTAGTGCGGCATGTCCTTCCACCAGATGTAGGTTTGGAGCTTGCGGCCGTTCAGGTACACGTGGAAACCCTGTTTGGCCAGGATGCTCAGCCGGTATGAGTCGCAGGCCACCGCATCCATCTCGAATGTGGTTCGCATCACGATGAACTCGCCCTTGCCCCAGTATGAGTTGTTTTGGAAAGAGACGTTGCGCGCCTTGTGGACGCCGACGCCGATGGGAGCGCGTCCGCTTTTCCACCGGCTGTCATCGTAGTCGACCTCGTACCAGCCCTTGAGTTCGTCCGGCAGCTGTATGCTCCGGAATCGTTTCTTCTCGCGCGGATGCACCCTGTCCTTTTCGACCTGTGGATCGAGCGACGTGAAACGCCAGATGCGATCTTCGAGTTTCGGGGCGCCGACCGGCTGCCAGCCGGCGACGGGCTTGCGGAGTTTGGTCAGGTCGATGATCGTGTCCACCAACGGCCGGTTCTCGCTGACGTTGTCGACGACCATACGATTGACTAGTTCCTTCCTGAAGGTGTTGAACAGGATATCGGTCAGCTCTTCGCGCTGCTGGGGAGACTGATGGTCGAGCGTAGTGTAGAGGCCATAAGGCTTGCCCTCGGGATTTGCATTCGGTGCGGCCACGAGTTTGACGAGGTCGGAGGTGGCGAATTGGCCGAAGCGCTGCTGGATCATCTGCGCGACCGCAACGGCGGTCGTCGGATCGTCCTGCAGGCACGCCTTGGCCACTTCAAAGACGTTGTATGCACCCTCGGGGGAACGGATGCCCGTCTTGATCTCGCTCGTCTTCACAGCATTCTGGAGCCCCGCCAAGATCAACTCGCCGGCCGGGCTCGTCCGATTCTTGCTTTTCAGAGCGTCCTTCAGGTGCCCCAGCATCCTTGATCGCGGCTGAGTGTGGTACTCTTCGGTCACCATCGTCAGCAGCGTCGGCAGGATCTTCAGGTAGAGGGCGTCGTCTTTTTCGAGCCCGGACAGGGCCATGAAGGAAGACTCGCGCAGCCACCAGTCCGAGTGCTTTGTCCAGGGCATGATGAGCGACTTGCAGGCCCGGATGTCACTGGCCGGCGCGAGCTTCAGTGCCGTCAGGGCGCCATCGACCACCCACCACGACTCGGCGGGGTCGGACAGCATCTTCTTGATGGCATCGAGCATGGCGGGCGAAACCTGCTCGGCCGATATCGGTTTGCGGCCCATCGCGAACCAGTAGTTGTAGTCGATCAGGCCGTCGAGCGCGGCGCGGCGCACGCGCGGATCGGGGTCGCGCAGAAGACGTTCTAGGTCATCAAACGCCTCGACCGCGCGGAGCGCCTTGGCCGCCTGCGTGCGGATCATGTAGCGCCGGTGATACACGTTCTTGAGCATCACCTCGCGGGGGACGCTTTCGAGATCCGTCGTTGCTCGGTGGTACGCCCCTCCGAGCGCGAAAAAGGGGATATGCGTGGGTTCGTCACCTCCGTAGCTGTAGTACTTCGGATTGTGGTCGATCGAGAGAAATGCCCTGTCGGCCTGCGTGCCCCAGATGTTAGCGGGTAGCGTGAAGTCCTTGGAGTACTTCGTGCGCGGCGCGCCGGTGATGCGCAGCGTTTTCAATGGCGCGGTGTAGGAAAGGCCGACGCCAGGACCGGACGAGCCGATGATACCGTTCTGCCACGTGAGCGTCGCGATTCCGACGCTTCCACCCGGCTCGCGACTAAGATCGTGCCACCAGGTGAGACGATCCATGGCCGAGCGGTACTGGTCGGGGCGATCTCTCAGCATGTAGGCAGTGATGATACTGCGCCAGATACCATCGCCGCGCCCTTCGTCGCCATGCCCCTTCACGAGCACGGGGTAACTGGTAAGCATGGACATGCCCAGATACTGCCGGGCCTTCTCGTACATCGTGACGTCGCCCTGCGAGCCTGCGGCGATCTGCATGGCCGCGGCAATCATGCCGTCCTTGCCGTTGGATCCCAGGCCGCCTTCGCCGCGATGATCGCCGTAGGGCACGGTGCCGCGACCGGCGAAGCGGTAGAAGTACTCCAGCGAACCGAGTAACGTGTCATCGTCGACATCGACGCCGCACTCCTTGCCCAGTAGCAGCGTTGTGAGCACCTGCGCCCCGGCGGGGTTCATAAGGCCGCTGGCGACGTACCCGGGACTGACGCCTGTGCCCCAGTGCACCCAGCCGCGTCCGAACTTCTGGCGGTGCTTTGCGTCGTCGCAGAAGTACTGCATGATCGGCAACACCGATTCGTCGCCGGTGCGCAGATAGTATTCGCCGCATGCGATGCCGTTGTAGCCATTATTCCAGGTGTGGTCGCCGATCGCCTTCACGTCCTTGGGGAAACTGTCGAAGTACGCCTTGACTGGCGGCAAGTACTTGTCGTCCCCTGTCGAGAGCAGGAACAGACACGCCAGAGCTGCCGGGATTCCCCGCTCGTCGTACTGCTTCCCGAACTCGCTCCTGTCGGCGTAGAATTCGGCAGCCTTCTCGACGATCTTTGTGGACTTGTCGCAGGCAAGCGGCCAGGTTTTGCCGTACGAACCCAACACGGGGATGAAAACGGTTTCCTTTCTCCTCGATGTACCATCTGCGGAAGCGACGTCGAAGATCATCTGGCCGTTGGTGGCCTCGGCGTGGGTGAGCGCGTTGCCCAGCGTGACGAAGGGATTCTTGCCCTTCAAAGAAACACCGTTTATTCCGGTGATGGTTTCGCCCTTCTGGAACCTGCCGTCGGCTGGCGAGCCAGGCACGGTCCTCTCGACCTTGATGGTCACGTCTCTGTAGATCCGCACCATTACACCCGTCACGCCGATATGACCGAAAGCCATCTCGCGATTCGGATCCGGGCGTGATCGGTAGATCTGCTTCTCTGTGTAGAAGTCGCCTTCCGCTGCATAACAGACGAACGAAACCAGCAGCAGTGCCAGGGTCGAAAGCGATATGCCCAGTTTTCGATATATCGGGTTTGTCTTCATGATCAAATCCTCTCCGGATGTTCACTTCTCACTCGTCCTTGTGTTCGCGGATCAGGGCGTCAGCCTCTGAAAGTCGCCTTCGTGTGTCTTCCTCGCGAAGAACCTTGATCAGCTCGCCCCGCTCGCCGCGCTCAAGTGATCCGGCAGAACTGCTCCTCTTACCAGTAAGTGCCTCGTATATCTCTTTCATGGACCAATTGTCGTTGCGCTGGGTCGCTACGGGGATATCGGTGTTGCCGCTGGCCTGTAGGTTTCCCATCGGACTGCGTCCCCATGCGTAGCGGTAGTGGATCGGCTTCGGGACCATGGGGCTGCTGAGTACCAGCACCTTCATGTCTTTCTGTGGTCGGCCGCGATTGTCCTCACCTGTTACCAGGTGGGTGATGTCGGCCGGATGAAACTTGCTGTCTTCACCGGCAATGGCAAAGCCCTTCATCGAACCGCCGTCATCCACGTTGGCTGTTGCTTCATCCATGTGGAGCAGGATCCGGTCGCCTTCGACCTCCATTCCCTTGACCATGGGCGGCTTCCAACGGATCTCGCTCTCGAAACCGTACTGCGTGGCCAGTGCCCAGCGCGCGATGCGTTCTCCGGCTGGAATTTTGAGTTGGGGATGGTACCATCGGCGCCGCAAGTCATAAGTGCTAGTGAAGCCGATATTCTTGTCGCCCGCGTTGTAGAAATCGAGAAACGTCTTGTATTGCGCCTCGCGGATGTATGGTCCGGCATTGGCCATCTTCTCAACGTAGTTGTCCCGGGTTTGAGGCTCGCCCTCCGTACACAGAGACAGAATGCCGAACGGCATTTCCAGGTCATTAAACGCGGCACGCCATGCGATGATCATTCTTGGGAATACTTGGTAGTACATAACCGCGCCCTGCGTTCCGTTGAAGCAGTTGTTGTAGCCCTGGTGAAAGATTGCACCTTTCACAGCCAAGCTGGCGATAGGGGCGATCATGCTCGCATAGCAGTTGCCGGGCCTGTTCTGATCCATCGCCGGACCCGGACGTAGGTCGGATGGCTCCTTTCTGTCGGCAGGAATCTCCTTGCCGTCTTTCTTCATCCTCGCGACCCAGTCGTGATGCCGCTTGATCCTGTCTTCGAGATCTTTGTTCGGATCGTAGGCAGCAACTTTCTCGTCCCACTCTGCGAGCTTGGACGTGACCTCTGGTGTGTCGATCTTCCGCAGCACGGAATCCGGCGTCCAGGTCTCGACCGTTGTGCCGCCCCGAGAGACATCAATGACACCTATCGGCACTTGTGTTGCCATGTGGATCCGCCGAGCGAACACGTAACCAATGGCCGAAAGTTCACGCACGATTTCAGGTGAGCAGGCATCCCAATCGCCTTTCCGGAAGTGTCGACCGAACCAGCCACTCCACTCGTGAAGGCGCGGGAAGCCTTGTTTGTTGTCCGGACCATTCTGCGCCGGGATAGTCAGGATTCTGATGTTATCGTAATTGGCGGACACGATCTCCAGGTTGCCGTTTTCGATCCTGGACAGTGGGAACTCCATGTTGCTCTGGCCGCCCAGGAGCCAGACATCGCCAACGAGGAGGTTCTCCAGCGCAAGCGTCTCATTCTTGCCCTGCACGGTGAGCTTCTGCGGTGAGGTGCTTGCGGGCATGGCTGCGAGCGTTACTTTCCAGGCACGGTCTTTGTCAGCCGTCGCGGTTTGGGTCTGACCGGCGAAGGACACGGTTACCTTCTCGCCTGCGGCAGCCCATCCCCAGATGCTGATCGGCTTGTCTCGCTGGAGAACCATGTTGGACTGGAACAGGTTGTGGACGCACAGTCCTTCGCCGACCGCGGCGACATCAATCACGTCCTCCTTCGGCATTTCCTGAGAATGAACGACATCATGAGAGAATAGACCCAATAATAAACATGTTGAGATCAGATGGCGAAACATGTATTGAACCTTTCTGTGAAACATGTGTAATTGGCGTCTCGGTTCAGCCTACGATTTCGAGTCATTCGTCTTCGCTGATCCAGACTGTCATTGCGCCGTTCTCGCGATTGCACCAGGCATAGTACGGCACGGCCGTCATGGGACGCTGGCGGCCGTCGAGCAATGCCTCGCCGGTAATGACCGTCACGCCCCCGAGCAGTTGAGCACGATATTCGGCGTGGAGCGCCGTCGTGCGAGGCAGAGCCAGGCGGACCACGTCGGCGCCGTCGTGATCGACCGCCTCGAGGCAGTAGACGATCGGACCTCGCATCAAGGCCGTTTTCCCACGATTCGCCTCGACCTTTTCGTGAGCGTCGACCCGCCGGACCGGCATGGGCAGGTTGAGCTCGATTTCGTCGCCCGGTTTCCATTGACGGGGCAGATGAACATAACCGTCTTCGTCTGGCGTGCCGTTGGTCTTCGTGCCATTGACTTTCAGGCTAATAGGTAGCGGTTCATCCTTCTCGAAACGATACAGGTCACTCGGCACGGGGTGCCCAAACGCCCAACCGGGAATCCGCAAACACACGGTCAACTCGGATTCCTGCTCCGGAGTGACCGTCAACTTCACATTGCCATCCCACGGATAAGTGGTTTCCTGCTCCAGCTTCACTCTCTTTCCGTCATCGAAATTGATCGTGGCGTTTCCGTTCATATAGAGGTTAACATAGACCGTGTCTTCCTCCTTGGCATAGACGAGACCGCCGACCTGCGGGATGATGCGTGCGAAGTTCGTCGGGCAACAGGCAAGACCGATCCAGGACCTTCGCGTGGCGCCTCTACTTTCGAGCGGGTTCTGGTAGAAGAAGCTGTCACCGGAAATGCCAATTCCACTGAGCATCCCGTTGTATAGAATCAGTTCCATCACGTCGGCGTACTTGGCCTCGGCTTTGAGAAGGCTCATCCTGTGCTGCCAGAGGACGCCGGCTATGGCTGCGCACGATTCGCAATACGTGCGGTTGGGCAGCACGTAGGGATCGCCGAACCCTTCGTCGCCGTACTGGGCCGTGCCGAGACCGCCGTTGACATACATTTTGCAGGAAACGACATCTTTCCATATTCGCTCGACCGCCTTCTCATATTCGGGCGCCTCGCTGAAACGGGCGATGTCGGCCATCGCCGAGTAGACATACCCGGCCCGTACAGCGTGCCCAATGGCGTCCTGCTCGACCAGCGGTTTGTGGTCCTGCATCCGGCCATCGCGACGGCCCCATTTGGCCCGCCGATATTCTGCCATGGATTGGCCCTCAAGGCGTTTCGGTAACACCATCGGGCCGGGGGGCGTGAACGGCTTTCGCTCGGTACCGTGCGCGTGGCCACGTTCGTCGAGGAAAAACCGACAAAGGTCGAGATACTTTTTCTCACCGGTGGCACGATAGAGCTTTACCAGGGCGAGTTCCACTTCCTCGTGACCCGATGTGTCATATCTTTTCCCGGGACCGAAGACACCGTCGACGTTATCGGCAAACCGCCTTGCGGCTTCCAGTACCTTGTCCTGTCCCGTCAACCGCTGATGCTCAACGGCCATCTCGAAGAAATGCCCCGTGTTGTACAGTTGATGTTCATGCCGCATGGTGCCCCAGCGTTCCAGGTCTTTATTCACGATGAAGTACGAGATTAGGAATCCGTCCATTTGCTGGGCCGCGAGGATGCGGTCGAGAATATTGTCGACTCGTTCTTTTCGACTGTTTGAGTTGGTATTGGCCCCCTGCCAGCTCGTCTGGCAGGAGCCGATGTTTGGGCAGCTAACGCGGCCGCTCACCACCTTGCTTACCTAGTCATCCCCTCTTCGCCGCCGTGGGCGGCGAAGAGGGGACGACTAGGTGTCTTAGAGAGACGTTTTCTTAGCCTTTCAAACTGGTCCACCTGCCGGTCGAGCCAGCAGGGGGCGAAGTCAAACAGTCGAATTCTTGCAGTTCGGGGTCTTCAAAATGCCGCAATGAATAGAGGGCTCCCTCAAGTGCCTTGTAAAGATCCGAGTCAAAGGCATGGTGCCCTCGGAGCGGGCCGTCATAGACACCGGCGGCCTTATCGAAGTTGGTGACGTGGCCATCCGCCTCCAGGCAGTTCAACGCGTGGGGAACGGTCACTTTATGATGGGTCCTCAAGCGAGGGCCCCAAAAGCCGTCAACCAGTCTGACTCGATCGTGTGTCACCTCCGCAAGCCCCTTAAGCGGCGGTTCGTCCGCCGTGCCAGTATTGGTGAAGGCGATTGCGAAGAACAGGATGTTGGTTGACCACGCGTGAAGATTAGAACGGCATAGCATGCCAGAGATCTCCTCTAATGACGATCATTTCTTTGCCTCAACACTGATCAACTCAGGATGCTCGTCCGAGGCGTCGATGGCGCGGATCGTCTCGCGGACGACCCTGGCCTTTTCGAGACTCAATCGCCTAGGAAAGTTCTTCTCGTGGTTTTCAAAATAGTCGGCGATCCGTTCGAGTTCCGCGGTAGTCGATTTCGCGTGGGCACCGTAGCTGAGCAGGATCTTCATCAGTTCGGGCGTTCGCTTCTCGCTGGCCCAGGGGTTCTGCGTTTCTGTGTACTTCACGCACGCGTCGATCCCTTCCTTGACCCGATGCTTACCCAACAGCCGAAGTCCTTCGAGGCGGATCCCATCGGCGAACATGATACCGCTGGGGGCCGGCTCGATAACGGCCTGGCGGATGGCGGGCAGCAAGGGCTCGATTTCTTCATAAGAGAGATTTCGGTAAACCGATCCGATGCTGCCGCGGGCGCGGCCGTCCTCGTTGCAGAGCCCGGCCCGAACCGCCGCATAGAGCGCTTCGCGATCGACGTCCTCGAGCGAACGGCCTAGCAGGCCGCCTCGCTGGTTGAACAGGGCGAAGCAAAGGTAGCGTTGCTCCATGTTGCGAGGATCGTTTTTGGGGTCGCTTTTGGCGAGCCTTATGAGCATTTCGGGAACGGCCGCCTTGGCCGGTTCGCCAATCCCTGCCAGCGCGTCGGCGGCCAGGAGCCGAAGCCAGAGGTCGTCGCTTCGGAATGCTTCTACCAATGCCGGCACCGCCGCCGCGCCGCGTCCGCGCTGCATCTTGATCGTCTGGCAGGCACCGTACCGAGTATGGAGATCCGGGGCGTCGAGCAAGCGGATCAATTGGGCGATAATGTCATCCTGCCGACGGCCCAGTGCCATCGCAGCCCGTTCGCGAACCGTGGGCGACCAACTGCTCAGACGGGCCATGAGTTGCTTTGTGTCAAGCCCATCGTAGAAGCTTGTGCGATCCCGGTTGCTCCATCCACGACCGTCGTTGATGAGGCTTTGTGCAGCGGTGGGATCGAGTTGGTGGGCAACCGATGGACGCTTGCCCGTCAGATAGATCTTTCTAAGCGGCATCGCGTAGGCCAGCAGATAGGCCCCTGTGCAGTCCCAGTTCCCGTACTTGTCATTCCTCAGTTGAGGCGGGCCCTGGTGAAGGAAGGTCCCGTCCCAACGTCGTGCGAGATCAAAATACCTCGCGCCGAACTCTTGCATCCAGGCGCCCGTGGCATGGGGCCCGGACTGGGCCACGCCCGGCATCGACCAAAGGATGTTGAAGAAGTTGCCGGTGTGGCCGGTGTCGCGTTCCGGTCCGTGCGAGGCGACACTCATCCGCGAGAAGAATTCGGCACCGTCCGGTTCTTCAAGCAAGCTGAATAGGACGGCCGCCATGCCGCACTTGCCATTGTCCTCGTGCGTCTGGATCCAGGGGTGGTGATCGCCATAAGGGACGGCTCCCTTGCCGATGTAGAAACGCATCAGCCGCGCACTTCGTCCAATCGCCCGCTCAACTTCCGGACCGTCCACCCCAGCCTCGCGAGCAAAGATAAGCCCAATCGTCAACGGCAAGCCCGGTGAGTTCATCATTCCATAACCGCCTAACCGCCCGTCGGCCCGCGCGAAGCGATGGCCCCACGAACCGACAATGCTCTGTCCGTTTGCGGCTTCGAGTGCGAGTCGCCGCAGGCCCGGTATGACCGAGTCGTCGCCGTTTGCCATCACATACTCGGAGAGCAGCATGATGACGTAGCCGTAGTACCAGGTCTGGAAGCCGTCGGCCGAGTAGTCCGCCGCCCATTGGGCCTCCTTTCTTACAAGCGGAAGGTATTCCGGCTCGCCGCAGGCCAACAGCGCGAGGGCATTCAGGCTGCGCGTGATCGGGTTTTGCCGGTAAGACGGGTCTGCGACGCGCGCCGCGAGCGCCTCGCAGCCTTGCTCGAGAATGCGCCTCGACTTCAGACAATCGTAGGGCGCGGTGGCGCTGTACGTACCCAGGACGGGCAGTTTCAGGGCGACATGTTCGGTCGTGCCGGCCCGCCAGCGAATCAGTAACAAGTTACCATCCGCCGCCTCCGATTCGGCCGCGGTGATCGCCTTGCCCAACTCGGTACGCGGGTCGTAGGAGAACGGCTTACCGCCCACGCCGAGGATCACGTCGCCCACCACGAGGATCCCGTCGGCAGGGGAATCCTCTTCCACCTTGGTGATCGCTATCTGCCGCGCGTCCGAGGTTACGAGCTTGTCGCTGAACATCCACCCGCGGGCGCCCGTCGGCCCGAGTGTCCAGTCGTGGTCCGCGCCCTCGGGGATCTTGTCACCCTGGGTAAAGTCAGGATTGGCCATCGTTGAACGAGGCTCCGCAACCGACGTCGCAGCGAGAAACAAAGACGACGCCATGGCAGCGGGCGTAACGATCAACCGTAGTATTGTCACGGGGTATCTCCAGAAGGCTTGAGTTTGCGTTTTCATTCGGCGGGATGCCCGCCAGACTCTCGAACACGGACCGTTGCGTGACAGGGCGTCCCGATGATATCAGACTCGAATCCCGTTGCCAAACATCGCGCCATTCGAGACGTTTCACATCCGTCGCAGGCACGGACGCAACACATCACGGTTGCGCGACCAAAGCAAGAAGGGCTAGTGATTCGCTTGCGAGTCCGGTTGCTTGGGACGGACACGACCTTCTTCATCCAGCTCGATTCGCAGGATCGCGGGGCGCTCGCGGAACGGTGCCCGGCCATCGTTGCCGAAAAACGTAGCCCACCAATTACCTTCCTTGTCGGTGAAAAACATGTTGTGCCCGCCATGCGGAATGGCGATGTAACGTGGACCGTACGGACCGTAGATAGTCTCCGAGTCGGCAACCATGCAGTGATAGAGGCCTCCGACAAAGTCGGCGCAAATGAGGTAGTATCGCTCATTGTGCTTGGTGACGTAGGCGCCCTCGAAACCAACCTGTTTGCCGTTCGATGGCTTGAGCAGTCGCGGCTTTTCGGCCAGACCGGTCATATCGTCGTTCATCTTCGCGATCTTACCGTTTTGATAGACCCAGTAGACGGTACCGTCGTCGTCTTGGAAAAGCGACGCATCAATTTCGTCGGTCAGCGGCCCTTCTTCCTTGGCATCCATATAGGGCCCTTCCGCATTACCGCTTGTACTCTTCAACAAGCCGCACCCGCGGTAATTCATCGAATAGGTCAGCCAAAACGTACCTTTCACATAGTGGATGTCGGGAGCCCAGCACGCGCGTCGGCGTATGCCGCGGCCGTCGGTCTTGAATTGCTTTGCCCAGGTGGCATCCTTTTCCAGCGACCAGACGAGTCCTAGTGGCTCCCAATTCTTCAGGTCCTTGCTCTTCCAGACCCGGATTCCTTCGTTCACATACCACCATCCTGTCTTGTCATGGCTGCCGGCCGGGTTGTCGGCCGTTGTGCCGGTCAAGTAGTACATGCCGTCCCCGCCGACACAGATCGATGTATCTCGAACCGGATGGTCGAACAGCGGCGCAATCGGTGGAAGCGATCCCGTGATTTCCGGCCTGCTTTCCGGTACGTGGATTGTTCGATCTAACTCCTGTTCGGGGTTGAGTACTATTCCCACATCGATGTACTGCCCGCCGTACGTTTGATGACCGCTGACGGCGATGACGTTACCTCCCTTGCGCAGCGCTTGGCGAACGGGTTCGGTCACGTCCACGTGGCCGTAAGCAGTGGTGTAGCCGCGCAGCGCGGCGATCTTCGTACCGTTGAGATACACGACCGGGTCTTCGTCGAAATGAACCTTGAGGACGGCCTTCTCGAACGCGCGGCCATCGTAGTCGAATGTCGTGCGAATCCAGATATCCTTCGTATCCCAGGTGGTCCCGATGACGGAACCCGGCGTGCCGCGTGTCCCGAAACCTGCCGGACCTTTCCTCCAAATGGAATCGTCGAAGTCCGGTTGCGTCCAGCGATCACCTGGTTTGGACGTCGTATAACGCCAAGTCACGGCTTGCTTGTCCGCCGTCGGCAGGAGCACCGACTGATCGGCCTGAATGTTGGAGGCGAAAAGAACGGCTGCCACGGCATTGCCAAAACAAAGGTGCTTCATCGTACGCTTTCCCGATTGCTGATCTGATACTTCCCCGTTCGGCGAGTTTGGAGCTCTCACGCTCCACTCGGTTGCCGCCAGCAGTGGACATGAGAATCTAACAATTGCCGCCGCAATCTACTCATCGAAGCCGGTTTCTGCGTTCGGACGTTCCCAAGGCGTAACCATGGTGGCGTTGGGTTTGCCCCAGGTTTTCTGGAGAAACTCTTCAAGCACTGGATCGCGCCGGCCCAACGCCTCTCGTTCTTTTTTCTTTCCCAAGTAGCGTGTCGTCACGCTCTTTGCAGTCCGTCGTTGGGAATATCCGATACGACTACGCTGCTTCCGTCGCTGGACGTGAGTGTACCGCCTGCGGCGTGGGCGGTCCGGTTCACGCGGTCATTCATCAAGATGCGGTCAATCTTCCGGCTGTTTGTCCGGTCACCGTGCGAGCAGGATTCGGATGGCGCGTACACGCTTCGATCAGGGTTGTTGTGACGACAACAGCTTAACCTTGATGTTCTTGATCAACACAACGCTACCAGGATCATGGGCCTGAATCCCGATGGTGCCTGAGGACAGCTTTCGCGAACCCTGAACGCCGGACGGTTCGTCGTAGGTCAGCACGGTCTTGCCATCAACTTTCGTCTTGATCGTCTTTCCTCGCACGATGATCTCGTACTTGAACCACTCATTGTCCTTGGCAGGTGCCTCCAGATTCTTCGCGACGATATAGATGCTGCCCGTTCTGACGGGATCTTTATGGCTATTGTCGATCTGCGCCTCATGCCCGATCGGCCAACCCTTATCCTGGTACTTGGTGTGGAAAAAGATGCCACCATTCGCACCGGGCTCGGTCATCACGTCGGCAACGAAATGAAAATCCTTCATCTCCTTCCCTTCGCCGTCATAGTAGATCATGGACGGCTTTCCATGGCACTTCATCGCGCCGTCCTCAATCGAGAAACTCTCAGGATTCCATTTGTCGATCTGCCAATCACTGAAGTCCTTGCCATTAAACATCAGGATCCATCCGTCTTGCTTCTCCGTCTCGGTAAGCGTGTTGTTCGCGGCGAACAGTCCCGTGCAGGAAATGGCCGCGACCAGAGTCATCAAGAACAACGTTCTCATCGGTAGTACTCCTCTGTTAGGAAAAAACAACAACCAGTAACACAACGCAGCATTGCCCACTCATTCACCGGCCGGTGCCATGCACACCAAACGGCCATCTGCTGTTGACAGGTAAAGACGACGGCCGGCTGCCGCCATAGCATCCCAATTCACGGGTGCCGAAAGTGCGTATTCGGCAACCTTGCTTCCGTCCTTTTCCGAGCAAACCCACAGCGATCCGCCCAGCCTGGCGTCGTACGCCGCGTGCGGGTCGTCGGCCGGAATCTCTGTCGGCATGACTCCCAGGAAAAGCATGTCGCCGGATTTCAGCATGGCCCTTGGACGTACGGACAGATCCTTCCTCCACGGCTTATCTCCCGTGGATGTATCCAGGCCTCTCTTGAACAGGCTGTATTTCCCTACCGGATTCCCCCGACCGTTCCTCACGACGCCCCAGACCGTGTTCTCATCGTGTACCAGCATCAGGCCGGTCGGCTGATCCGTTCTGTATGGCGCCGACCTTTCCTGGTCTTCCAAGTGGAACCGGGAGAACCCGCCTTTGTGCCGGGCTGCGGGCAGCCGGTCGTGATCGCCCGTGCCCAGTCCCCAATCGGAACGATGATGCTCCGTCTCGTCTAACAGGCTTGATGTCGAGAATAACTGCCGCGTCTGTCCCGCCTTCGCTTCGAGCTCCTTGTTGAACATCATGTGCCGCAGAAACACATGCGTACCGTCGCTGACCGGGACGTCGGAAAGCCCGCCCGCGATCGAATACGTGTCGCTCTGGTCCGATTGCTTGAAAGTCTTGTAGTCGGTCCAAAGATGGCCCTTGATGTGAACGCTCTGCGTATCCTCTTGTTCTCTGTAGTTCGGTTGTGAGCTGCTCACGCGACTGCGGTGCAGGACCTCGCCTGTTGCCGGATCCAGCGCGTACAGATGCATTCCTCCGTCGATCCAGCTAGATCGGCCGGCGCAGGCGTACGCGACGCCGTCGAGTACAAGAACGCTTCCGCTGACCGGCCACGGCGATTCCAGGCGATCGAACGCGACCGTGCGAAGATTCGCCGGAGCGGCGAGGAAACGCCAAGCCACGGCCCCGTCCTTCAGTCGCAGGCAGGTCACGCGTCCATCGCCGCTGCCGAAGAGCACCTTCCCCTCGTGAAGCGTGGGTGGAGAATCCACGCGGCCGGCGGCGAAATGCTTCCACAATACCTTGCCGCCTCGCGGTTCCAATGCGTACACGATTCCTGTATCTGCGTCGGCCAGTACAACACGTCCGACGGTTGCCACCGGTTGCGTGAGACTGCTGCCTAGCTTTGTACTCCAAGCCTGCTTCAACTCTGCTCCGACATTCGTGACGGCAACATTTCCCCTGAGCGGGTTCTGCCGATACGTGGGCCAGGAATCGGTATCTTTTGGTTCAGCTTCTGGGGTTTCTTTGTAAGCGATACCTTTCTCTAGTCTCTTGTCTTCTGCAACCAAATGTTGTTCCAAGGACGCGGCAGGGGAATCCGACGCAAATGACCAGAAACCGCGGAGTGTTGCCTCCGAATAGCATCCGCACGAGGTCGGCGGAACATAGAGCAGACCATTGGCCGGCATGACTCCATACTGACAGGTGCCCCGAACCCAGTTGTTCCGCGAATGATCGTTTCCGCACAGGTCCACCATCTCCACACCGCGTTTTCCCATGATGATGAACCGTTCGGTCGCCTTCGCGCGATAACACCGGAAGTGATGCCCGGGAGTTACCAGGTGCAACGGAACGGCATCCCTTACTTTCAGCTCGCCCGTATGCAGATCCCTGGCCTCACGCTGATCGGGAGGCACTCGCATCGGATCCGCCTTGTGACCAACCTTATGCCAGACCAGGCCATCGATTACGAAGACATCGACGGGTTCGTGAAAGGAACTGCCAGCGCTACACTCCCACAGCTTCCTGCCATTTTTTGCGGAAAGAGCAGTCAGCATAGCATTCGTGTTGCAGAGGACCACGCCATCAACAACTAGGAGATTGTCCTTGCCGTACGAGATGTTTTTCCTCTTTTCCGGCTGTCCGGCCAAATGACGCCAGTTTTCTTTGCCTGACGTCATGTCCAGGCAAATCACGCCAACATCGGTACGGATGTAGACACTGCTGCCGTCCGATGCAAGAGTCAACGGCAACGGATCGCCCTCGGGTGACCAGCTCCACAATGTCGTTCCGCTGTCTGCGTCGACCGCAACAAGTGTCTTCTTCACGGGAAAACCGTGCAGCTTCCGTGCTTCGCGATCTGTCAGGGCCTGTTCGGCAACCGCGTCGCCCTTGAGCACGAGCAGCGTCTTATCGGCCAGTATGATCTCCTCGGCGCCCTTTGTCTCCGCAAAAGTCGCCACGCTCTTACCCGTCGTCGCGTCGATGGCAGAAACCGGTTCTCCTAGACCAAGGGGAGCGTAGACGCGCTGACCGGATGCCACGAGCAATCGGGGCAACTGCGGCGGGCCGGAACGAAAACGTTGCCTGT
>CAZUAH010000221.1:0-21671 GCA_964617665.1 uncultured Pirellulaceae bacterium
GTGGAGTCCCTCAAAATGATCCCCAATCGTGAAGAGAATCTGGGCCGCCGGAAATCTTGCTCTGCATCGAGACAAGAAGTCGGCTCTGGACGTGATTGCAGACCATGACATGGAGCTGAACTCCGTGTTGTTTCCTTCACGGATCTTAATTGAGTTTGCGATCTGTGAATGTCCGACAAACGGTGGCGTACGTCCCGGGCATCTGGATGTCTCAAGTTTAATGGCCAAAGCGAATGCTATCTCGCAGCTCGGCGGATGGTCTGACGCAATACACCTCGGCGCGATGCCGCCAAATCTAACCATAACGCCGTTGGGGGATGTTCAAGCGTGTACCGAATTCGAATCGAGTGTGTTGATGCCGTTTGCGAAAA
Organism: uncultured Pirellulaceae bacterium; assembly: GCA_964617665.1. Taxonomy (GTDB): domain Bacteria; phylum Planctomycetota; class Planctomycetia; order Pirellulales; family Pirellulaceae; genus JADHUC01. The sequence goes on from CAZUAH010000221.1 coordinate 372, forward strand.
AGGGCTTCCATGGGCGCATCACCACCGCAATTGAAGACTATGAGGAGAACTTTCAACCACCCAGTGTTCGAGATGCAAGCGAATCGGAGATTGATACGGAGTTCGAGAAAGCGTGGTACGAGGAATTCGGATTCCACGTCAATGGACTCCGAAAGTTCATGGACGCGATTGAGGATATCGGGATAGCTCGTGAGCAGGCGGTATTCCGAATTAGGAAGAACGAGTTGGTTTCGCTCCTCAAGTCCGAATGCGAATCGAACGAGGTTGGCCGATTCCTACACACCTTTTCCCTGCTTCCACGCGAATCGTGGCGTGTGATACCGGAAGAATTTGACGAAACAGACATCCAGCCGTGGCGATTTCGCCGCCAACTCTCAGCAGTTCGGCGTCCAATCATCCAGTTGGACTGGAGTGAAGATCCTGAACTAATCGTCGCCCCTGGCGCAATTCGAGAGTGCATCGTCCACGTGATACGGAGTTACCATGAAGGAAGCTACCACGAACAATACCGCGACCCGAAAGGAGAGCAGCGTTCTCGATTTGGGAAAGCGATGCGGAAGTGGTATGGCAAGAGAAGAAACGATCGTGGAAGTAAGTTTGCGAAACTCGTTGCAGAGAGGATTGCCGAGCTGGGCTGGAACGTGGCGAAGGTCGAATTGGAAGTAAGAGGGATTCTTGGGTATCGCAAGGATCCCGACTACGGCGACGTCAGTCAATTCGGCGATGTTGATGTTTTGGCATGGAACGAATCGGCCAAACGAGTACTCGTGATCGAGTGCAAACATCTGCATTATCACAAGGCCACAGGTGAGGTCGCTGAACAGTTGACTGACTATCGGGGTAGGATGAAGCGAAATGGGAAGCCAGACGATCTCCTCAAGCACCTTAACCGACTGGAGATCTTAACCGCTCGGAGTGCAGCATTGTGCAGAGCCATCGGGATTGACGACGGCATTGAGATCGAAGGCTGGATTCTCTTTAGGAACCCTGTTCCGATGCTGTATGCATGGAAGGACCTCGAGGCGAAAACAAAGATTGCGACGTTCGACGATATTGAGAACGTGCTCGCTAAACGCTGAGCCGAAGCATTCTGAGGATAGGTCAAACCTATGGCAACGTGTTCCGGCCTCTAGACGCCGTCTTCCTTGGTTGACCGCATGAGCGTAATGTAGATTCGAGCGGCGCCTGCTTGGCCATCTCCGTTGACGGCTTCGAGTACGACTTGTGGGAAATCACGCGGGACCTGAACCACTCGTGGACGCGCTAACGAAAACGGATCGAGTAGACGTCTGCGTCCTTCAACGCAAAGCGAAGCCGTACAGGCTTGCCTGCCAGCGAGTTGACGTCCGATCCGTTCTTCCAGGAGACGACCTCTTCGATCTGGTCGCCAGCGATTTCCGCCGAGTCGGCCAACGCGAAGCCGGGGAACGGCGTGCCGTCAGCATCCTGGATTTCTACGCGGATGATTCCTGCTGCTGCGGTCGCGTGGTTGATCACCAACTCGCTGCCTTTGAACACCAACGGTTTGGTCAGCAGTTCGCCGCCGCTTGCAGGAGCATGCACGGACACAAATCCGTCCGTCCGATAAGCAAACCGGCGCAGGCGGCTGTCGGGGCCGGTGTAGTAGGCTTCCGTGGCGTACACGGACAACTCCCCCGCGCGCCCTGGCAGCTCGAACATGCCCCACGCCATGTAGTTGCTGCGGTTTCCGTCGCGGTCCTCCGGAGCCGTGACCGGAATCAGGGCCTCGGTCCAGCGGTGGAAAGTGTGGCCGTCGCGGCTGGTCATCAACGTGGGCTCGACTTGGGAATTGCGCTCGGGATGGAAGCGAGTTGGAAAGGCGATGAAGATGTGCGGGGCACGGAAGTACGGTTGGACGGCGTTGGTGTAAAGGTGCTCCTTGGGCGCATCGGGGTATTCCAGGAACACCGACTCCGTCCATTTAAGGAAATCGGGCGAGGTGCACGTCAGGATATCACGCTTGCCCGCGCGGCCCTGGCGGTGGTAGTCGCGATACTCGCCGCGGACAGTGTCGTAGAAAGCGAGGTTTTGCGAGTCGAATGCTCCCTTGGTGATGACCGCTTTCTCGCTCATCAGCTTCCAGTGGATGGCGTCGGGCGACTGGAACGCGCACAATCCTCCTCGCCCGCCGCCAAGTGCCTTATACCTGGCCTCGGGAGGGCAATCCGGGTTGGGATCCTTGAAGGGCGTGAAGTTGTGGGTACCGACGCCGTTCCAGACGATGTTGTTCTTCTTCGACCCTTCGAACTCGAACAGTTCCAGCTCGGGCTTTGTCCAATGGACGCCGTCGGCGCTCTCGGCGTAGCAGGCCACCTGCGGGTGAGACATCCGACGGGCCTCCGTGTCGTAGTGCGACCCGCGGTAGTACATCCGATAAAGCTTGCCGTCCCGAAAGACCGTGTAGTAGGCGCAGGTGTTGCCCTCCCACGGTTTGTCGGTGACCAGGACGACTTCCTGCGGTGTCGGCTTGTGCAAGCGTTGTTCCGCGTCGCCCGTGACCTTTCCGATCAGGTAGTCATCCACGAACGGTTCCAGGCGTGAGCCCATGTCAATCGGCTCGCCGGCAAGCGACGCACCGGCCAAGATGTAGAACACTGGTAAAACGGCGCCGAGCATTGCGATCGCCAAGCGCGATAGAGTCAAGTTCTCTCGTGAAGTCATAGCTTGCCCTCCGGTTCTGTTAGATAACCACCGCTCCGAGATTTGACAGTTGATCACGGACGGCGCCGGCATCAATGTCGGAAACTGATTTTGCTCCTGATGCCGCCAGGGAAGCTGTTACGCCTGCAGCTTCTCCTACCTGGTTGAGGTTTACCATCACCCTGATTCCGCCGAAGGCACCGCGGTCGGTCGAGATCATTCTGCCGCCCAGCACAATGTTGGGAGCTTTGTCGCTGACCATGGTAGAAAGAGGGATCTGGTAGAAATCACCTTCGGGCCTTTTGAACTTGAACTTCCCCGTTTCGGGGTCGTGCACGTCTATGGGATACGTACCGTTTGCAATGGCATCCGGGAACCGCTTGCAGCTCATCACGTCCTTTTCGGTCAACCTGTAGTTCGCCTTGAATGACCGTGTTTCGCGGATACCGATATGCGAGGCCAGGTCGAGCAGGCAAGGCTTGTTGTCCTTGCCTCCGTACTTCCGAGCAATATCCATGTACGCCCGTATCTGGCGACGCCCCTCGATTTCCGCTGCAGTCAACTGGCTCGCATCCGACGCCACCGTGTTGAAAACATGCGTAAATGCACACATGGCCACGCCGGGCGAACCCGGGACCTTTGCGCCCCAGCCGTGATCCAGCGCCAGACCGAATTCCTCGCGGTGCGTACGAATCAGCGCCTGGATCGACCCTGGCAAGCCGGAGACCTCGGCACACATCGTGGGCGGCTGAAGGCCGTCCCGAATCTCGAATGGCAAACCGGCATCCCTGGCCAAGTCACCGTCACCCGTGGCGTCCACGAATGCCTTCGCCCGGATGGCTTGGCGGCCGTTCTTGTTCTCGATGAATACGGCTTTGACTTGGTTGCCCTCAATCAAAGGCAGCACGTAGAACGTATGCAGGTACGGCGTGATGTTGTTCTCAACCACAAGCCTGTCCAGTTCGATCTTCAGCTCGTCCGTGTTGAGAGTGAAATGCCCACCGCTTCCGCGACTACTGACGGCACGAATCTTCTCAAGGTGCTTGATCACCTCGTGAGTCAGACCCCCGATAATCTGTTCTTTCCCCGTGTTGCTATACAACTTGTGCCAGATGTTCACCAGCCCCGATGCGGCCACACCTCCAAAGGCATTCTGTTTTTCAACGATGGCCACCTTCGCGCCCATTTGTGCCGCACGGACTGCGGCGAACACGCCCGTGCAACTCCCTCCCAATACGCATACATCACAGGTCTGCACAACGGGAGTGCTGCGAGGTTCTTCCTCTATCACCTCTGAAGCAGGTTTTGCGGCGGTCTGCGTAATGCCTCCCTCCGCAATAGCCAACCGGCCGCCTGCGGCAGCCAGCGCTACAGATCCTAAAAATGTTCGTCGTTCCACAATATTTCCTCTCGTACTTGCTTATGCCGATCTTTGTGCCCTACATTCTCCTGTTACTGGCGTCGGCACGCAATATCCGCTTGCGAGTGGAAAGCAGCCGATTTGCCGAGGAGCCGCAGCAACGCTCACGAAATAGTGTCCTCGTTTAACGGCAAGCCGAAGGCGGCGGAGTTTCGCGCGATGTCGTCCCGTACACAGTCGCCTTCAGCTTGCCGTTAAACGAATATGGATGAAATGAGGAAGTCATTTCGTGGACGATACTAACGTGAAAATTGGAGAAACCGTGAAAACTATTCTGCCGATCCTTATGAGCCTGCTGCTGGTGCCACTTCTTCTGTTACACGCGGCCAACGCGGAGGACCTCGTGTTGTTGAGCGAAGGCAAGTCGGACTATCAGATCGTGGTCCCGGACAGCGCGGAGACGGAACTGCTGACCGAGTGTTTGAGTCAAACGGCGCGGCTCGTACAGACGGCCTTCGCAGCGAACGGCGCCGAGATGCCCGTGGCGAAGGAGAGCGACCGTGATCCGGCAAAGCCCGCACTTTTTCTCGGCAGTACCGGATTCGCGCGCCGGCAGGGTGTGGACGTGACGAGACTTCGCGACTGGAGCTATGTGCATCGTGTCGTGGGCCGGGATGTGATCGTCGCCGGGCATGATCATCCGGCGCGAGGCGAGACCACGAACAGGCGACGCCCCAACTGGCCCCGCGTCGGCACGGCGAAGGCTGCCACAGATTTCGTGCGGCAGTATGCGGGTGTGCGGTTTCTGTATCCCGATATCGCGCCCTACAATCCGGTTGCCACCGCAGCGAACGTCGATCTCTTGGCCTCGCCCGCCATCGAGTTTCTGCCGATGAAGGCGATCTCCGTCCCCGCGGAGTTGAACACGAGAAAGACGCCGGTGCTGCGGTTGAACACCGCGCATCCGGCGGGCGGCAGTTTCTACGATCTGGCGCATAACCGCTTCCCACGCGTCGACGAAATGTACGGCGGCCACACCTGGGAGCGCGCCGTGCCGCCTGAGATCCATTTCGATTCGCACCCGGAGTATTTTGCCTTGGTCAACGGCAAGCGTCTGAAGCCGGGAGATCACAACGCGCAGTATTGCCTTTCGAATCACGATGTTCAGGAGCTGATCTATCGCGATCTGGCCTCGTGGCTGGATCGTGGTTGCGGCTCGGTCGATCTCGGCCAACCGGACGGCTTTCGCCAGTGCCAGTGCGACGCCTGCGCGGAGCTCTACGACATTGGCAAAGATTGGGGCGAGAAGATCTGGATATTCAATCGCCAGGTCGCCGAGCGTCTGTACGAATCGCATCCGGCCGGGCAGGTGACGATGATGTCGTACATCCTGACCGCCAAACCGCCGAAGACCTTCACCAAGTTCCCGCCGAACACCTGCATCATGCTCACCGGCACGAACGAGGAAGACATCGCCCCGTGGCGTGGCATCGAGGTGCCGCGCGGCTTCACCGGTTACATCTACAATTGGTGTCCAAATCTCGGCTCGCGTTACACGCCGATGCGCACACCCGGTTTCGTGGAGACCCAGGTGCGGCGGCTCGTGGCCAATCACATCCAGGCCATCCGCCGCGACGGCCCGGGGCAACTGTTTGGCCTGGAAGGGCCGGTATATTACGTCATGGGCCGCATGTTCGACGATGCCGAACACAACACGGCCAAGGAGCTGTTGCCCGAGTTCTGCGACGCCGCGTTCGGCAGATCGGCGTGGTATATGCGGTCGTTCTACAACCAGCTCTACCACGCCATCACACTCTACTCGGACCACATCGGAACGCGTTGTGACGTGTGGACCTATCAACCTATCGAGGGAAGAGGACGCAAGACGGTCACCGATCCATTTCGCCTGATCGGCTTTCTCTACACGCCCCGTTTGCTTGCCGCGCTGGATGCCGACCTCACCCAGGCCGTACAGCTGGCAAACACGGACAAAGTGAAGACGCGCCTCGCGCTCGTGCGGACCGAGTTCGAGTATTTGCGCCATCTCGTCCGCGTCGTACATTTGCACCATGCCTACGAGATCCAGCCTGATGCCGCCTCGCGCGACCGCTTGCTTGATGCAATTGACGCACGCAACTCCTTCATCACATCGCTGTACGACGAGCGTGGCCGTCCTAAGCCCACCGCCGACTGGTCACATGTGTTGTTTCCCTTCGCCGGGCATAACGCCAATCACCTCCGGCTCGCGTACGACCTATACCAGGAGCCGTATGCTAATACCTGTCTGAATTGGGATACGAAGGCGATGCGCAATGCTCCCACGCTTGGCCGGAAACGTCTCGCCATCACACAGGCAGAAGCTCCCGTCACTCTCGATTCTCCGCAGTGGCGGCAGACGGCTGCTCACGAACTCACGCTGGTGCCGCCGCTCGATGCCCTGCCTCGCAAGACCGCGCTCCGTTTGCTCTACGATTCGGCGAACCTCTATGTGCGCGCCGAATGCGAGCTCGAACCCGACGGCCCCACCGAATTCCCTGCGTTCAATCGTGACCGGCGGCTCACCAATCAGGAATCCCTCGATATCTACCTTGCACCCAGAACTGAAAGCGAGGTCTTCTACCGTTTTATGGTTGGGGCGAACGCCAATTCGAAATACGATGCCGCCAGCGGCTTCATCACCGACGCGATGGACCCGCGCTACGGTAAAGACGACCCCACCTGGAACGGCGACTGGCGGAGCGAAACTCGCATCGACCTCGAATCGCATCGCTGGCACGTCCTGGTCACCATCCCCTTCAAGACGCTTGCCGCCGAGCCACCAACCGCGGGCACAGTCTGGCGCGGCAACTTCGCACGCAATCACCATCTTCCTCGCGGCAAGGTCGACCGAGCCATCTGGTCCTCGACGATCACCAGCACCAGCATGGACGACCGCAGCCTGTTTGGTGAAATCGTGTTTCAGTAGCGGGTTTTCGTTTCGATCAAACACATCCTCGTCAGACCACTTGCTTGTGAACAGGAAGACCATCCCATGAGAAGTACCCCTGCCGTCAGCGGCGCCGCTCTGGCCCTTATTGTTGCTTGTTTCGGTAGCGTTGGTGCGCAGGAACAGAAATTGGTCCTCGTCCAGGATGGCGTCAGCCGGGCTCCGATCGTCGTGTTTGACGGAGCGCCGCCTTACACGCGGCGGGCGGCCGATGAACTCGCAGTCTACATGGAAAAGATCAGCGGCGCGCGGCCGCAGGTCATCGAAGGCGAGCCTGATCCGGTCCCGAAACAGAGCATCTGGGTCGGGTTTCAGCCGAAAGTGGCCGAGCTGTTTCCGGAGATCGACTTCACGTTCAAGCATCCCGAAGAAATCCTGATCGCTGCGAACCAGAATCACCTGGTCATCGCCGGTCGCGACCGCTGGGATCCGGAACATCTGGATGTTGAAGGCATTGACGAAAGAATCGTCGGCAAACAGCAGGAATACGGAACGGTCAATGCGGTCTACACGTTTCTGCAGGATCATCTTGGCGTACGCTGGTTGTGGCCTGGCGAGTTGGGCGAGGACATCATCCGTCGAAAGACGATCACCATCATCCCGTTTGAATACCGCTACCACCCGCAGATCCGCGCGCGAGGCGGCGCGTTCAGTTTTTCCATGCTGAGCAATAAGGGGTACGGTCGCGCCCATGACTGGACGCGTTTGCAGAGATTGCAGCTTGGCTCGCTAGGACTCAGCGGCGGTCACGCCTTCAGCCACTGGTGGGATCGTTTCCACGGACAGCATCCCGAATACTTTGCCTTACAGCCAGACGGGACGCGAAGCGGTTTTCCCAACCCGCGTACCGTCAAGCTCTGCCAGTCGAATCCGGCCGTGTGGAAGCAGTGGCTGGCCGGTGTCGAAGAGCAACTCGAAAAGGACCCGACGCGTACGACCTTTAATGGCTCGCCCAACGACGGCTGGTTCAGCGGCCATTGCGTCTGCGAAAACTGCGAAGCCTGGGATCATCCGGAAGGCGAGCTGCGGATGTTTCACTGGTCGCATCACCACAAGGAGCACGTCGCGCTGTCCGACCGGCATGTCGCGTTTGCCAATCAGTTGGGCCGCGTCCTCAAAGAGTGTTTTCCGGACAAGGATTACTACGTGATGATGCTGGCCTACGGTCATTCCCGTCCCGCGCCAATCAAAGCGCGCCCGGCGGACAACGTGATCATGGTGAGCGTGGCCAACTTCTTCGGCAGGACAAATCTCGTAGACCGCGGTTCGACCTGGGGTACGACGCATCGCGAGCAGTACCAGGCATGGGGCAAGCTCGCGTCGCATGTCATGTGGCGGCCCAACACGGGCAGCCCGGCTGGCTGGCAGCAGGGACTGCCGGACTTGTCGATTACCCAAACAATCGAAAACCTCAAGTTCGTGGCCAGGAATCACTGCGTTGGCATCTTCATCGACTCCGTGTGGGAGTATTGGGGCACGCAGGGGCCGCAGTATTACGTCATGGCGCAACTCATCTGGAATCCGAAACAAGACGGTCAAGCAATTCTGGACGACTATTACCGCCGGGGCTTCGGCCCGGCTGCCGCGAACGTTAAGGCCTGTTTCGAAACACTGGAACGGGCTCGCATGGCTTATGTGAAAGAGCATGGATACCAGTCTGGCATCTTCAACCTGCCCCGGCTCTACACGGACGACTTGTTGCGTCGCGCTGACGATCATCTCAGTCAGGCTTCAGCCGCCGCTGACGCCGGTCCCACAGTCTATCGTCGACGAGTGGAATTCGTGCGCGCCGGGCTGGAGTTCTCGAAACGGGCCATCGCCACCATTCGGTTGATGGACGGCTACTGGAGCGATCCGGATCCGCAGGTCGCCCGCCGCGTGCGAGAGAACTGGGAGCAGATGCAGGAGATCTGCGAGGAACATCCCTGGTCTATCAACTGGGGACCGGTCCGCCCCACAACGCCCCGCATGCTCGGTCTCCACCCCGATCATCCCAATCCAAAATGGAAGACGAAGTCCCGCGCGAAGAAGCCGGACGACCTTGATCGGGACTGACTTTGTCCGCATGAAACATGTGCCTTTCAAAACCGATTTTCGGGAGGGCGAAGCTCCTGCTGAGCCGTGTCTTCCTGTGGTTTCGGCTCGGCAGGAGCTCGCCCTCCCGGTTTTGAAACCGCTTCATGTCATCTTGACGCAGAACTTGCTGGAGATGCTGAAGGAGTTAAAGACGCTATGAGGTTCGATACCACCATCACCATGAAAACACCTTTCTATTCCGTCTTCGGTCTACTACTAACCCTCACGTCCGGTCTGGCTGACGACAAACCGAACGTGCTGTTGATCGTTTCTGAAGACAATGGCCCGGAATTGGGATGCTATGGCGATCCGTATGCTCGCACGCCGAATCTCGATCGGCTGGCCGGCGAGGGCGTGCGGTTCGAGAATGCCTTCGTGCCCTACGCGGTCTGTTCGCCGTCGCGGGCCTGTTATCTCACCGGACTGCATCCGCATCAGAACGGGCACATCGGCTTGGCTACGCACAAGTTCGCCATGTATCGCGAGGACACGCCGAGTTTTGTCACGCTGCTGAAAGGACATGGTTACCGCACCGGAATCATCGGAAAACTGCACGTGAATCCTCCGTCCGCGTTCCCGTTCGATTTCACGGCGATACCCTCGGCGAATTTCCGGCGCAAGCAGTCACCCGCCGACTATGCCGCCGCAGCCGCTCGGTTCTTTACGCAGCCCGGCGGTGCACCGTGGTTTCTGTCCGTAAACTTCCCGGACGCCCATCTCCCTTTTCTGCGTCAGGCGAATGGCCTGCCGAGCGAACCGCTCGACGCGGACGATGTTAAACCGATGCCGTGGATCGGTGTCGACACACCTCGGCTCAGGGAACAGGTGGCCAACTATTACAATTGTCTCGAACGGCTGGATCGCGCAGTCGGATTAATGCTCGACGAATTGCAGAAGACCGGGCAGGCCGACAACACGCTGGTTTTCTACATCGGCGATCACGGCGCCCAGTTTCCGCGTGGCAAAGGGACGGTCTACGAAGCGGGGCTGCGTGTTCCCTTGATCGTTCGCTGGCCGGGGCAGTCGCAGGCCGGACAAGTTCGGCAGGAACTCGTTTCCACACTCGATCTACTGCCAACCGCGCTGGTCGCCACCGGCGTCAAACCGTCGGGCGACCTGCCGGGCCGGGCACTGCAGCCGTTGTTGGCAGGGGCCGCCGCTGAGAATTCGCGGCGATACATCTACGGCTTCACGACCGGATCGTTTCCTGGAAACTGCTTCGTCCAGTATTCCGTGCGCGACGAACGGTTCAAGCTGATCTCAAGTCCGCGGCCCGGCACCGACAACCTGATTTCCCGCTCCTACCTCGACGAATCGCACCCTTACTTCGTCGTCTCCGGAGCGACCGTCGCGGACCAGACCGCAATCTCGCCACACGTACGCGACACATTCGACCGATGGAGCCGCCCGCCGCGCTATGAACTTTATGATCTCAAGAGCGACCCGCACGAATGGCATAATCTCGCCGACGACCCTCAATTTGCCTCGGTCAAGACCCGGCTAATCAAAGCCCTGACCGACATGCAGCAGCAAACACGCGATCCGTTCGTCGATCCGGCGAATGTCGAAGCGTTCGTAGCCGAACAGCTCGCGAATCGCGATCTCCGTTATCGCAGGACTCAGGACTTTCGCTGGTCCTACCTCGATACGTTTCCTGCGTGGCGAGTGGACCCGCACCCAGCCGCCTCCCGTGACGCCAAACCGTGAAATCGCCCAGGGAACCCAAGGCAAACCTCGTTGCATTCACTGTCGAACGTTGTGGGGCTTGAACCGCCGTTGGCGACCAACGCGAGCGGGCCATTGCCAACCGAACGTCAGCTCGCATTTGGCGGGGGCCCTGCCGCCCTACCTCAAAGACGTCTCGGCCGGGGACGGAACGATTTACACCATCTACGACTCCATGGTAAGATAGCGACTAGCACAGGTTCACTGACTTGTACACTTCAACGGGAGACTTGGCGACGATGACTTCGACCGAAGAAATCCTGGGAGCGGTCATGGCCTTGCAGGACGAAGAGCGGTTCCACCTTGTTGAGCGATTGTTGGAAGAGTTCTCGCCGGAGTCCGACGAGTTGACGGACGACCAACTCGCCACGGAGTTGGAACGCCGCAGAGCGGATTTCGAACGAGGCACAGCGGACGAAGTTCCGTGGTCAGAGCTGCGCGACGAACCATGCTAGGTTGTGCCCATGCCTCACGAAGTCGTGTTTCATCGGCTCGCCGCACGAGAGTATCGGTCGGCTCTTTCCTGGTATCGCCAACGCAGTCCGGCGGCGGCGGAGCGGTTTCGTGCCGAGATTGACGACGTCGTAGAACGCATTAGCAAGTCGCCGCTTGAAGGGGCTGTCTTTCGAGGGCCTTTCCGCTGGCTGCGTACTCGTCGATTTCCTTATTTGCTGTACTACGAGATCGTCGATTCGACGACAATTCGCGTCTACGCCGTAGCACACGGGCGGCGACGCCTTGGATATTGGATCCAACGCAGATTCTGATCGCTATTCGCCATCACCGAGGTGAAATACTCCACCCAGCTTGGCAGACCCGGCGTGTTTCTGAATACCAGAGACGACAAGGCGCTGTGGCAAGTTGCTGCAAAGTGGCGTTCTTGGAAGGAAGGTAATAGTGGAATTCTCGCAGGACGAACTAATCGAGAAGCTCAAGTCACTTGAGTTGCCACTTCATGAGAATGTGGAAGCCATATTCAGCGGCACTTGTGCGCTGAATTCACTATTGGAGCAACGCGTTACTCCAGCAATCAGAGGTATACTGGAGCACACCGAGTATGAAGCGGCCGTGGCAGGTGCGTTTTACCGTATTGCCGCGTGGCTGAAGAGCCTCGTCAGACTGAATCAGCCAATCGATATACAGGCGGTGTTCGCGGGAGCTCGTTCAATATTCGAGTTGACGGTCGACATCAAGCTGTTGGTAGAGAATCCGTCAATGGCACCGCAGTTCCACGCCTTCGTCTTCGTTGAGCGGTTTCGCGCTGCGAAGCGTGTCGTAGATTTTGTGGATTCGAGTCTCAGTGGGGATCCGTCGAAGGGCAAAGCTGAAAGGGAACTGGTCGAGGATCCTGCTCAGCAGCGTAAGCTGGAGGGGCTATGCAGGAGTTTCGGTTGGTGGGATGCGGACAAGTGCCGCGCTAAACGCATCGATCACTGGTCTGGATGGGACATGTACACGAGGACGAAAAATGTGGGCGTTGAGTACGAGGAAGTGTACCGCGTGTACTACCCCATGTTCTCCTGGAACGTCCATGCCGGCACTGTGGGCGTGGGCGGCGTTTCGGCGAGGGGCATAGAATCAGGATTCGGTGTAGCACACGGAGTCGTCCAAGATTTGGTGTATGATGCGACACGAGAGGTTGCTACAACATTCCGGCTATTCGATGCCGTTGGTGATCTGCGCGAGAAACTGAAGGCTGTGAAGGAGGTCTTTCCTCGTTCTTTGCTCGACGCATCGATCCGAGCATTGGAGGAACTGGAAAAGAGCAGCAATGATGAGGGGACATCGTCGGGATCATAGCACGTCCGTATCTTTCGACTATCAGTGGCATGCCTGGGAACCTCGTTTCTTGTTTCCACAAGACGCGTGATTCCAGCGTATCAATGCGAAGTTGGTGATTTTCGGCAAAGACGTTTTCGACTTGCGGACAAAGTACTGTAAGTCGCCGCTCACCGAAAATGGCTATCGGGTCGCGTGGTCGTTCGACCCGTTTCGCCCTCACGGTCGCACGGATTGCCAGCCAAGTTCTCTCTACCCAGCCCTGATTCCATCAAGCTGACAAGGACACGTTGACAAGTACGGCAATTTGCCGTGCAATTCACTCATGACCACTAAGAAGGCAAGACTAGAGGCTGGAATCACGCCAGAGCAGAAGGAACTGATCGAACGTGCGGCGGCGTACGAAGGGCGCTCGGTTTCTGACTTCGTTGTGAGGACCGTTGAACGAGCTGCCAAAGCCGTCATCCAAGAACACGGAGTATTACGACTGAACGAGTCGCAGAGCCGTGCGTTCGTCGAGACGCTGCTCAATCCGCCGAAGCCGAACGAAGCCTTGGAGCAAGCGGCGGAAAAGTATCTTGAGGACGTGGTTTCGCAATGAGCAAGTTCACTTGCGAACGGCTCGCGAAGCATCACGATCGCAGGGCCTCATCGTTTGTCCCTGCCAATGAATACCGTTGAGAATCTCTTGAATACTCACGAGTGAGGTGCCGCCAGGCGGTGATCAGTTCGGGGTAGGGCGTGTCTGCGATGCTTACGAAACCGTTGTTGTCGTTTTCGCCGTCGCCGAGCCCGTGGTGAGGGCGTCGCGAAACCGTTCTTCGCGTCTATCTCGTCCGCAATTCGAACCAAGCCACCTCGCAATTCGATTCCGCTGGTAATGTCAGGCCGATCATGCTGACCGTGTTCGGGGCGGCGTTGCCGCGGGTTTCGACCGGAACCTTCTGGGCCTTGGCGAAAAGCTTGCGCGCGGGGTCTTATCACTCCTCTAGGGCTTTCAGAATTGCTTCGGCGGCCTGTTCGCCGATCTTGCGGTAGCCTTCTTCGCTGAAGTGCACATTACCCTTGCTCTTGAACAGCTCGAGCGGGAATTTGCTGGTCAGCGCGTGGATGTCGTTGACTGCCACTCCGTGCCTCGCCATGACCTTCGCCGGTAATCGCATTGTACCCTACGCATTGTTCCGGCACGCAATCCAATCGGTGTTGGCAGAGTTTGCCGAAGTCGTTGGGTTTCATGTTCGCCCTGTCTCTTTTCCAATCGACAATTTGCACAGGCCCGACGGAAGCGAGATAATGCGAGCCGTGGATTTGCCTCAACAGCCTTGGAGGCTGAGCACCAACGGGACTCCGACACAACTCAAGATCAGGGAGGCATGACCACCATGCGACGGCACATCTTCTTCACGCTCTTGCTCCTGTTCGCATCTCAGGCTCGCGCAGAGGCTGTGCGACCGAACATTTTGTTTCTAATCGCCGACGATCTCGGTTGGGCGGATGTTGCGTGGCATGCTTCGGAAATCGACACGCCACACCTGGATCGGCTCGCTCGTAGTGGAGTGATCTTGGACCAGCACTACGTCACACCTATGTGCTCCTCGACGCGTGCTTGTCTGCTCAGCGGGAGGTATTCGTCCCGTTTTGGCCTTGATGGCGCGACGAACTCGCGCGTGTTCCCCTTCGACATGACTACGTTGGCGACGGCGCTCGAGTCGCTGGGTTACGATACTGGTCTGACCGGCAAATGGCATCTCGGCTCGACGCCGGAATGGGGACCACAACACTTTGGCTTCACGCGCAGCTACGGTTCATTCGCGGGCGGAGTCGATCAGTATTCTCACCTCTACAAGCGCGGCCAATTCATGAAGACGTGGCAGCGGAATCACCAGTTCGTCGAAGAAGAGGGGCACGCCACGGACCTCATTGCCCGCGAAGCCATCCGCTGGATCGAGGCCGCGCCGGAGCGTGGGGAGCCGCACTGCTATTGTTCAGAATTGCCGTTTCCTGCGCAGATTTCCAGCGACCAACGGGAGCGGGCTACTGCTGACCGAGCGGTAGCTCGCATTTTGGCTGGCGGCCCTGCCGCCCCGTGGTACATCCAGGTCGCGTTTACCGCGGTCCACGTGCCCATCCAGGAGCCGGATCAGTGGATCGAGTCCTACGCAGACCGAATCGAGAACGAAAGCCGCCGCCGCTTTGCCGCCTGTGCCACGCACATGGATCACGCGATCGGAGAAATGATTGCCGCGCTGGACAAGACCGGGCAAAGGGAAAATACGCTGATTGTATTCACTTCCGATAACGGCGGTTCCGGCCCATGGACGCCCTCCGGTAAGTATCCGGGCCAGTACGAGCCTTGCCCGGTGCTGGGCATCAACAAACCGCTCCGCGGCCGCAAGGGAACCGTCTACGAGGGCGGTATCCGCGTGCCGGCGTTCGTGAGCTGGCCCGGAAAGTTGCCCAGCGACGTGACCCTGCGGCATCCGATCCACATCGTCGACTGGATGCCGACGTTGCTGCGATTGATCGGTTACGAGACGAACGCCGATGACTTCAAATTTGACGGCCGCGACATCTGGCCGTTGCTAACCGGCGAGCTGACCACTCCCGAACCGCGGACCCTCTATTTCAAACGCGGCAATTCGGCCGCGCTGCGTCACGGGGGCTGGAAACTGGTGGCGTCGGGAGCCATCCGGCAACTGTTCGATCTGGCCAGTGATCCGAACGAGGAGAACGACCTCGCCAACAAATGTCCCGATAAGTTGACGGAGCTGTCCGCGTTGCTTCAAGCAGAGCGGGAGAAGGAGAAGGGAGCCAAGTTGACACAGCCGAAGCCATGACGCCTGTAAGCTCAGCCACACGATCAGGCCGTTGACAGGGGCATGACGCAGTCAGGTTCGACGGAGATGTCGCAGACTTGCCATCCTTGCGCCTGAATATCCGCGATGGCGCTTCGAAGGGCGTCATCCAACGACCTAGCTTCGCGGTCAAAATGAACGAGTGTCTTGCCGTGGCTTCCGGCGAGTGAGGCATCGCCCGTCTTCCCGTAGAAAGCGTCGATGACATCGAGATCCTCGACATATTGGTCGATCGTGATCGTAAACTCGAAAATTTTCACCGCGTTTCTCCTCACTCGATTGTACCAAGTACGCAATCTCCGGTAAATCTTGTGATTCGCGGGATGCAAACACGGCGCCGGGGAGTTGACCCGCTGCGTCTGTCTTGGTGCAATCCTGATTGGGAAGGCGGTTTCGAATGTAAATGGAGGATGATTGAATGCCTCTCAGATTCTCTTGCTGGTCGATTGCGTTGTGGCTTGGTGTAGTCGTCGGTGCGCGCGCCGATGAACCTCGCATGGAGAAACTGGTGCTTGCAGACGGCGACGTCGATTCCAAATGGCAAACGGCGGAAGCCACGATGCGGCCGGATGCTACACACGCGGTGGAAGGCCGCGCGATGCGGTTCCATGTCGACGTGAATCACCAAACCGGTCAGCCGGATTATCCGATCGGCTGGCCGCGGACTTATATGTCCATGCCGGAGGACACACGCGACTGGCGGAAATGGGACTTCGTCGAATTCTGGCTGTACGCGGATACGTCGCGCGCGAGTGTGCCTAGCACGCCATTGGGCTTCATCGTCCGGTCGCCGGACAAGCCCAATAGCTACCACAGGACCGTGCACGAAGCGAAAAAGGGCAAATGGATACACGTTCGCGTTGCCACTTCGGACATGCCAAGTCCCGCGGATTGCAGGGCAATTCAGTTCTTCATTTCGGAATCAAACTACAATCACGGTGATGTGCTGGACTTCTGGATCGACGGGCTCGCGCTGCTACGCTATGCCGAGCCGACCGTGATCAGGATGCAGCCACTGGGTCGCGTCCAATACGCCGACACCGACGTCGTCAGAGTCGAAGTCGGGATGACCGGTTTGGAGGAGGGACAGACGGCGGAGTTGCTCGTGCGCCTGGTGCGCGATGGCAAAACGGTCCGTCAAAGCTCGGCCGTCTTGCATTCCGGCATTCAGGCTGTTCCGCTGAAGGTCGGCGGGAACCTGGACGCCGGCCGTTACGAGTTGCAGGCGCGAATCGCGGGCAGCCAGCGCACTGTCACCGAAAAGATCCGCGTCATCTCATCGCCCTGGGAGGAGACACCGTGACCAAGTTCACCCCGCTATCGCTATGCATCGTTGTGCAATTCGTTGCGTCCGGAGCTCTCGGGGAAGTGCGCTTCTTCGATATGGGCACTGCGGATTCGAAAGTCTACACAGACGCGATACGCGTGACTGCGGACGATGTGTACTCCCGCTCGAAAGGCTACGGCTGGAAGAGTCCGGAGGGCTTGACCGCGCAGGCGCGAGTGTACGAGGAGATGGGTGATCGGCGGGGCAGCCCGGCCCCGCCAGTGATGTGGACGAACGCCATCACCGAAGATTGCATCATCGGCGAGACGGAAAACGCGTTTCTGGTGGATGTGCCTGACGGCGATTACTGCGTCTACCTGCTGTGCGGAACCAGCGACTCCTACCGCTACTTCTATTGGGACTTTGCGGTCGTGGCGCGAGATGCCGCAAATCCCGCCACGTCCGATGACGGCACTACGGGACGTGTGCAGATGGAGGGAGGCCAGCAGCATCGCCCCGTGCGTCTGAAGGTGACGGCTACCAGCGGCAGGCTGCAGATTGATCTGAAGCCGCAGAGTAGGTGGGTCGTTAGTTGCCTGCTCATCGCGTCGGAGGACGAGTGGCAGCGCGTTGAGCGGGAGATCATCCATCCGCTGGAGCAGTGGACGTTCTTCCTGCCGCCACACGTCCAGGAGAAGTGGGCGCTCGATCCGCCGCCGCAACCGGGGCCGATGCCAGAGCTGTCGCAAGAAGACCGCGAGCGGGGTTGGGTGCTCTTCAACCGGCCGTGGCCGAAGGTCGTTTGGCACAATACGCGCCCGCGGGCCGAGGAGATCAACCGCGAGGCGCGCGTTTTTGCCTCAGTCGGAGAGTATGAGCCGCTCACGTTCTGCGTACATCTGCTGCGAGACGTGGGCAACCTGGAGGTCCGATGTACAGACGTGGGCCCGGTGGCAGCGGATGACATTGACATCCGCCATGTCCGCTACATGCGCGCCAAGCCAAACTACGTGGGGATGGGGCTCTACCGGATCGTCCCCGATGTTTTGGAGCCGATGTGGATGTTCTCCCAGCGCGAGATCTACGACCCCGCGGCGCCGGTGGGTTTGGAAGCAGAAATGACGCACCGCTTTTGGCTGACACTACGCGTGCCAGACGACGCCGAACCGGGCATCTACAAGGGCACGGTGACGGTACGTGATGACCGTGGCGCAGAAGGCCAAGTGCCGGTTCGTCTGCGCGTGCTGCCGATCGAGCTGCAGGAGGACCCAAACAAGATCTGGGGGATGTACTACCGCCACCCGGTGACCAACTGGAGTCGAAGCGCCGACGAGCACTCAAAGAAGCACTGGCTGCGGCGCGCGGAGTCGGAGCACCAAGATTTCGTCGAGCACGGAATGCGCAATGTCGTGCTCAACGCCTGGTGCCGTCCGGCGAACGAGGATGGCAAGTTCGAGGCGGACTGGACCGAGTTGCAGAGGACGCTGGACCTGTGCGAGAAGTACGGCTTCCGCGGCCCCTATGCAATGCACATCAACGCCAGCGGCATCTACCGCAAGTATACGGGCGAGAGTTGGGGGTCTCACACAAAGGACGCGAAGGTTCCGCCGCCAGAATATGCAAGAGAGCTCACCGCCATGACGCGGTTCATCGAGAGTGAGCGGGAAAAGCATGATTGGCCGGAATTCCTTTACTACCCGGTAGACGAACCGGGGCGGCATCCGGAATCCGTGGAGCTGATGCGGATCACACTGAAGGCGATCCAGGATGCGGGCGCGCCGACCTACGTGACCGCCGCGCCCGAGCACGAGCAGTTCCAGCCGCTCGCGCCCCACGTGAACGTGTGGTGCACGCAAACCTTCCTGCCCGACCGCCAGACGGTGCTGGCCGACATGGCCGCGCGCGATGTTCAGTACTGGTGCTATCCCAACAAGTCCTGCGGCGAGAACGATCACACGACGGTGCGCGGGGCGCGCATGACCTACGGCTATGGCTTCTGGCGTTCTGGGTTTGTTGCGCTGATTCCATGGATCTACTCGTCGACGACCAGCGATCCACTGAACTACCTCACGGGCAGCACGATGGACTTCCTCGTACGTCATGAGCCCGACGGCACACCGATGCCCGTCACCCTCTGGGAGGCGTTTCGCGAAGGCCATGACGACTACCGCTACCTTTACACGCTCGAACAGCTCATCGCCCAGGCGCGTGCGTCAGGCGATGCAGATGCCGCAGCGGCGGCTGACGAGGCCCAGCAAGAATTGGATTGGATTTGGGACCGCATCAACGTTCTGCCCCGCTACCAGTACGACGACCTCTGGCCGGCCGGTGACTTCAACGCCTACCGCTGGATCATCGCCGAGCAGATTCTGAAGCTGCAATCGAAGCACTGCCGATAGCATCGAGGCATTTGCACCAAACAAGGAGACCACCCCGTGAAGCATCTAACCCTAGCACTTTGCCTGATCAACGTCCTCGCCACCGCACTCCACGCTGAACATCCGAATGTCATCCTAGTCATGGCAGACGACCACGGTTGGGGCGATACCGGCTACAACGGGCATCCGGTCGTGAAGACACCCAACCTGGACGCCATGGCCAACGACAGCCTGGTCTTCAACCGCTTCTACGCGGCCGCCCCGGTTTGTTCGCCCACACGCGGCAGTGTGCTGACCGGACGTAATCCGAACCGGATCAAGATCACGAATCACGGCCGCTACATGCGCCCACAGGAGACAACCATCGCCGAGGTCCTGCGCGACGCGGGCTACGTCACCGGCATGTTCGGCAAATGGCACGTGGGCTCCGCGCAAAAAGACAGCCCGGTCAATCCGGGCAGCAGCGGCTTCGACGAGTGGGTCATCGGCTTGAATTTCTTCGACAATGACCCTTACCTCAGCCGCAACGGGATCGTGGAGCAGATCAAAGGTTCAGGTTCCGAGATCACCATCGACGAGACGATTGCGTTCTTGCGGAAGCACAAAGGGGACGGCAAACCGATGTTCGCCATCGCCTGGTTCCCGTCCCCGCACGGTCCGCACGTGGAGAGACCGGAGGGGCCCGATCCCTATGAAGGCAACAAAGCTGCTGGGTACTTCCGTGAGATCACCGTGCTGGACCACGCGTTTGGGCGGCTGCGAAAGGAACTCAGGACCCTCGGCATCGAGCAGAACACCATCCTGTGGTACTGCAGCGATAACGGCGGCCTCCGCGAAGAAAGCTCGGGCGGCCGGGCGAAGAAAGGCAGCATCTACGAGGGCGGCCTTCGTGTACCCGGCATACTGGAATGGCCGGCCAAGATCGAGCCGGGCAAAATCGACGTGCCCGCGACCACGTCCGACATTATGCCCACCGTGCTTTCCATGGTCGGCGTCACGGCAAAGAGCCATTGCGCCTGGGACGGCATCGACTTGACGCCGATCATCGAGGGCAAAGCTACTAGCCATCCCCCGATCGGATTCTGGTTTGGCCTGCAGGGTGGACAGTCAACCTGGAGCGACCGCATCCTCAAGGCGGTTATGGAGGCTCAGCAAGCCAGGAACCCGACCCCACACCCCGACCGGTTGCGCAAAGACATCGACGAATACCCCCAATTCCCGGAGGACAAGTTCATCGGCCACGCCGCTTGGCTCGACTGGCCCTGGAAGCTGCACCGCAAGGAAAAGGAAGGCATCAGTTTCGAGCTCTACAATCTGGCGGCGGACCCCATGGAAGCCACCGATCTGGCCAAGAACCCCGAGCACGAAGCACGCATCAAACAGATGCAGACCGGCTTGGCGAACTGGCAACTATCCGTCACCCGCAGTCTCAACGGGAAGGACTATTAGCTACTTCGTTCCAGAAAACCATTGGCTATTCTGATGGCTGTCGGGGCGCAAATCAACTCCCGCGTCGCCTGGGTAGTAGCGAGCACTCGGCCACAGAGTCTTGTATGCTATGTAGGAGGCTTGCCCGCGCACGTTGGACTCCAACCTCCATTCCAGGACGCACCATGAAGGACAACATTTGAGGACGGAAAGCCATGAACAACACAATGATGAAGGCCACCGTTTGCTGTCTCGCTGCTGGCTGGCTGCTGGCGGCGAGCTCGCCGCTTGGAGCTGCACCGGTTGCCCGATCGGATGAGCCGGCGAAAGGCGATACGAAGCAAGTTGATTTGGGGCGCGATGTGGCAATCGAGCTGGTGCACATCCCGCCCGGCGAATTCATGATGGGCAGTACGCCGGAAGAGCGCGCTTGGGCCATCGGCCCGGAAGGTCGGGCCGCACGGGGACAAGGAGGCGACGGACGGGAGAGGTTCGAAGGCGATCCGCGCCTGACGCGCATCGGAGACGGTTTCTGGCTGGGCCGCACCGAAGTCACCGTAGGACAATGGCGCAGGTTCGTAGAAGATGTCGGCTACGTCACCGATGCGGAGAGACCGGGCGGCCAGACGCAGTGTTTTGACCTTGAGTGGGAGATTTCCTCCAAGGTGCCTCCGCATCCGTGGAAGGCGATGACGGACAAGAGCTGGCGCGATCCGAATTTTGGATTCGAAGTGCAAGACGATCACCCGGTCGTCTGCGTGAGCTGGAACGACGCGTGCGAGTTC
>CAZUAH010000222.1:0-21606 GCA_964617665.1 uncultured Pirellulaceae bacterium
GGCTGCCGAGGCTGGGTCGCTCACCACACAACCGACGCGTGGTGGTTCACGGACGTGATCGGCTTGCCGCAATACGGAATGTGGACCATGGGCGCCGCATGGTGCTGCCAGCATCTCTGGGAGCACTATCAGTTCAGTGGCGATCGTGAGTTCTTGGCCGAGCGTGCCTATCCCGCAATGAAAGAGTCTGCGTTGTTCTTGCTCGATTGGCTGACGGAAGACCCAAGAACCGGCCGGTTGATTTCTGGACCGTCCACATCACCCGAGAACATCTTCATCACACGGGACTGGAAGCAGTACGGCAATCTGTCCATGGGACCGACCATGGATCACATGATCATTCACGATCTATTCACTAACTGCATCGACGCGGCGAAGACGTTGGAAACCGACATCGGATTCCGAAAAGAACTCCAGCAAGCACTCGCCAGACTGACGCCCATCCCCATCGGCGAGGACGGTCGAATCATGGAATGGTTGGAGCCCTTCCGCGAGGTCGATCCCGGCCACCGGCACATGTCCCATATGTTTGGACTTCATCCTGGAAACCAGATTACCGAAGCGGGCACTCCCGAATTGTACCAGGCCGCGCAAGAATCCCTGGAAGGACGCTTAGCGTCGCGCTTCCACGGTGTCGGTTGGAGCCGCGCATGGTTGGTGAACTTCTTCGCGCGGCTACGTGACGGCGACGCAGCCTACGAAAACCTGAAGTTTCTCGTTGGCCGACAAAGCAAGAACCTTTTCAATGGCAGATTCCAGATCGACGCCAATTTCGGCGCCACCGCCGGATTAGCCGAGATGCTGCTGCAATCCCACGAGGGAACCGTCGAGTTGTTACCGGCTTTGCCTACCGCTTGGCCCACCGGACACGTTAAGGGGCTTCGTGCGCGTGGAGGATTCGAGGTGGATATCGCGTGGCGTGATGGAAAACTGCAATCGGCAACCGTCAGATCGCTGTTAGGCAACCCATGCCGGATTCGGTATGGCGACGAAGTGCGCGACCTTGAACTCAAGAAGGGGGATTCCGAGCGGCTGGGCCATGACCTTTGTCGATCTTGAGCCCGGCTCACGAGGCTCTTCCGGCGCAGGAAGTGATCGGTCCGTACTTCAACGCGGGCTGACGAGTGACAGGCTGCTCGCCCTTTCGATCGCTGCAAAAGACTGGTAAGTTCAACAATCAGGCCAGTGACTCAGTTGGATTGGCATTCGGTCGGTCGAGCGTTTTCGCGGTTCGATCGATCAGTGTGGGAGTGCCTCGTCCACTCGTGGGCGGGGAGTGAATCGAAAGGTAAGGAATCATGATCGCACCAAACCCGGGGCAAGGTGTGGGGCTGCACGCTGTCGGCGCGCTGTTCGCCGCTAGTTGCTACACTCCACAGAAGCAGACCAAACTCTGGGCGTGGGAAATCTATTGGATCAGCCAAGCCACCTTTGCTTGGTTGATCTTGCCAATCATTGGCGCAGTGCTGACCGTGCCGGATTATGTCGGCCTCTTGGCCGAAAGCCCGCCTGAAGTGATGCTCAGATCGTTTGGACTGGGTGTGGTGTATGGGTTTGGCGGACTGGCGTTTGGGATGGCTATCCGCTACATAGGCTTCTCGCTGACCTACTCCTTGGCCATTGGCATTTCGGCGGCACTCGGGACGATCGTGCCGCTGTTCTGGACACCAAACGATGGGTACGTCTACAAACTTGATACGCTGTTCAATACTCTGCCCGGAGCCATCGTTCTCGCCGGTATTTTGCTCGCGATCGCCGGGATCTTCGTCTGCGGTTACGCTGGTCTCTTGCGCGAGCGAGCTGGCGGGGCATCGGGCGCGACATTCTCGTTCAAGCGAGGTGTACCGATCGCCATTTTCGCGGGAATTCTCTCGGCAGTGTTCAACTTCGCCCTGATTGCCGGCGAGCCTTTGGCCAAAGCTGCTACGGAACGAGGCGCCCTCGAATTGCTTTCCGGGAACGCGATCTACCCATTCTCGCACGGCGGAGCGTGGCTGACGAACTTGGTTTGGTGCATCTTCCTGGTCGGCAAGAACCGCACGGTCGGCCAATTTGCTCGATTGCCCGGTGAGGCCCGAGGCGGCCTGCCGTTCTACTACCTGATGGCGATACTGAGCGGTGCGTTTTGGTATTTCCAGTTCTTCTTCTACGGCATGGGCCATCGGAACCTGGGCGACAAGTTCGGATTCACTAGTTGGGCCATTCACATGTCCTTGCTGATCCTGTTCAGCAACATATACGGCAAGCTGTTTCGTGAGTGGGAAGGCGCCAGCCCTTGGCCACGGAAGGTCGTCCACTACGGCATGCTGGTCATCGTGGTTGCCACCCTGATCATCACCAGCGGTAACTACCTCGGCGAAGAGGCGAAGCCGACTCCAGCAGAGACGAAACAAGTGGAATAGTGGGAGCATGTCCAGTGCGGACAACAATGATGTGATCTGGCTGGGCGGCGATGCTATTCGGCTGTTTCCGGCTTGGCCAAGAGAATGGGATGTTCGTTTGACGCTACACGCTCCGTTCAACACGACCGTGGAAGGGGAACTCAAGGATGGCAGATTGCATTCGCTGAAGACCACGCCGGGGATTCGGAAGGCTGTTGTGATCAACATGATCGAGAAGAACTAGAAACTGTTTCGGCTCAGAAGGGGTGTTTGATGGTTCATTGCAGATGGTTCGCTCTTTCGGTTCTTCTGGGATTCTCGCCATGGGCTGATTCCGCCGCCGGTGACTGGAGCCGTTTTCGCGGCCCCAATGGCTCGGGAGTGAGCGATGCAACGACCGTGCCCGTCGTTTGGACGGACCAAGACTACAATTGGAAAGTTGAACTGCCGGGTAGGGGCCACAGTTCGCCAGTAGTCTTTGGGACGCGAGTCTATTTGGCATGCGCCGACTCTGAGACTGCCGAACGCCGGTTTCTCTGCTTGAGTACAAAGGACGGCGGCGTGCTGTGGCAGCGAGACTATGCGTCACAGACCTACAGGCAGCACCGAAGCAACGGTTATGCCACTGCGACACCGGCTGTCGATGCCGACGGAATGGTTGTCACGTGGGCGACGCCCGAGGACGTCGTACTAATGGCGTTGACTCACGACGGGCGCGAGATGTGGCGTCGGCATCTCGGTCCGTTTGTCGGGCCGCATGGTGTCGGTTGTTCACCGATCATTGTCGACGACTTGGTCGTGTTGGCGAACGAGCAGGAAGACTATAGAGTCTTGGCCCGGCTGATGGGCCGCAAAGAAGTCGGCCCCGCCGGGAAGAGCTTCCTGATAGCCGTTGATCGCCAGACCGGCGAAGCGAAGTGGAAGGTACCTCGCGAGACCACGCTTGCACCGTACTCGACTCCGTGCATTCATACGCAGCCGGACGGTTCACGCGAGATCATCTTCACGAGTACATCACATGGCGTCACGGCCATCGATGTCGCCACGGGAAAAGTGACCTGGGAGATCTCGGACATCTTCGAGGATCGCTGTGTTGGGTCCCCGATCGTTGCATCGGGTCTGGTGTTCGGCAGCTACGGTCACGGGGTCACAGGGAAGCTTTGTCTGGCCGCGCGTCCCGGATCGTCCGCGTCTGGGAGCGAATGGTCGATTGCCTTCGAGATCAAGCGGTCCGTGCCCTTGGTGCCGACACCTTTGGCCGTTGGTAGTCGACTGTTCCTCTGGTCCGACGACGGCGTCGTCACTTGCCTCGATTTGCCAACGGGCGATTTGGTTTGGCGTGACCGTGTGTCCGGTAGCTTCTTCGGTTCGCCGATCTGTGTCGCCAACCGACTGTATTGCATCGCTAAGAATGGAGACGTAGTCGTCCTGTCGGCTGCTGACGAATTCGAGGAATTGGCCCGCGTACCGCTCGGCGAGCCAAGCTTTTCGACACCAGCCGTGTCGGATGGAGTGATGTACATTCGCACCTCGTCGCACTTATACTCACTTGGAGGCCAGCGGCCCTGAGACTGTTACGATGCCTGACGCAGGAACGCGTCGCCGGTGCGCGATACAACTAGGTCGTATAGGGAAACGAGACCATGAGAGCTAGAACATCGCCGACCTATCTCCTATTTGCTTTCGCTATTTTCGTTTTCGCGTCGGGCGCGAATGCTGCCGTCGGCAGCAGTAAGGCATCCAGCGATTCGCCGCGGCCCAATATCATTTTCCTGCTCACCGACGACCAACGCGACAATACCTTTGGCGCCATGGGGCATCCTTTCGTCAAGACGCCGAACGTTGATCGGTTACTTCGCCAGTCGGTGCGTTTTCGCAACGCGTACATCGCCGAACCGGTCTGTTCTCCCAGTCGCGTCTCCCTGTTGACGGGGATGTACGAGCGGGTCCACGGCGTCGGCTTCACCTCGTCCTACCAATTGACCGAAGCACAATGGGAGCGGACCTATCCCGCGCTGTTGCGGAAGTCCTGTTACCATACCGGGTTCGTTGGCAAGTTCGGTGTCGAGTACTATACGTTCAAGGGAAATGCGGCCGAGAAGTTTGATTTCTGGTGGGGGCACGATGGATGGACGAAGTTCTTGCCCAAGGATTTCAACAGCCCTAGCTGCAAACCCTATCACAACGCCAAGGAAGACGAGATCACCTTCATCATGGGCGAGGCGATGTCGAAGTTCCTCGGCGGTCTGCCGGGCGACAAACCATTTTGTCTGTCGGTCAGCTTCAATGTGCCCCACGGCTCGCAAACCACCAGCATGTATCCCGATTACCCGCACTGGAATCGCATGACTCGCCCGGCGAACGAGAATCCGAAGCTCCAAGGCACGAGGTTCTACGACACGTTGTACCGAAACGTGGATATCCAGATTCCCAACGAAACGGGCACCGATCCTTACCGGTTCATTCCCGAGTTCATTATGGACCAGGACAAGGGCCGGCGTACACAGACGTACCAGTATTCGTACACACGTCCCACGTGCCTGGAGCATCACGTCCGCTACTACCAGACAATCACAGGACTCGATCACATCATCGGTGGATTGCTCAAAGATCTCGAGAGCCGTGACTTGGCCAAAAATACCGTGATCCTGTACGGCAGCGACCACGGCCTGCTGATGGGCGAATATGGCATGGGCGGCAAGGCTCTGTTGTATGACTTGGCGTCGAAGATACCCTGCTTCATTTTCGATCCCCAATTGCCCACGGATCGAAGGGACCAACAGATCGACGAACTCGTTTCCAGCTTGGACATCACCCGAACCATTCTGGACTACGCTGACGTCGCAGCTCCCGAATTCATGCAGGGCGAGAGCCTGCGGCCGCTGTTGGAAGGAAAGGAAGTGCCGTGGCGAAAGGAGTTGTTTCTGGAAAGCCTCTACACTGGCCGGGACACGCCGTTCCAGGAAGGAATTCGCCTCGGCAAATGGAAGTACATCCGAATGTACGGCGGCGAGTCGAAATATGATGAATCCCATGTTGATTTCACGAACCGGACACCCGAATTCGAGATGCTGTTTGACCTGGAAGCCGATCCGCGAGAGACGAACAATCTGATCAAGTCACACGCCGAGAGCGAAATCCTCGTGACGCTTCGCAAAAAGTGCGCGGCTCATTCCGAGGCCAACAATGAGCGGCGCCAGCAATTCAGAGATACCGTCGCGGTTGAAAGCCGTTGAAACTGATACAGCTATGGCTATTGAGTAGTACGCTTTCGTCTTACAATGGCCGATGCTGCCTCGGGGTTTGGGAGTTCTACGTCATGACAAGACTATGTTGTCAAGTGGTTCGCAAGCTTTCGGGAGGCGTGCTGTTATTGGGAACGCTGGTTCTGACGGCGACCTCTCTTGCCGCTGACCTGAAATCCGAAGGCGATTCCGCCGATCCCCAGCGGATCCCGCTTTGGAACGGCCGTGCTCCCGTCGGTGACGGAAAGTCTGAAGAGGCCGAGGCGTGGATTACAGTGCATCGCCCAACCAAGGGCAACGGAGCGGCAATCGTGATATGCCCCGGTGGCGGATACGGCGGTCTGGTGACCGGTGCGGAGGGCCACGGCATCGCCAAGTGGCTAAACGCTCACGGCATCACCGGCGTGGTGCTGGAATACCGCCTTCCCAAAGGTCGACCTTTTGTGCCGTTGTTAGACGCGCAACTCGCTATCCGCACGGTTCGCGCGAAGGCAAAGCAGTGGAACATCGAATCGTCGCGCATCGGCATCATGGGTTTCTCGGCCGGGGGGCATTTGGCGTCCACGGCGGGTACTCACTTCGCTGATGGCGATCCAAACGCTGCCGACGCCGTTGATCGTGTGGGCTGTCGGCCGGATTTCGTGATCCTTGTTTATCCCGTGATCACGATGGACGAAAAGACGCACCAGGGCTCCAAGAACAATCTTTTGGGCAGATCAGCGTCGCCAGAGTTGGTTGAACTATTCTCGAACGAAAAGCAAGTGACGGCGCAGACATCGCCGACATTCTTAGCCCATGCTCTCGACGACAAGCCCGTGCCGCCCGAGAACAGCAAAGCGTTCTACGATGCCCTCCAGGCCGCAAAAGTCCCATCGCAATACGTCGAATTGCCGTCCGGCGGTCACGGGCTGAACGGCTACAGAGGCCCAATGTGGGATGCATGGCAGGAGAAGTCATTGACTTGGCTGGCTGAGTTGGAGTTCATTCCATCGAAAAATGCGATCAGCAAGTGAGCTGTTTTTTCACGACGTCGACGGAAAGTCCGTAAGGACGAGGCACCATCCCTATCGACAATGAAGCAGGTTGCTGCTTGGCACGCCGAGTGATATGCTCGTTCGCGTTGTCACTATCACAATCAGAAAGGCAGCGCGCGTATGGTTCCTTCACTCAGCGTTGGCCTTGTTCTTGCTGTAGCGATCACCGCTGCTGGTCAAGACGAACCCACCATTGTCAAGCATCTCGATGTCTACAACGAACCCGGTCGCTTCGCTGGATGGCCCGCCAATAACGGGATTTGGAGTTGGGAGAACGAGGTCGTCGTCGGCTTCACCCTTGGATACCACAAAGATAAAAGCGGACACACGATCGATCCGGACCGGGCGTCTGTACCTCGGCAGGCACGAAGCCTCGATGGCGGTTTGACTTGGGCTATTGAGACACCCTCCTACATCAAGGACGATGACACGGAACGGAAGGCGACGTTGTTCGAGGGATCTATCGATTTTACCAATCCTGATTTCGCCGCACGATTCAGATACGACCGCTTCTACTACTCGCGTGACCGGTGTCGAGTCTGGGAAGGTCCTTTCCAACTGCCAACGTTCGGGCGGCCCGGCTTGCTGGCCCGGACCGACTATATCGTTGAAGGAAAACACCGATTGACTGCCTTCGTGGCGGCGGAAAAAGAAGGCGGCAACGAGGGCCAACCGCTGTGCATCCGAACAACAGACGGCGGCAGGACTTGGGAACCGGTTGGGTGGATTGGCGAACAGCCACCAGCCGGCTATGGCTATGCGATCATGCCCGCTTCCGTGGGACTTGAAGGAAGCTCGTACCTGAGCATGATTCGTCGTGGCGGTGTGTTCGAGGGTGAAAAACGCTGGTGGCTGGAAGCCTTTGTGTCGCCCGATGACGGCCGATCCTGGTACATGCTTGACAAGCCGAAGATCAACAATGGAGGTAATCCCGCAAGTTTAACACGGCTGAAGGACGGCCGAATCGCGATGGTCTACGGTTGGAGGCATGAACCCTACGGGATTCGCGCGCGAATCTCGTCCGACGACGGGCAAACCTGGGGGCCGGAGTTCATCCTGCGAGATGACGGCCGGAGTTGGGACCTGGGCTATCCCCGTACCGTACAGCGGGCCGACGGCAATCTGCTCACCGTCTACTACTTCAACGACGATTCCCAAGCGGAACGCTACATCGCAGCCACCATTTGGAGCCCCGGTGCGCCTCCGTAGCCCCGTGGCCCGTTGGTGCGATTGGACTTCCCGATCCGAGGACGATGGTAAATGAAACATCCGCTTCTCGTTTTTATTTTTGTCGTCATGGCGTCTTCGTCCGCTGCAGTGGCTGCGACGAAACCGAACTTGTTGGTGATTTTCACCGACGACCAAACGTTTCGGGCGATTGGCTACAACGATCCGCAAATGAAGACTCCGCATTTGGACGCCCTGGCCAAACGAGGGTTGATCTTCGACAACGCCTACGTGGCCAGTCCGATCTGTGCGGCCAGCCGCGCTTCGATGATGAGCGGCGTCTTCCCGCAACAGCACGGCGTGATCGCCTTGAGCCACAAGCAGTTCCGTACCTATCAAACCGGCGAGGCGCGGGCCGAGCAGACGCTGGCCCATCAACTGAACCAAGCGGGATACCACACTGGTTTCTTCGGGAAGTCTCATCTTGGACCACCGACCGACTATGGTTTTGGAGTGGGCGACGAGCGAGGTGCCTACGACGACAAGCCAACTTTCGAGAAGGCCGCTGCGTATCTCGACGCCCATGCAACGGGCGCGAAACCGTTCTTTCTCTGGCTCGCGCCGCGGCAGCCCCATGTTCCACTTCTACCCGAGCAAAGATGGCTGGACCTGTACGCCGAGGGGAAACTTGAGCTGCCTGAGAATTATCGCAGTGGCCCCAAGCAAATCAGCCTGAACAACCAAGGCGTACCGGGGCAGCACTTCTACCGGGATTCGGACTACCGGAGGAATCACCGGAACCTCTCAGCCGGCCCGCCACGTGACGCGGAGACAATGCGCGAGTTCATTCGAGCGTATTACGCCGTCATCAGTCACCTTGACCATCAGATCGGGCAATTGGTCGCGAAACTTCAATCGCTGGGCGTTCTCGATAACACGGTCATCGTTTTCCTCTCCGACAACGGGTATCACCTCGGCAGCCACGGTCTGGGCAACAAGATCACGATGCACGAGGAGTCCGTGCGGGTCCCCATGTTCATAGTCGGGCCAGGCGTGCCTGTCGGCATCCGGACCTCGGCGTTGGTTTCCAGCCTGGACGTCTACCCGACACTGTTGGAACTGGCCGGCGTGCAGGAACTTCCAAAGCACTTGATGGGGAAGACATTGGTTCCGATTCTGAGAGACCCGCAAGCGGAAGTGCGAACCACCGTCTTCAGCGAATGCGTAGGCGTCGGCGGCGCTGCCGGCCAGGGACATCGCATGGCCCGGACCAATCGATGGAAGTACATTCTCACTGGCACAGACGAGGAATACCTGTTCGATCAACAGAAAGACCCGTA
The DNA here is from genome assembly GCA_964617665.1 of uncultured Pirellulaceae bacterium. Classification (GTDB taxonomy): domain Bacteria; phylum Planctomycetota; class Planctomycetia; order Pirellulales; family Pirellulaceae; genus JADHUC01. The sequence goes on from CAZUAH010000222.1 coordinate 9,168, forward strand.
CGAATCACGGAACCGAATCGGCGATCCCGAACTTAACCCGAGGGTCGACGAACTTCGACGCCAATTGAGCAGATGGATGCAGCGGATTGGCGATCGACGATTCCCGGATGTGGGAAAATGAGAACGCGCTGCTCTTGCCTTGATCGTCCAGCGTCTCCACGCGAATCGGTACTACTTTTGGGAATCCAGCTACAGGAAGGCACACCTTCAAGCCTGCCGAATCGGGCAGGCAATCTCGCGTCCGCAAACGATTGTCACAACCTAAACCGAGCCGCAATGACGTCCTTCAGTTCTTGGGGATCGGTATCCCTTAGACGCCTTAATACGCATTGCCAGCGATTGGCGAAGTTGCCTTCGTCCCGGACGTGCCGCAGGTGGAACAGGCGGTGGAAGGAATGCTCTTCCTCACGATACTCCTGCTGCAAGCTAACGAAGCGCTCGATCATCGAATCCAGATAGACTTGGGCAAAGAGGGCGGGATCGGGTAGGTCATCTTTTCGGCGGTTGACCGGCCCGGCGTAGGCCTCGGCAAAGCGGTATAGCGGCTGGCTGAAATGCCAAAATGATCCTGTGTGGTGCATCACTATCAACTCGGCAGGCATTCCATCCCGCTCGACCACCACTTCGTCGCCGTCGTCGAAGAACACGATCAGCTTGTCGTCCGGGACTAAGTCCCAACTGCCATCACCACAACCGACGACGATGTTGGGCGCGGCGGCTTCTCCCAGCAATTTGGCGAACTGCTCCATGTAGCCCGGCCGTTCCCAACGGTCCTTTGGAACCGTGTCGGTGGCAATGCCTCGGACATAAGCTCGTTCGAAGTACGGCGTCCAAATGGGCATGTCTTGAAGCCGCGTATGCCTTCCCTTATACAGTTCGCTGATTTTGCCGATCCGTATGGGACCGAATAGATTCATGCCCAAGCGTCTGCATCCGAGGTAGCGATCCTGGGTATATTCCGTGTACTCCTCCGTTTCAAACATGGCCGCGTCCGGTGTCATAGGATCCTCCTGAGAATCCAGCCGGTAGCTCATGTCCCATTTCTGCATCCGTACAACGCGGATCTGTGGTTCTTCTTCGCTGGCCCGCTTCATCACGACCACATAAACGTCGCGACGCCCCCGTTCCGGGCGGCCGGCCCGAGACAAAGACTCGTTGATCCAGCCAACGTTGATGTGCTCCAGATCGCCGTAATCCCGGAGAAAGTTCACGATGATTGCCTTGGCTCGGCGGTTCTCCTGACACTGGAATTCCGCCGGCAGCTTTTCTTCGTCGCCATCGAAGATCGTGTCGAAGTCCAAGTACCCCTGTTTCAGCCTGCCGCCTGGCAGCCATTTGACGTGTTTGCGGAATTCCGGTGCTAAAGCCAGCCATTGATCGGCTTCCGTCGTGTCATCCCGTAGCGGATAAAGTGCGGTGTAGAGGGCAATCAGCCATTCCCGTACGGCGAAGTCGTCCAATAGCAAGCTGGGGTGGACGTGTTGCTCGAGGATCTCGCATAACCGCTGATGCTCCGCCCGCAGCCCGTCATCGTCGCCTTCCGTGAAACTTGCCTCCCGAAAGGCCGTCCGCATTTCGCCGCACTTCGGAAAGAAATCGACCTCCAGACCGCCGCGTGTCCGACGACGATCGCAGTACGTCTGGATTTCAACAAGATGCTGGTACAACTCGGCCGTATCCAAATAGGCCAAGTTCTTGAACTCGTTGTAGGTCAACAGCCGGGTACCCGTGGGCGGGCTGTAGTAGTAGATCGTGCGCCCATCCAGCTTCATCTTGGCGGCTTGGACAGCCGTCTTCATTTGGCCGTTCGTGACAGCGGGCGCTGCAATCCGCCATAATTCGCCGCGTTGCGTAAGGGCATCGCGGACCTTTGTGTTGGAAGCCAACTCGAACCGGACACAGAGTTTGTTCACCTCTGCCTGGAGAATCTCATCGGCTCGCATGACCAGGTCGATCTGTTGCGGGTCCGGACGGATCAGTACCACATCGGCCAGCACGATCAAGTCGACACCCGTGCGCCAAATACGGGAATGCTCCTCATCGCTCAGTGGCTCCTTGCGTTGCTTCTCCAGCCACTCGCAAAAATTCTCGCGATTTCCAGGATGAGTCGTGCCCTCCGTCACCAAGGCATAAGTATCGGGTTCTTTGATGCACTGATCGGGAAAAATGGTCGCGACCTGCGGGTCGAAAGCAGTACCCGACTCCGAGGACAGCGGTGGGCCAATGATCTCTAGTTTCATGAGAGGTCTCGGTATAAAAATGCGTACCCAAAAGGCTCCTGCGTCTCACCCGCCCGCAGAGCGACGCTGGCATGGAGCAGCATCGGCATAGCAGCCACGGTGAACCGGAGGGAGAGGTATACAGCCAATATTCGCGACAGGGGAGGTCTGTGTGAGTTACGAAGAAGAAACGAGCCGCAGTGAGCCGCTCTTCGTTTCGAATGACCATCACACCATACATATTCTGCGCAGATGCATCAAGCTTTTTTCGGAAATCGCGAGGACCATAGATCAACTGAGTCGTGCTGCAGTTACAGTTCTGCCAACATCCGGGATTGTCCCGCTGACTTTTGCCCATTGCGCCGCACGGCGAGGCAATTGGAATTCTACACGTTGCGCGACAGCTCGCTATAATGGCAAACCGACCACGATGCTCCGTTTTCCCAGTTGGGGAATCTGTGACTCGTGCCTCTTCTCAATCCGAAGGAACTATTCATGAGACTAACTGTTGCTCTCGTTTTCCTGTTCTGCTTCCCTGCATCGCTTCTTGCGCAGGTGAAGATCATCTACGACACGGATATGGACACGGACTGCGACGACGCGGGGGCACTGGCTATTCTGCATGCTCTTGCTGATCGGGGCGAGGCGGAGATCCTGGCTACGGTGGTCAGTTCGCGGTATCGCTGGTCGGTTCCCTGTGTCGAGGCAATCAACCGGTACTATGGTGGTCCGGATCTTCCGATCGGTGCGCCCAAGACCAAATGGGCCGATACAGCGCGTCGCGGATCGCGCTACGCCAAACAAATTGCCGAACAATATAAGACCCGCTTGAAATCTAACGACGACGCGCCGGACGCCGTAGACGTCTATCGCCGGGTCCTGGCCGCTCAGGATAACGGCACGGTCGTCATCGTGACCGTTGGGTACCTGACCAACATCCGCGATTTGTTGGCCAGCAGGGCCGACGCAATCAGCCAGTTAGACGGACCCGCGCTGGTGCGAAAGAAGGTCAGCCGCTGGGTCTGTATGGGTGGGCGCTATCCAGAGACCTTGAATCCAGGCGTGTTCGGCAACTTCAAGCCGGATCCATCGTCCGCCGTAATCGCCGCCCGAGACTGGCCGGGTCCGATCTACTTCACCGGCCTGGGTGACAAGATCCAGACGGGCGCTCGGCTGCACGAGACGCCGGCCGACAACCCCGTGCGACGAGTGTACAAGCTGTATCTCCGAGAAAGGAAGGCGCGGCCAAGTTGGGACCCAATCGGCGTACTGTTTGGTGTACGCAGCAAAGCCGACTTCTGGAAGATTCACACCGGCGGCCACAACCACATTTTCGAGAACGGTACCAATCAATGGCGCAACGGTCCCGAGACCAATCATCGCCTTGTCCAGCTACAGCCCAATGCGGAAGAACGGCTTCGCAAGACACTGGATCAGTTGATGGTGCAAGCTCCACGGACAAAATAGTCGTGTAGCCCCGGTTCTTGCCGGTCGAGGCGCTTGATCGTCATTGGATAGGCCGGTGGCAACCGGACACATGTCGACTTATTGGTCCACACGAGGCGCGATGTTGGGCAGGGCGTTCTCGTCGACGATGGCACCGACTTGGCGCAGCCGCTGGCGGAGTTGTTGGACATCTACTTGGGCAAAGGGAATGCCGGTGCTGACGACTTGGCGAGCTGCAACTCCACTGGCCTCGCCCATGGCCATGCAGGGGGCCATGACGCGAACGGGGCCCAACACTTGGCGCTCCACGCAGACGGCTCGGCCTGGGCAGATCAGGTTGCGGATCGGCTGGGGAACCATCACGCGATACGGTAAAGGTGTGGTCAGCCCCTTTCTTACCGTGTAACGATAACCCTCACGAGCGTCGTCGGTGGCAAAAGGCTGTTTGCTCGGTTTCTTTGGGTCAGGCAAATCCCAGCCGTACATACTGAACCCTATCGTATCCGGAAACTCCTTGCCTTCGGACAGGTCGCGGACGGTCATCATCCAGTCGGCAACAACGCGACGCGTTTCGCGGACTCCCAGCAACGGCGCAACCGCCTTGAGTTGGACGTTTTCGAAGCCGGGGACATGCTTGCGCAGAATCGCCATGAGGTTTTCCACTTCTTCCCGACCCCGGATCATTCCTTCCGTGACCGATCGGCCATCCGTACCGTCAATGCCGACCAGCCGTATGGTGTTGACATAGAACGTATCCAGTTCAGTCAATTGCGTGCATATGAAGATGTCATAGGGAAAGGGCCAGATTCCCTGCTGTCGAAGCTCCTTGATCTTATTCCGCAGCTTTGGATCACGCTGTTCTTCGATGTAGCGTGTGAGTCTCGCCTGATCGACGTGGCTCACGTGAAACTCCAGCGTGGCGGGGGTCATGAGACCGTCTTCGGTGCGTCCCTTCACATACTCGCATCCGCTGCGAGCAGCCACGTCGGCGTCGCCCGTGGCGTCGATCACGGCGCGGGCAGGAACGGCCGTTAGGCCGCTCTTGTTGAATGTGACCACATGCGTGATCCGGTCCCCGTTGGTCAGAACGTCTACCACTTGCGTCAGCAGCAGCACGTCCACGTCAAAGGCGTTCATCTTCTCGTCCAAAAGCCTGGCAACGCCGAAAGGATCGAGAGGCACTCCATGAATGAACCAGTTGTACCAGCCGAAAGGATGGTACTTCTTTGCAGGATCAAGTCTTGGCAGCAGGGCACATCCTCGGGAGGCGGCTTCTTCGGCGATCGAGCGGAACAGTCCGCCCACCACCCATTCGCCTTTTTGATTGCGCCCACCCAACCAATGAGATACCATGCCCGAGGTGGCCATGCCGCCTAATTGTCCCTGGCCTTCGACCACCAGCACCGTCAAGCCTTCGCGTTTCGCCGCCAAGGCTGCAGCGCAACCCGATGGCCCGCCTCCGCAGACCACTACGTCGTGGGTGCGGCCGACCGGAATGGATCGCTCGAAGCGAACCCGCCCCGCTTCCGATTCCTTAGCGTTTGCGGCGGCCGATCCCAAGAGGAGTCCAGAGCCCGCTGCTGCGCCGATACGTTTGACAAACGTTCGTCTCGATTGGTGGGACATGTTAACGATTCTCCAGTTCCGTCAACTTGAAGCGGGTGGAAACGACGGAGTGCTTTCGCTTGTCCGGCCAGTATTTGATATAGGTCGTGGCGACGAACGTTCCGTCCGGAAGAAGCTCCAATCCCGGATAGCCGCAGTCCTTGCCCGCGAAGCTGTGCAGTAGTTTCAGCCGATACTGCCCCTCTCGCTGATGGACGACGTCCTCATACGTGCCGATCCAGCCGACGAAGTGTCCCTTGGTCGGACTCCCTGCCGCCGTGTCGCGGAAGGCGATCGCAAGCCGTCCGTCCGGCGCATACTTCGCTTGATGCCGATCGCCGCTCAGTGCTCCTTGAACCTCTCGCGGCTTCGACCACGTCTTGCCCTCGTCGTCGGAGACGATAGACACCGAATTGATTTTCTTCGTATTCTCCCGCATCAGACAAAGCAACTGTTTGCCATCGGGCGATCGAATGAAACACGGCTCACAAGGTTTGTAGCCCGGCATGTCGCAGATCACGCGAACCGGGCTCCACGTCAGTCCGCCGTCGTTGGAAACGCTTTGTACGACGTTATTCGACCAGCGATCCGGATCGCCCGCCCGCCGAGCGTTGGTTCCTGCCAGCAGTTTTTTGCCACCTTCGATGGGAATGATCGTGCACCAAGGCATGACGCTGCGCGTCATGTTCAGACCCTCGATCTGCCGCATCTTGGTCCACGTTGCCCCGTCGTCTTCCGAGTAGGACGAGACTATCCCGCCGGCGTCTGTGGCAAACACCACAAGACGCGCTTCACCCTCCGGGTCGATCAGTCGGTAGATCGCCGGGCAGTTGCTCACTTTGCGCCAGCTTTCGGGCACCGGCAGCAACTCCCCCCACGTCTTGCCGCCGTCCGTGCTCTTCTTCATCGGTCCGCAAGCGCCGCCGTGCCCGTAGGTCCACACGGCAAACATGGTTCTTGCGTCCGGCAGGAGCACGGTCGTCGGATGGCCCTGGTAAACCGTGTCCGTTCCCTCAGCGACGATGACGTGACGATCTGTGTCCTTGGAGAGATCGACGAGTGGGATACTGAACGTATTTGATATAGAAACGTCCAATCCATCGTCGGCCGTTGCGTGCAAAACGCATACGATGACGGCGGTCAGGACAATTGGCAAACAAAAGACTCTCATGGATGGTCTTCCTTTCACAATATGCACTGCGGCCAGTAAGGGGCCGGTTGATCAACGCCGCAATACTGGCCGACAATTCCCATGTGGGCTGAGCTTGAGGATGATGCAGACTCGAAGTAGTCCTCATCTTAACTACCGCATCCTCTGCGTCGACCGCCCAACCGCTCTACTTGGCGGCTTGCTTCGTACTGGGCTTGGGGATCAAACGTATCCTGGTGCTTTCTGAGCGGTCGGACTGCCCAGCTTGCAGCATGAGCTTTGACTGGTCCTGCGCTTGACGAACCACAACCGTAAGCCCATGATTTCAAGAGTGGCTAAACCGATTTCAAACGGGAGCATGAACGTGAATATGGACAGACGAACATTTATCCGGATCGTTGGCGGCGCTAGTCTGACCTCGACTGTTCCGTTTCGATACCTATTCGGAGCCGAAAAGGCAAACCTCTCGACCTCGGGCGTCCTGGTCGAGGCCGCATCTTTCGAGGAGTTGGGCGGGTGGAAGCTGGACACCCAACATTATCAACAGATGGGCGGCTGTTATCTGCTGGCGCACGGGATGGGCAAGCCCGTGGGCAATGCCAGGACAACGGTCAATATTCCCCAGGCGGGCACATGGCATGTCTGGGTACGGACACGGAACTGGTGCCCCGGCGATTGGCAGGCCCCCGGGCGGTTCAAGGTGCACATCAACGGAGCGTCACTGAAGCCGGATTTCGGGGCCCAAGGCGAAAAATGGCATTGGCAAAATGGTGGCGCGATCGAAATTGCATCCCCGGGCAATGTCGAAATTGAGTTGGAGGATCTGACTGGTTTCGATGGCCGCTGTGATGCGATCTACTTTTCCAAAGAAGCCTCGCCCGTTCTCCCCAGTGATGATCTCGTCGAGTTGGCCGCCTGGAAGGACCGCCTTGGCGGTCGAGCGGGGAAGGACATCGAAGAGCAAGAATTCGACGTCGTCATTGTAGGCGGCGGTATTTCCGGGTGCGGCGCCGCGCTAGCGGCCGAATCGCAGGGCCTCAAGGTCGCTCTGATCCAGGATCGTCCCATATTCGGAGGCAACGCCAGCGAGGAAATCCGCGTACACACGATCGGCATTCCCGGCAAGGGAACCGAGATTCTGGAAACCATCGATACGCCTCACTATCCGAACGGGCACGCCGACGCGATCGAGGCTCAAGCGAAACGCGAAGCGACCATGGCTGCCTGCAACGTCGATCTGTTCGCTCATCATGTCGCAATTGGCCTGGAGAAAGTCGGCGACCGGATCGCCAGCGTGGAAGCTCGCGAGGTAACCACCGGGATCATCCGCCGATTCCGGGCTCCGGTCTTTATCGACGCGACAGGTGACGGATGGCTGGGGTACTGGGCCGGCGCGGACCATCGTTACGGACGTGAGACGCACACCGAATTCGGCGAAGTATGGGAGAAGCACGGCGATCTTTGGAGTCCGCACACGCCGGACTACCGTGTGATGGGCAGCAGTGTGCTCTGGAACTCCCAACGGACAAACGAAGCTTCGGAATTCCCCGAGGTACCCTGGGCAATGCCCGTGGCAAAGAAGCATAGCGCAATCAACGGCGAGTGGTACTGGGAGTATTCCGCCAATGAGCTGAACCAGATCGACGATGCCGAACGGATCCGCGACCACGTGCTGCGAGCCATCTACGGCTCGTTCGCAAATGCGAAGAAAGATCCGAAAAACGCCAATGTCGCTCTCAGATGGGTGGCGTACGTGGCTGGCAAACGGGAATCCCGCCGGCTCATGGGCGACTACATCTACACGATGCGTGACATGATCGAGCGGCGCCAGTTCCCCGACGCGGTGGTGGAGGAGAAACGCGATGTCGATTCCCACTACCAGCGGGCGTTGAAAGGCGATCCATCGGACTTTCTTTCCACGGCATTGTTTCACAAGACCGGCGGCCTCTACTACATTCCCTTCCGAAGTTTGTATTCCCGAAGCATCAATAACCTGATGATGGCAGGCCGCTGTTTCAGTTGTTCCCACATCGGATTGTGTGGACCGCGCGTGATGAAGACTTGCGGCCAGATGGGAATTGCCACCGGGTATGCTGCAGCGTTGTGCAAGAAACACAACGTGACACCTCGCGAAGTGGGGCGGCAGCATATCAAGGAACTTCGGCAACTCGTGGGCTACGAACCGGCTCCAACTTAGTGTGACAGATGTCGTACCTTTCAGGCGATCCGGTAGCGTGTGTTCGTCACAGACGAACAATGAGCCGACTATTCAGGTTCATTGCTCTATTGCTCCTGCTTGTGTCACCCAGTGCGGCCAATGCCGAGAAACTCGTCCTCGCACACTATATGACCGACATGGTGCCGCGGACCGATCGGCCGTTGGTTCGCTGGATCGATCCCGAACTGGCGGATCCTACTGGCAGCACCGCGGCGTTGGGAGGGCTCCACCAGACGGTGCCAATGGCTTCTTTGTATCTGAAAGAAGCCGATCTGACGAAGGCAGTCGATTTTGAAATACGGGCTGCCCGGCAACTTGGAGTCGACGGCTTTCAGTTCTATTATCCGCTTGGGGACAACACCCGAGCTCTAGAGAAGACCTACAACCAGATCGTTCGTGAGTTCATCAGGCAGAGCGACACAAGCTATCACGGATTCAAGATCAGCCTCTGTCTTTCTCACCCGCGGACGCACCGGTCGTCCACGGAAGCCGAACGAATCGCGTTGTGGAGCCCGCCGATTCGCTCGTTGGTGGAAGCGACGAGAGATTCCCCCGCTTGGTTAAAGTCTGAATCGGGGTCGCTGCTCTTCTATCTCTGGGTGGGTGATGCGCTGGCCGATGGCGTCAATGGGCGGGCGAACACGCCGGATCAGATCCGCAACGTCGGCCAGGCCTACCGCCGCCTGTCCAACGTGATCGGAACGCCGATCGAATACATCTATCAGGTTCGCCGCCCGCAAATCGATCCGCCCTATATCGACAGTATTGTGAAGACTTTTCCAGCGGTCTGGGGCTGGACTGCAAGTGACGAAAACTTCGAGTTTTGGGGCTACCTGGCCAGGCGATGTCGGGAAGAAGGGTGTGTCTATACCCAGACGGTTTACCCGGACTACTACACCTCGAAGGTCTATCGCAAGGGAGATACTAACCACTCGATTCTCTCAACCGATCAAGCAGTCAAAGCGGGGCTCGATGGAATCGAGCGGCACTACCGCGTTACCAACCTGGCGCAGACGCAGATTCGGCTTCTGCAGCGCGCCATCGACAACGATGTGCCCATTGTCAATTACGTCACGTGGAATGATGCCCCAGAGGGCCACCACCTCGCGCCCGAGATCAACCACAACTTCGGTCCTGCCCTGCTGCTCAAACATTTCAAGCGACAGTGGCAGTCAGGCGAAACAGAGGTGGTACGCGACGAAGCGATCGTGTTCTTCAAGAAGTATCGCCACGATGCAAAGCCGAGGTATGCCGTTCATCTCAAGATCAAGAGCGCGAACCAAAGCCTCGCCGAGGAAGACCGGATCGAACTTGTGACCCTGCTGACCAAGCCGGCGGAATGCTATGTCAACGACCATTCGTTCGGCACGGTTGAAAAGGGCCTGCGAGTCCATTCCATCCCCAGCCAACCCGGTCCCGTTCGAGTTCGAGCCGTCCGCCACGGACGCCCGATCATTTCCTTCGAGACGCCTCAATCCATCAGTGAGTCACCGCCGCGAACCGACCGACTCACCTATTCTTACTCCAGCGCGTTTGATCGCGAGTTCGCGCAGTTGTTCATCGCGGAAGACTGAGGACTGAAATCGAGGCCGTGTTGGCGACTGACATCTGAGAAGCACGCCGAACATCAAGGAGAAGGCAAATGATCCGCACCGTAGCTTTCGCGCTGCTTTGCTGCCTCGCGATGCTCTCTGCCGGTTTGCCGTTGACTTTTGCAGACGACGGCTGGCGATCCTACGAAGTCTACCAGCCGACTATCACACGGCATGCTGTGATCGACGCGCGAACTCACACGCACAAGTACAACCACTGCTCGACCATCGCATGGTATCAAGACCGCTGGTTCTGTCTGTGGGGAAGCCATGTACCAGTGGGCGAGCACTCGCCCGGTCAGCGAATGGGCTTCAGTACCAGTCGCGATGGTCGATCGTGGACGCCCATCGAGCGGCTGTTTTCCAATGACAAGTATTGCGAGAATCCCATTCGGTACCCTGAAGGCAAGGGCCATCAATGGCAGCCAAACCTGGGCGTTGTGGATGGCGAGTTGTGGGTGCTGTGGAATCACGGCGGCAGCGTCCACGACTTCAGGGCAGTGGACGGCACTCGCAGCAAAGACCTGCGGGGTTTGTACTTTTCGCGACTGAACGGGGCCGACAGCAAGTGGGTAAACCGGCGTCTTGAGTGGGATGGACAAACTTGGCCGACTATGGACGGCAAACAGTACTACATGGCCTCGACGCAGAACCTCTATCGCCTGCGCACGGGCCGCGTGCTGGCTCCCGTTACGCTCTATGGAGGCCGAGAGAGGGCCGAGGACGCACCCGAGTCCGTATCGGGATGGTGGGCCGCAGAGAAGCACAGTGCAGTCATCTACACCGACGATTTGGGCGACACATGGCATCTATCATCGACTTGCCAGACTCCCGGTTTCCGTTGGATCCAGTGGGAGCCCACCGTGTGGGAGCGGCCGGACGGATCCGTGATGATGTTTGCACGCAACAACACGAATGTGGCCTTGGGGCATCCCAAACCTTCATCGGGCCAGTTTCTGTTGTGGTCGATCAGCCGCGATCAGGGCGAGACGTGGACGCCGCACCGGCATGTGCCCATGGAGAGCGTCTGCTCGCGCATGCATGTGGCGCCGTTGGATGGTCGTGGCGTGTGGGAGCCGGCCGAGCCGAATGACGACTTCAAAGGCCGCCGTCTCGTTATGGTGCACAACGACGCCCCTGGTGCCCTTTGCTCCTGGGGAGCCGCGCGCACTAACTTGGCTTTGTTCTTCACTCGCGGTGGCGGACTTGACTTTGTAGCCGGAAACAATATCTCCGCCCATCAACCCCGGGTCTGCTATCCGCAGATGTGGCGACGCGACGACACGCTGGCCATCAGCTACACCAGTAGCGAGCCGGACTCGCGGTCGATCTACGTCGCGCTGGTTTCGCCATTTCCAGAACCTGATCGTTACTACCTCTTCCCTCGCTTCAATGACGTGCCTCGACCGGCCCGCCCAGAGCGCGAAGGCGACACATGGGCATTCGACGGTGGCCAGCACGTGGCCATGCGAAATGCCGTCGACCCAGGGAAGGATGGATTCTCGTTCGGTACTTGGGTGCGGGATCGTGGTACTGGAATGATCCTGGACACACGCGGCAACAACGGCGGCTTTAATATCATGATCGAGTCTAGGGCGATTGGGGACGAGCAAGGTGAGAGACGCCGCCGGCCGGCCGTATGTATGCTTACCCAGCCGCATGTCTTCGGCCCCTCGCTGCCACTAACGCCTCAAGGCGGATGGCACTACATCGGTCTGACTGCCAATAACAGGACGGGAGAGGCCGTGTTTTACGTCGACGGCCAGACGGAAACCGTGCGATTCGAGGCGCCCGTGCCTCGGTCACTGAAGGGTGTAGCACCTCACGTCGGCGCCAAGAGCCTGCCTGCCAGCATGGTGCGGGGACTGACCGGCGACATTCGCTTCGCGGTTCTGTACGCCGGCCCGGAGTTGAAACCGGAACATCACCGCTGGCTCCACGACCGATTCGCCGGAGAATTTGGACGGTCCAAACTGAACGGCGGTGCGGAGCCGGTCTGCTCGCCCATCATGTGGATGGACCCGGCTGACGAGGCCGCTTTCGACCGGGATTTCGTTGTGCCAGCAGCAGAGCCTCGCGGCGGCTCGAAAGTCGTCAAGATAGGCGGACGAGACTTTTTGCGACTGCGCGACAACGGATCGGTCGGCGTGGACTTGGACGAAAATGATCGCAAACGCGGCGACCGCGTGTTTCTCCGTTTCCGGTTCCA
>CAZUAH010000223.1:0-21510 GCA_964617665.1 uncultured Pirellulaceae bacterium
CTCGCTCCATCACACGCTCGGCCGTGCGTGGTGATAGGTGACGTCGGGCGGCTTGGCGTCGTGCTGCAGATACAGGCAGGTCAGGCTTTCGCCACGTATTCCAGTGCCTTCATTGGGCCGTGCTTCTTCAGGGCGTCCATTTCGGATTCCTCTCGAACCAGCAGGGCGCCGGCAAACGCGAGCGCGTTCAGTGAGATCGACTCGAAACGTTCACGGCTGCGAGGGACGAGCAGCATCCATTGTCGAGTGACTAGCAGGTTGTAGTTGAGGGCGATGCGATCAGCTTGCGCTACGTCGGGATGTAGCCCCATGGCTTTCATCATCTCGCAATACAGCGAGAGCGTCAGTTCCGCCGCGTCTGTCGGTGAACCAGCCAACCCAGGGGCGATTCGAGCGAAGACATGAGGAAACGGCAAGCCGGCGGCTTGGCCAATGCCGTCTTTCGAACTGGCAGCTGCAAGCAGCGGCTCGATGGGGATCGGCGGCCCCTCGGGTGCCATCGGAAGAGGCACCAACTGCAGGTGTTTGTGCGGCTGGCTGGCCCCCGAGATCGTCCCGCCGTTGTAGAACCCCAGCGAATCGTATTCCTCCATGCACCTCCACAATGCCTCGAAATCGGCGCGATTCAATGGCGATTGCTGGTGTTCGAAGTCCCGCGTGACTATCAACAGGTGATGGTCAACGACGTTGAACTTGTTTAGAAGGCATACGTGTGTCTCGGACGCGTCTGCTATGTACATCTCGGGATCGTAGGGCAGAAACGGGTTTGGCTGCTTGCCGCCACCGCCTGATTCGACCCTGGCGTGGCGCTTCCGGGCCAAATTGGTCACGACGCGCACCAGAAACCGTACGCCCGCGTCTTCGACGAATTCGTATTCCGTTGGGATCGAGCGAAGCGCACCGGACTCCAGCGCCTTCGCCGTTGCTCGCGTCAGGCTGTCCCACAGCGTGCCGGTCTGGAACATTTACCGGCTCTCCACGGCAATCTCCGACCAGTACGCCGCCTCAAACTTCCAATCGTCGGCTTGGTTCACCAGCTCCAGCTCGGCCGACTTGCCTGCCATTTCGGAAAGGTCGATTTTCAGCTCGGCCCAGCCCTCCTCGGCCGTCTCCGGCCCGATCTTGTTCTTGGAGAGTTGCTTACCATTGGCTTTGACCACAAGCGTCCAATCGCCCCGTGTGTCATGAGCCGCGACAATTCGGAGTACGGTTTTCTTTCCTGCCGGAACCTCAATCGTCTTTTTCAAGGAACAGCCCGTATTGCGATTCAACGGATGCGTCATGAAGACGTTCTTCTTGCCAACGTATTCCGATCGCAACCCCGGCTCCATATCCGGCCCGCAGCGAGACAGTGTCCATCCCGGCAAGACCTTCTCGCAGTCCTTCTGCAGTTGCTTCGCCACGGAGTAGGCCACAATCTTCTCCATCTCTTCTTCGGTGAAGCGGCTTTCCGCAATCGGGCCCGGTTCCCAACACTGTTCGAGCTTCTTCGGTTTAGGTTCCTGAACCGGAATGACCAGTACCTCGCTTCCATCCGCCTCCTTTTCGATGCGACCACCGCAGTCGACTACGGCCTTGCGCGTAAGTTGCTCGCACACGTCGATCAACTTACTGAAGCTGTACGCCGTATGAGAGAAAACAGCTTCGCGATCTAGCTCGGAGGTGAAGCGGTCCGGCAAGCCCGACAGCCCTATCGTTGCATACAGAATGCCTCCAGCGTTAGATGGATTGCAGTCTGAATCCTGGCCGCATCGTGCCGAGATGACAATCGTCTGATCCAGGTCTCCCTTACCATACAACAGGCCCATCACAATAAAGGCGCCGTTGATTTTGGCGTCGATATTGAAATCGGCCTCCGGACCGCTACACGAAAAACATCGGTAATCGTGGTTCAGGTGATACTTGTCGTTGATCTTCTTCCAGGTCGCTTGCCAGTCGTCCGGATCGGCCTTGTACCATGCCATCACGTCGCGAATCGTCTCGGCGTATTGGCTGTCAGCCGGGATGCATTTCAACCCGGCTTCAATGATCTTCACCGGATCGTCCTCGAAATACGCCTCGGCGTACATTCCACCAACGAACACGCCGCCGTACAAACCGTCGCCGTAGTTCATCAGCCGGCCGAAAGTCTCGCCCAGTTCGATCGCCAGATTGGGCATGCCCGGTGCGATAATGCCCGAGAAATCAGCTTCGATTTGATAGTCAATGTCGTCAGCGTGCTTGTTGAACTGCGGATGCCCTGAATCGGGCGGGGCGATGCCACTACGCAAATTGTCTCGTCCGGCGCGGTTGGCGTGCCAGAGATTGTATCCGCTGTTGGCAAAGTCGATTCCGGCTTGGCGAATCGGGCAATCCAGTCCGTACAGTTCCATCGACCGGACAAAAGTCATTTCCACGTAGATGTCGTCCTGGTTGAACTGATTCACCAATCCAGGCTTCCATTGAGGCATCTTGTCCTCGGGGATGATCACGCCTTTGTATTTGAATTCCGTCGGGCCGCCCCAACCGACCCCGACCATCTGCCCAACCCAGGCCGCCGCCATCTTGTCTCGATATTCCGCTATCGAAAGCTTGCGGCATTGGTCAGCTCCATCGGCCACCATTGGTAGGCACACGAGACACGCGCTAATCAACAGAACTGAATTAAGAAGCCTTCGAAGGAATGCTCGTTGCATGGCACAATCTCCTTTCAAATCAACAGAGGGACACGTTGTACGAAGCTGTGTCACTTCTCGGACGCGTCCATTATGGATAAACTGCATGGCAATTCAACTTACCAAGTCCGTTTCCATGGGCAAAGCCTCGCGTCCACGTCCAGCAACCACCTGTATGTAGCAAGAGGATTCGGCCATGAAGTACGCGTTTACTTCTACGCTTCTAATCGCCGCAACGTCGATTTTCGCTTCGGGGGACCCGCGAAAGCGTGAGCAAATCGGCGAAGTGCTGGGGCAGCCCGTCTACCGAGACCAAATCAATGCAACCGACGCTGCCGGCGTAAGAGATCAACTCCACCGATTGTTCACCGTGCCGGTCATGTTGAATTACCGTGAAGCACATCGAAACGAAATCGACCCGACCAAGGACGAGTTTCGGTTAGCCGTGATTTACTTTCGCAGAACGTTGGAGGAGCGGTATCGTGAAAATCCCGACAACGGCGTTGGTGCTTTCGCCGTGTCAATGCGAGAAGTCGATCGTATTGCCAAGCAATTGGACGATTCGTCCCTGGGCGACGTGGATCGACGTCAGCTTGAAGAAGAGCGGCGAGCGGCGGAGAAGAAGCTCGACGAACATGTCACTTCCTTCGCGACATTCTGGCTGTCCGGCTTCAAGTTCCAGCGTCATCTGTACTATCGGTACGGAGGCGGTCGCGCGCTTTGGCAGCAGGCGGGCTTGGAGGCGTTTGACGCGATGCACTGCTGGTTGACTGAACGCGAAGAGAAAGCCGATTTCAAGATCACAGATCCGGAGCTACGTGCAGAGTTCTACGCATACTGGACGACGATGCATCACGGTGCCTTCCTGTCCAAGGTCAAGGATAAGATTGACCCTCTGGCATTTCAGTACCCATGGCTGAAAGAACCAGTAAAGGACTCGACCGCCGCTGTGCCTGCAAAGGAGTCGGCGGGCCCGGATTCGATGGAACAAGAACCAAATATAGGTGTCTTCGACCGCATCGAGGCGAAGGAGTTTGTGTTGCGCGGCAACGACGGAAGAACTCGCGCCAGAATTGGCGTTGATAGCAGCGACGTTGTCAGATTCTCGGCCAACTCCGATACGCAGTCAGATGCATTCCTGCTCAGTGTGTTTCCCGACGGCCGCGTTGCATTGCTCCTGCGCGATGGAGACGGGAAGAACCGCGTTGGCATGTCAACTCACGAGGGTGGGCGACCCGTCGTAACATTGAGCGAAAATGCCAATATCATTCTCCGTGACGATCGTGGACGAAACCGAGCGGTACTGCGAGTTTCAGAAGATGGCTCGCCGGAATTGGCTCTGTATGACGACAAGGGTAGAGCAACTCGCGTCACGCCCGAGCCGGCGCCCTAGCGTATTCACATGCTCAACACGAAGATCACCAGCTACGGGTGCGTTTGTCGATCAATGTCAGGTGTGGGTGGCCGGGGCTGGACTGAGCGACAGCGAGGGAAGCCCCGGGGTTTCGGGCTGGCGCCCTCCAACCCCGGCCACCCAGCCCTCAATCTACCTGACAAATATCGATAGCCACACCAATACGAATCTTGACTCGCTCACCTGCTTAGCACAACGATTGCCATGTCGGCATTCAGATTGGGATCGTCGTCCACACGGCGGCCAGCTTCGGTATCCAATGACACGTGTTCGTGGATTTGGATGCCTTCGTCTTGGCAGAACTCGTCAAAATCGGAAATCGTAAAGAAGCGGACGTTGTGCGTGTCGTACCATCGAGTCCCGCCGCCTACCGCCACCAACGGCGCACGGCCCTCGTCGGCTAATTGTCGTCGTAGCTTGTGGTAGCCGAGATTCGGGAAGCTGACGATGCCCCGCCGACCGACGCGCAACATCTCGTTCACTGCGCGGCGCACGTCAATGACGGCCTGTAGCGTCTGGGACAGTACAACGAAATCAAACTGTCCGTCGGAGAATGCGGACAGGTCTCTATTCAAGTCGGCCTGAAGTACATCGAGCCCACGCTCGACGCAGTTCACTACAGATTGTTCGTCCAATTCGATCCCAACGATTCGCTCGTGGCCCCGCTTTTTCAAAAGCGACAACAACCCTCCGGTACCACACCCCAAGTCCAATACGCTCGCCCCCGAGGGAATCAACTCGGCGATAGAATCGTAGTCTAGCCGCGCCGGATCGTGGAATATGCTAGTTGGCTTGTGGCCAGCGACCGGCGGTTGATCAGCCGTATTAACCGTGCTCGCCCCGCCGTTCAAGTTGTCAAGAAAACCGGAGATCATCTTGCCGTAGCTGTCCAAGTCGTCCGGTAACAAGAACGCGTCATGGCCACACGAACTCTCGACATTGCAGTAACTGACTGGTTTGTTGCCGACCAGAAGACCGTCGACGATCTGTTGAGACTGAAAAGGCGGGAACAGCCAATCGCTAGTGTAACTCAGGACAAGCCAACGACATTCGGAAACGCCAAACGCCTCGACCCGTTTCTCGTGAGTGGCTCCCAGGTCAAACAGGTCCATTGCCATCGACAGCGTAACGTAGCTGTTGGCATCGAAACGTTCACCAAACCGGTCGCCCTGGTAAGCCAGATAGGAGCCGACCGAGAACTTGGTCTCGAACTGGGTGCCGACATCGCGAGGAGAAAGGCGATCGTCGCCAAACTTCTGTCTCATCGACTCAACCGATAAGTACGTGATATGCCCCAGCATCCGTGCGATAGCCAATCCGACCAACGGGCCAGGGCCATCTTCGTAGTAGCGGCCTCCGTTGTACCGCGCATCCGACAGGATCGCGTTTCGGCCGACTACGTCGAAAGCCAACGCCTGACTTGTCAAACGCGGACTGGTGGCGATGGCCACCGTGCCGGCCATCATATCCGGATATCGCGTCGCCCACGTAAGTGCCATTTGGCCGCCAAGCGAACCACCAACGACGGCAAGTAGCTTGTCGATGCCCAAATGATCGACCAAGTCCTTTTGCACATTGACGATGTCCCCAATCGTAATCAGGGGGAAATCGGGGCCGTAGGCCTGACCGGTCTTCGGATTGTAGCTATTGGGACCAGTCGTTCCGCGACAGCCGCCCAGGATGTTTGGGCAGATCACGAAATGGCGGTTCGTGTCGATGGCCTTTCCTGGACCAATCGCAATGTCCCACCAGCCGGGATTATCAACTTCGTCGTGCTTGGCTACATGCGAATCGCCTGAAATGGCGTGGCAGATCAGTACGGCGTTATCCCGCTCCGCATTCAACTGTCCGTACGTCTCGTAAGCTACCGTCACCGACGGCAATTCGCCGCCACACTCCAAATGGAATGGCCCGTCGAAGGTGACGTGATTAGCGTGTGCCAATTCGTCGGCACTCCGGTCACTGTCACTGCTTTTGAAAACGTCGTCTTCAGCCATCTGCCCTGTGTTATCACCAAACGAGTGGAGACGTACTACTCAACCTTTCCGGCCGCGATCGCGTTTAACCCGGAGCCGGAGGCGACGGCTGTTGTGGGCGGCTCGATAAAACACGACCGTCGCCTCCGGCTCAGGGCTAAACGAGGGAGTTAATTTGTGTGCAATCTTACTGTTGCGATGCGTGAAGAGCTTGGTCGATATCGGATCGTATGTCGTCGATATCCTCCAAGCCCACGCTCATTCGGACATAATCCTCGGTGATGCCGGCTGCTGCCAGTTCCTCTTGAGTCTGTTGGCTATGTGTGGTGGATGCCGGGTGGATTACTAGGGTCTTAGCATCGCCGATGTTCGCCAAGTGCGAGGCCATCTTCACGGACTCGATAAATCTTCGGCCGGCCTCACGACCTCCCTTGATCCCGAAACCCAGGATGGCACCGGCCCCTTTGGTCAAGTATTTCTTTGTCAGTTCGTGGCCCGGATGAGTCGGCAGCCCAGGGTAGTTCACCCAGGTGACCAACGGGTGCTGCTGCAGGAACTCGGCCACCGCGTGCGCGTTCTCGCAATGACGAGGCATTCGCAGGTGAAGCGTCTCCAGCCCCTGTAGGAACAGAAACGCGTTGAACGGGCTCATCGTTCCGCCCAGATCACGAAGCCAATGTGTGCGGCAAGTGATGATGTAGCAGAGTTGTTCGACTGCCTCGTGGAACACAGCTCCGTGGTAGGACGGGTCTGGCTGCGTGAATTGCGGCCACTTGTCCGGTTCTTTGGTCCAATCGAAGTTGCCGCTGTCCACGATACAGCCACCAATGCTGGTGCCGTGCCCGCCGATGAACTTCGTCGCGCTGTAGACGTTGATATCAATTCCGTAATCGAACAAACGCAACAGGATAGGAGTCAAGACCGTGTTGTCGCAGATCAGCGGCAGCCCGTTAGCGTGAGCCACGTCGGCAATGGCTTCATAGTCCAGCACGTCGTTCTTTGGGTTGGCCAGCGACTCGATGTACACGGCGCGTGTCTCAGGTCGAATCGCTTGGGCGATATTGTCCGGCTTGGTCGCGTCGACGAACGTAACGTCGATGCCCAATCGTCTGAACGTCTGCCCGAACAACGTAATCGTACCGCCGTACAACGCTTCGGCACTGACGATGTGTTGACCCGAATTAGCCAGGTTCAGTAGAGAGACGGTGATCGCTTGTTGACCGCTGGAAAGCCCTAGGGCCCCGATACCGCCGTCCAACGCAGCCATGCGCTGCTCAAACACGTCGGTCGTCGGGTTCATGAGCCGCGTATAAATCCACCCCATTTCCTGCAGGGCAAACAGATCTGCGGCGTGCTGTGTGTCGCGGAAACAGTAGCTGGTAGTTTGATGGATCGGCATCGCCCGTGAACCGGTGCCTTGATCAGGCTGCTGGCCTGCATGCAATGCCTTGCTACCGAGACCATTGAGTTCGAACTCCTGAGGGTCCATGACGAGAGGGTCCTTTCGGCCGACAGACGTATTTAGTAGAGAAACGTTCGATTGTAGCACGGCCACGCACGACGGCTAGGGCGTCGCTCTGACCGTGCGCAATCGCGAACTTGCCGACGACGCCTTCAAGGACTTAGGGACAAGCTAACCCGTTTCTCTGGTGTAGAACTACTTCCGCAAACCAATGTGCAGATGGCAACAACCGCTTCGTCCGGGCTTCCAGGTATCGGGATCGAATGCGAAACCGGCCGCTTCAAACGTACCTTTGTCGATTTCGCCCGCGATGCGGCACATTGTTTCGCGTTCCTCTTCGCCCAATTGCAGTTCCTCCCACGCCTCCTTCAGCGGGCAGTTCTCCAAATTGATATCTAACCCGTCGGCATCGCAACGTTGTACCTGGGGATCGAACAGCCGACCATCGTCCGGCACGCCCGAAACAAATGCGTCTCGCAATCCTTCGAAGTCGGCCGGCGCGTACGGTTTGTACTTCTCGGATTTCTGCACACCGCGGCGGTAGATGGCGCGTTTCATAATCTCTTCCGCACGCTCGGCCCCGAGTTCCTGACGAAGCTCGTCGTAGATCAAATAGTAAAGGATCGCCCGATTCTTGAACGCTTCGCTGACTTGCACTCGTAGTTTGTCTTCACTCACCATCTGGTCTCCATTTCTGCGGCGCAAATTGGTTTGGTATCCAGTCGCTTGTGCTACATGTTATAATCTTCACGCAAATCGTCACACTACCCTCGGCGGCACGATGTCACCCCTACGACGCCTGCCCGCCGCACCATGCCCAACCCGCCTCCCGAGGCCTGCTAGGAGATTCACCATGTCACTTCGTCTCACTTCTTTCACTCTGCTAACTTCCGCCGCCCTGATTGCCTTCGGGGGCAACGCCATCGCTGCTGACGAGCAGCCATTGAGTGATGAGCAATTGCTAGAGCAGGCAAACGACCGGATCGAAAAGCATCGAAAAGCAGATGCGACCCTCACCGTCGTCGATGCTGCCGGCAAAACGGTCAGCGGCGCGAAGATCGAGGTGGAGCAGACGCGACACGCATTCATGTTCGGCTGCAACATGTTCATGTGGGGCCGTGCGGGAGATGAGAAGAGCGAGGCCGAGTACCGTCGCCGATTTGCCGACGTTTTCAATTTCGCGACGTTACCGTTCTACTGGTGGACGTATGAACCGAAGAAAGACGAGCCGATTCACAACAAAACCGAAGCGGTCGCTCGCTGGTGCAAAGAGCAAGGTATCACCTGCAAAGGTCACCCGTTGGCGTGGAACTATGCCGAGGCGCGGTGGCTACCCGATGACTCACATGAACTCATGGACCTTCAACTAGCTCGAATCGACGATTGCGTCACGCGATTTCGCGGCTTGATCGACATCTGGGATGTGGTGAACGAAGCTACACATTACGATCGTCCGGAACTCAAGAAGCGAGCACCGAAACTCACAGCGACGTGGGCGGAAGTTGGCCAAGTTGAATTCACGCGTAAGTGTTTTCAGCCCGCTCGCCAGGCCAACAAGCAGGCGACGCTTCTGATCAACGACTACCGGGTCGATCCAGCCTACGCCAAACTGATCGAAGGGCTTGTTGATGACGGAGGCAAGCCTTTGTACGACGTGATCGGAATCCAGAGCCACCAACACGGCGGCACTTGGACCAACCGCAAAATCTGGGAGGTTTGCGAACGATTCGCTCGCTTTGACGTCCCGCTGCACTTCACGGAAACCACAATCGTGTCCGGCAAGCGGGGCTGGGGCCGGGCGGATCGTGGGCAAGAATGGGACACAACGCCCGAGGGCGAACTGTACCAGGCCCGCGAGGTGGAACGCTTCTACACGATGCTGTACTCGCACCCGTCGGTCGAGGCGATCACGTGGTGGGATTTCACGGACCGGCACGCGTGGCAGCGAGCACCAGCCGGTTTTCTGCGCAAGGACATGTCGCCCAAGCCGGCCTATGAGACCTTGCACAAACTCATCAAAGAAAAGTGGTGGACGAAAACAAGTGCAGAGACGAATAGCGAAGGCGTCGCTTGTTTTCGCGGAACGCTGGGCGACTACAAAGTGACGATCACGCGCCCCGATCGCGAGGCGGTCACTCAGACGATAACGCTGGTACGCGGTGAGGAGAACGAACTGACAATCCGCCTTCCGTAACCCAAGCGAAATTGCAGTTTGCAGTCCGGAAAGCTACAATCGAGCAAGTGAAAAGGACATTCACGGCCTCGGGCATGTACCAATGCTCCCACCGCGACTTTCACCACCGGCCTGCCTTATGTCCCGTGGACTTGGGATTATGTCATCAAGAAAGGAGTTTCTTTCCATGCCAACGTTCAAGCGTAGCTATTACTTCTTCGCCGTCTGTCTGAGTGCTCTTTCGAGTCTTTTTATATCACCGTATGCCGCTGTGGTTGATGCGGCAGGCGCAGCGTCGTACACGCCGGGCCCGCTGCTCGAAGGCATGCTCGACGGTGAAATGAGCAGTGTCGACGAAATCGTCTTCGCGGTCCGGGTGTCTGGCCGCGATCACTGGTACGTAAACTTCGGCTATTACAGTTGCGACTACGGGGATCCGGCAAAACGCAGCTTTGGCATATATCCGGATGGCGAGTCGTTACGAGGCTACGGCGATGGTGGAAGGCTGTGCCGGCTGAATTTACGAACGGGCAAGTTGACCGAGCTGCTGGACGATCCAAAGGGAGGCGTCCGTGATCCTCAGATGCACTACGACGGGCGAAAGATCCTCTTCTCGTACCGCCCGGGCGACACGGCAACGTACCACTTGTACGAGATCAACATCGACGGCACAGGGTTAACCCAACTGACCAACGGCCCCGACGACGACATCGAGCCAGCTTATTTGCCCGATGGCAGCATCATATTCGGCTCCAGCCGGTGTCGGCGATTTGTTAACTGTTGGTTCAGCCGTGTGGCGACACTGTACCGCTGCGACGCCGATGGGTCGAACATCCGTCTCGTTTCAAGCAACAACGATCACGACAACACACCGTGGGTATTGCCGGACGGGCGCGTGCTCTACATGCGTTGGGAGTACGTCGACCGTTCGCAGGTTCATTTTCATCATCTGTGGACGGTCAATCCGGATGGCACCGGCCAGATGACTTTCTACGGAAACATGTTCTCGGGCACGGCGATGCTGGATGCGAAGCCGATTGACGGCTCGGATAAGATCGTCGCTTCGTTTTCACCGGGGCACGGACGAACCGAACACATGGGCCACGTGACGATTGTCGATTCCGCGACCGACCCGGACGATCCCAACGCCGCTCGCCGTATCACCAAGTCGGCCAACTTCCGCGACCCGTACGGGCTTTCGGAGACTTGTTTCCTGGTGGCCGACAAGCGAGGCATTCACGTCATGGATGACCAAGGGAAAACAGAGCTCGTATATCACTTGCCGACGTCAGACGCACACATGGAATGCCACGAACCGCGACCGTTGCGTGGTCGGGCCCGCGAACGAATCATCGCTCCGCGAGTCGATTTGGCTGAGAAGACCGGCCGGTTGTTCTTAGCCGATATCTACCACGGCCGAAATATGGAAGGCATAAAACGGGGTGATATCAAGAAGCTGTTGGTGTTGGAGCAACTACCCATGCCGGTTCACTTCTCCGGCGGCATGGAGTCGATCAGCATGGGCGGGACATTCACACTGGCGCGCATTCTCGGGACCGTGCCCGTCGAAGAGGACGGTTCCGCCTTGTTCGAGGTGCCTGCACTGCGATCGTTGTTCTTCGTCGCACTGGACGAAAACGACTTGTCCGTGAAGCGGATGCAGAGTTTCGTAACCGTGCAGCCGGGTGAGACCAGCGGATGCGTGGGTTGTCATGAACAGCGAACTCAGACGGTACAGCCGACGACGTTGGATTTGATGGCATACAAGCATCGGCGTCCGAACCGAATCGAACCCATCGAAGACGTGCCGGCGCCGATTGACTTTCCCCGCGATGTCCAGCCCATTCTGGACAAACACTGCGTGGAATGCCACAGCCCGGACCGGTACGACGGTCGAGTGGACCTGACGGGCGATCACCTATCGCAGTTCTCCATGAGTTACTACACGATTCGTCGTTTGAATCTGGTGGCCGATGGTCGCAACGAACCGTATGGCAACCGGGAAGCTCGTACGATTGGCAGCTCGGCCAGCCGCCTGTTGAAACTGATGGACGGCAGCCACTACGATGCCAAGCCGTCGGACCACGAACGAAAAGTAGTTCGGCTGTGGATCGACGCAAGCGCCAACTACGCCGGCACATACGCTTGTCTGGGTTGCGGTGTCTATCACGCGCCGCTTAATGTCAGCGTATTGACCAACAGGTGCACGAGCTGCCACAGGGCGGACAAGGGCCACATACGACATTTCCGGGGCCAGTCGCTGCAATCCGTCTGCAATCTTGATCGTCCCGAGAAGTCGCTGGTCGTGCGGGCACCGCTCGCGAAGGATGCCGGCGGGTTGGGGATTTGCGGACCGAACGTATTCAAGAGCACCGACGATCCGGACTACAAGCGTTTGCTGGCCGGCGTTCGGGTGGGAGCCCAACAACTGGCCGAGGGCAAACGGTTTGACATGCCGGGTTTCCGCCCGAACCGCTTCTACATCCGCGAGATGAAGCGGTTCGGCTTCCTGCCAAAGGATCTGAAACCTGAAGATCCAATCGACCACTACGCCGTCGACCAAGCCTACTGGAACTCCTTCTGGTGGCTGCCGGGGACAGACGGAGCAGAGTGAGGATGCGGCGAAAGGCATTGGCCTGTAGCAGGCACGGATTGCAGTGCTGAGGTAGCCGGATTCGCAAGAATTCGGACGTCCGCGGTGGGATTTTGAAGTCTTGCGACTTCAGCTACATGCCTGCCGCCCCACGTCTATCACAGCACCTCAAGTACGCTCTCGGGCGGCCTGCCCAGGCGTGCTTTCTTGCCGCAGACGACGATCGGTCTCTCGATGATCTGTGGATTGGCTGCCATGCGGGCGACAAGTTCGTCGCGATCATCCGTCTCCAGCAGGCCCAACGCGCGGTACTCCTTCTTGCGGATCAACTCTTGCGGCTTCATGCCCAGTTTCTTGAGCAAGCCAGCCAACGTCTTCTCGTCAGGTGGTGTTTTCAGATACTCGACAATCGTTGGCTCGACATCGTTGTCGCGCAACAAGGCCAGCGTCTGGCGGCTCTTGGAACAACGGGGATTGTGGTAGATCGTGACTTTCGGCATCGGCTTCGTCTCGCATAATCAGGACTTGTAGATCGGCAAGAATTGTGTCCGCAAATCATACTGAGACGCCACCAGGAGTTTCAAGGGGATCTGGTGACGGTGCGTTTCTTTGTCGCACGAATCCACTATCATGTTGTGGACGCCTCTCGGCACGAGGGGATCGCACACGCCTGGAGAGCACCTACAACACAACCATGAGCCAGATCCGACAACTGCACCGGCCAGCACGCGCTCGTCACATCGTTGTGTTGATTTGCGCGCTGGTGGCCGGCATGTTTGCGGCCGGTTTTCTCAATGACTGGCCGCTTCGTTTGGGCCGCCAGG
Organism: uncultured Pirellulaceae bacterium; assembly: GCA_964617665.1. Lineage (GTDB taxonomy): Bacteria > Planctomycetota > Planctomycetia > Pirellulales > Pirellulaceae > JADHUC01. The sequence goes on from CAZUAH010000223.1 coordinate 13,097, forward strand.
AACCAGCCGTTCGTAATCAGGACGATCCCAAGAAGACGCCAGACGCAGCCGCACCCAACGAGGACTCGGCGTCAAAGCCAGCCGGGCATCCGAAGCCGAAGGCAGAAGCTGAGGATGACACATCAGGAAAAGAATCGACTGCGAAGAACGATCAGCCAAGCCCCAAAGCCGACGAATCTGCCAAGCGGCCAGCTGCGCCACCAGAAGAGAATCCCAAGGAATCTGCTCCGTGGCAAGCCGCGTTTGATGGGGACGACGAAGCCCCCGTTTTCTCCGCTGTCTGTTTCGACGATTTCGATCCGCGAATCGAACGTCCGCAACATGACGATCTGAAAAAGTGGTTTTCGCAGGTGCCGGGGCAGCGATTCCATCTGCATGAGACGCGCACCGAGGTGGGACCGTCAGCATCTGTCGACGGCGTCATGCGGTTGCAGATGCCGTGGCGCGAAGACGTGGCCTTGCGTTTGAGCCTCACGAGACATGATCGGCTGGCGATTCATTTCTTCAAGGGTTCGGACGGTGTGACCCTCATGTACTACGCGCAAAGTCGCGACATGTGGGCGGCATACGTGACGACGCGTCGACCAGGGCAACCGAAGCCGGAGACGTACGCCCTGGCAGCAACTGACGAAACGCGTGCCTTGCGCACGAACATTCGGCAAGGCGGCACGATCGAACTGCGATGCCGGGACGACGAAGTGATACTGAGTCGCGGGGATATCGTACTTCTGCGAGCCCCATTCCATGGCTTGCCTGAAGACGTCTACCTTGACGGTAAAGTCACCTTCCACGGCATTGCGGCCGTGCGCACGCGAGACTTTCCGGCGAAACCTGAGCCTCGCCCCATCGACTTCGAGACCGATCGGCCGGCTGAATTCGAGTGGACAGAGCATCTGTCCGAGAAAGCTCAAACCGAGAAGCTCGAAGATGGTGCGGTGATACTGTCGTCCAATGCAGCGGAGCAGAGCAGTTGGATCGCTACGCCAATGCCGAAGGTAGGCATCCACGAAATAGTCTTGCAGATCGACGAAGCCACGCCTGGCACCGGTGTCTACCTGGGCCGTAAGAACGGACAGCCCAAGGAGATCGTTCGTTTCGCGCGCGATCGACGCACGGGGCGGCTTTGTGTCATATTACGAGAAGACGAACTGCACGAACACGATTTCCGGCCGGTCAACGAACACATCGCTCCCATCGCCTCCGAGCCTGTGTGGATTCGTCTGCTGCTGGCCAGTGGCAGCCTGCGTTGGTGGATCAGTGCGGACGGTGTGAATTGGGCGCTTCCCGATTTGCCGTTGGCGTATCGGACGGGCGGCATCTCCCACATCGGCCTGCACTGCGTGTCGAAGAAGGACGACTGCCGAATTCGCCTTCGAAGGTTGGAACTGCATAGTCTGCCGGAGTTTTCGGCCTTGGCAGACGCCGCACTTGTCGAGCAGGCGCCGGCCATTATTGATGCGGCGAACGTAGGCGTGTGGCTGGCCAAGGCGACCGAGGCGCAGCCGGACGACGTGGCATTGGATGATTGGCGTCGCGCATGTGCCGTGCGGGTACTGTCAGTGGGTGGGCCACGAGTGTTGGATATGCAACTGGTTGATTTGCTGTTGGACGACGCGGCCGATCGCAAATTGCCGCTTGATCGCCAGCGTGCGTTGCTGGACGAGGCGGCGCTGTTATTGGACCTTCGAGACGACCACGGACGATTGACGAATCTGGTTCGGCGGTATCACGAATTGGGGATCGTCGCCATGACGCAGGCGAACCGTCGTCCCTTTTCGTGGATTCGTCCCGCTTTGATGAGCGTGCCCATGGCAACGCCATACGACATCAAGGTGGCCGACGAGGAGAACATCCAAATCGAACTAATGCAGCTTTGCCACAATGGGCGGTGGCGTGAGGCCCTGGATCTGTGCAAGGAATTGCGATTCATGCATATCCAGCGTGTGTCGCTGGCTCCGTGGGCCGAAGCAACGGCTTTGCGCAATTTGCCGAGAGATGTCGGAGAATACCGAGTCGCACAGCGCAAGGACGACTGGCAACACCCGCTGATCGATGACATCAGCAAGGATGCTTACAACGCGTTGGCCGAACTGCAAGCGATCCTCGACAGCGATGCACCGGAGGACGCAGCCCGCATCGTGATGAATCTGGATGCGGAAATGCTGTACGGGACAGCTCCTCACACAGCGGACCGCAATCTGCTGGTCTCGTTGCCCACAGCCGTTCGGCTTCTGCTGAACGATCATCCAGACCTGGGCCTGACCATCAACGACAAGTTTGCCCAGGCGGCAAGACTTCGAGTGCGTCAGGCAATCCTGGAGGACAATGCTGCAGTGATCGAATTGGCGACTTCTCAGTTCGCCGGTTCGGAGACCGCCGCCGAAGCTCATTGCTGGCTGGGTGATCGAGCCTTGTCCAATGGATGGTTCGCACAGGCACTGTCCCAGTATCGCCAAGCCGCCGATTCCTGTGGCATCGCAATGCGCCGCGAATTATTGGCTCGCCAGATGCTAGCGGCTGCGTTGATGGGAAGTCAGTTGGACGAATCAAAGCCTGACGAGGTAAGTCTGGGGCAATTGCAGTTGACCGGAGCCGAATTCGAAAGCTTGATCGCGGAGCAGTTGAAAAGGGCCCAGCCCAACGCTTCCGCCGATCCGACCGTCAATGGAGCAAAGGAAGAACTGCCGGCGCCAACCGGTCTCCAAGTGCACAACCGCAGCCGGCTGGACGGCCCGGTTGGCAAAGATCCGCAAGTAGACGCCATTCCAAACGCGGCACGGTACGATATCGACTGGGCCGGACGCCAACTGGCCGTCACCGTTGATCGCGATTTGATGTTCGTCAGCAACCGATTCCAGCTCGCCGCCTATGACCTGAACAATGGCCAACGAAAATGGCGGAGTCAAGCGCCAAGCGACAAACCCTTGCGTTCTCAGGACTGGGGCTTGACCAAAATGCGTCCTTTGGTGATAGGCGATTCTGTCTTGGTGCGGATGCTATACGACGAAGGCCCCATACTGGTCGCGACAGATAGAAACAACGGCCAAGCGATTTGGCGGGCGCAGATGCCTGGCAAGCTCCACGTCATATCTGACCCGGTGGTCGTCCAAGGTCAACTTGCGGCGTTGACGTTAGCTCGCAACGAGCTACGCGAAAGCCTGTTGGGGCTGGCGATTATTGACAGGCACAGCGGACGTCTACTCCGGCGGTACGATCTGGTTCGATTGAGCGAAGCGTGGTGGCGACGACGCTGCTGCGAAATAACGCCGCTAGACGACGGGGTGATCGCTGTCTTGTCAGGCGTGACGCTATGCTGCGATCTTGTCGGCAATACCCGATGGATTCGCCGACACGTTGTGCTGCCGCCGTCGGAGGAGCCCGGTTGGGTCACGCAGCACTTCCAGAGATCCTTGGTCGCCGCTGACGGGTTGTTCGTCGCCCAACCGGGCGTACGAGCGGTCGAACGACTCGATCCGAGGACGGGGCGGTTGGCGTGGAGCACGCTCTTGCCGAACGTTCGAGGCATACTTGGCACATCGGACGGTCGTTTGATCGTGCACGTCGACGATGGGCTGATGGCTTTGGACTGCAACACGGGCCAGGAACTCTGGGAACACCCGGCTGAGCATCTACTGGAGGCCGTCCTGTGCGACGATCAGAAGATCCTGTACGCGCATCGGGAACGGCCCGAGGACAATCAGAACGTACGCCGCCCACGTCTGACATGGCTTGATTCGGCCACCGGTGAACCAACGGCCTCGACCGCGTTGCAGGCTCTCGATCTGGAAGACCCACGTCTGGGACCGATGATCGTGCACAAAGGTAACCTGTGGACCTTCTACGGCCGGGGGCGCCAGGACGCGACACGCGACGTCGTGCAATTGACTCCTGAAGGCGAGGCGGAAACATCTCAGAAAAAGAAAACTCCGACGAACGCATGGGCAAAGCACATTCCCGGCGAGTTGTACAACGCCGCGGCCGATATGTTCGCCGGCTGGCAGATACTCTGTGTCGACCCAACGGATGCTCGGGCCGTCGAACCGGAATGGCACGGACAGCACGACGTGCTGGCAACTCGAAGTAGGCATGATACGCCCGTGACATTCGCTCGAAAGCTGAGCGTTCCGGAGGGCGGAAAGCCACTGTTGCGATTGATGGTAGGCAACGAACCCAGTCAGCATTGGCAACTGGAAGTTCGGCTAAACGGCAACCCAGTTCACACGCACGAGTTCACCGCTCAGTCCGATCCGCAGCACTGGAAGCCCGTGGAAATCGACCTTTCGCCCGTGGCCAGCCAGAGCGGATGGCTGGTCGTCGAGGGTAAGTTCAAGCACGGAAGTGACCACACCGCGATCTTCTGGAAGAAGATCGAGATCGTGTTCTAACACGTAGGTCAGGCTGTGCCTGACGGAAACCGGGCCGCAACTGCTTCGATCCGCATTTCGTCAGGCAGAGCCTGACCTACTTGCTACATTCCTCAATCGACGCTCCTTGATTGTTGGCGCCCGCAACGCATACTTCGATTTCGTCGGGACGTGCGTGTTCGGTCATGCGGTTGGCAAACTCTTCGGCTCTGACCTCGTCCGACAGAATGGCAAACAGTGTCGGTCCCCACGAGCTCTGCCCGATGCCGGCGACGCCCAGCGACTGGGCCGTTTCCACTAACTCGGACAAACTTCGACCGTTGTATGGGCCGCCCTGCACTTTGGCGAAACACATTCCCGCCACTCGCCCGTATCGGTAAACGCTGTCGCTGAACGAATCAAACTGGCCGGTCGCCGCAGCTGGCACCATGCGCTGGCGGACTTCTTCGATCAGCTCTGCGGTCGCCTCGCGCGGCACGGGCGGAAGCCGGTCGAATGCGTCTTGCTCGTCCGTCCCCCACAATCCGCTGCCCGCGCGTGGACGGATCAAAACAAAACGCCACTCGGATGGCAGCGACAAAGAGACATCCAACGGTGCGATGCGCTCACTCGGAAGCTTGCCGCGTTCGACGATCAGACCTCCATGCGCGAAGCCATAAGTGCCAACCGCAGACCGGAGGCCGCGTCCCACGCTCATCGCCAATTCGGCAGGTGACGAAGTGGATGATTCGAGAAACGCGTTCAATCCCGCCGCAACCGACAGGCCGAGTTGCGTGCCTACGCCCAAGCCGACGTGTTGCGGCTCGGCCGACAGGACCTCGATTCGGCACGGGAGTCTTTCCGATACGCCGCGAAAATCCGCCCAACGATTGGCGAACATCATCGCCCGCTCGGCCAGTGGGCCAACGGTGTCTAACTCCTCGGCAGCACTGATTCGTAATCGCACGGCTGGCCGGTCGACCATCACGCCGACACCGCCGTTCTGGCGTCCATCGGGTTGGCCGAACGAAAAGAGCCCAAAATGCAGCCGGCTGGGAGCAGTGACATCAACGACGCGACCGGAAATCACTTCCTGCGACCTCCGATCGGCTGCACATTCACTTGCGGGAAAGAGATCTTGTTCGACGCCCCCAATCGCTCCTCGACATATTCGCCCAATAGATCGAAGGCCTTCCGCTCTCGCGGACCTGCAGTCTTGTCGATCAATACTGCCAGACGTCGAAGCTCGTCACGGACCTGATCGGCCGACAGGAACTCCAGGCGAGTCGCGAGAATAGCCGCCTCGACAACCGCGTGCTTCGCGCGGCAGAAGCCGAAGAAATCACGAATGCGGCCTTTGGCTACGACCGTGCAAGCCACCGTGGTGCGTTGGGCCAAGTCTTCCAGCGACGTTACCTCGAACTCGTACCACCGGCAAGCGTCTACGATCACGAGCCCGTCGACCTTTTTGGCTTTCGCCAGCGAGGGCAAAGGATCCAGCCGCTTCACCGCGGCGCGGGCCAGCAGTTCCACATCGTCCGTAACGTGCAACACGCCTTGGCGCGTGCGCTTCAGGTTCGCATAGGTCTTTGACGATTTGTACGGCCGAAGAACAAACTGCGTAATCCCATCATCGACCAACGTCCCCATAGGGGCGATGTTCGTCCGTCCGTCTTCGCAAAGCGTTGTTACAATTCCTTCAAGGATCACGGAAACACCTGTCTAAGTCTCTCTGCCGCATGCCCCTGCACAAGAAGTGGCTTCAAAACTCATTCTTGGGAGGGCGAAGCTTCCGCTGAGCCGTTTTCTTCCTTGGTTTCGGCTCGACAGGAGCCTCGCCCTCCCGTTCCTGAACCCACGTCTATTCATTATGACCAGTTCCGGCGAATCCTGAAACATCGGGACGGGACAATGCTGGACCTTTCACTTTTTCAAAATGGCGAGATCAACACCCGAAGCGTAAGCGAGGAGCGAACTTACCAGCCCCGCTCGCGCTTCGCGGCAGTGTGATTTCCAGGCGGAAGCGGGATAAGGCGCTCACCGAGGACTTTGGCTCGTTGTCTCGTGGTCTCCGGACCGCGAGACTTGCCTGACCAATGGTTCTCAGGGGACTACGGGAGACCTGCGGTCAAACTCGCTGTGCCCGGCGGGCCTCAGCCCGATTCGCGGTGCAGCCGCCAGATGCCTTCAATCTGTTCGATCAGCGCCTGTCGGCTGCGGTCCGGCAGCACGGTGACGCGGTCCTTCTCTCCCGTGCCCCAATCGATCACAACCACAAATCGAAAATCCCTTTGCCCCGCCACCCTCAGCTTTCGGCTCGTCCTTCGCGGCACCGCAGGGCGGCACCCCAAAACCGGTCCACCGGACTCTTGACCGCGAAGCCGTTCGATCTCAGGACATGGGTGTAAATCTGCGTTGTACGCACGTCTTTGTGCCCCAACAGCTCTTGCACGGTACGGATGTCGGTGTGGTCGGCCAACAAGTGCGTGGCAAATGAATGCCGAAACGTGTGGCAGCCGGCGTGTTTCTGAATGCCGCACTTACGGATCGCCGCGCGCACCGCCTTTTGTAGATATGACGGATCAAAATGGTGACGGCGACGGGCCCCGCTGCGTGGGTCGACCGAGGGCCGGGCCGCCGGAAACACATATTGCCAGGCCCACGACTTGCCGGCATTCGGGTACTTCCGGGCCAGCCCGTAAGGCAACTCGACGCCCGCATAGCCCTCCCTCAGAGCCTGCTCGTGCTCCCTGCGTACCTGCGCCAAGTGCCGCTTCAACGGCTCCACCACCGCCTCGGCAAGCAGCGTCGTCCGGTCCTTATCTCCTTTGCCTTCCCTCACCGTGACTTGCAGGCGTTCGAAATCCAGCTCCTTCACGCGCAGCCGCAAACATTCCATCAGCCGCAATCCTCCGCCGTATAGCAGCATGCCCATCAGCCACCGCACGCCCTGCAACTCATCGATGATCGCCATCGCCTCTTCCGGCGTAAACACAATGGGTAGCCGCTTGGGCTTCTTGGCGCGAACGACATCGTCCAGCCACCCGAATTCCTTCTGGAGCACCTCACGGTACAGCAGCAGCAGGGAGGACAAGGCCTGATTCTGCGTCGAGGCAGCCACGTGTCCATCCACGGCCAAGTGCGTCAAGAACGCCTCCACCTCTTCCTTGCCCATTTCCAACGGGTGACGTTTGTCGTGAAACAGAATGTACCGGCGGATCCAACCCACATAGGCATCCTCGGTACTCCGCGCCAAGTGGCGGACTCGGCAACGATACCGCACTTGGTCCAACAGCTTGGGTTTCTGAGGTTGAGCCACTGGCGTCTGGTAAGGCTGAGTCATGACAAGTCCTCCTGGTTCAATCGCGGAACCGGACAGGCGGCCAGTATCTTCTGCGACGGGCAGAAGTCCACGATCCGGCCCGTTCCGCAAATGCTAAGTGTACTGGAGTATACTAACGGAACGGATGTACAGACTTCAAGCTTCTGCCGACGGTTTTTGCGGATTCTCCCGCGCGTTATGCCGCCGAATGGGGCCGCGTAGCGCCGCGCGTGGTGCTCCGCAAAATCGTTGCAAGCCGCAGGGGCTCGATGACTTGCGTCTCCGCAGCCCGTTTGGCCAGTGAGCGTTATGCGGCCGAACGCACGCCGTATAATACGGCCACCCCATTCTCGGCATATCCAAACGGGCCGAATGTTCCTGCATCCGCTGCGCGTTATGCCGCCGGATGTGGCCGTGTAACACGCTAGCCCAAGGGTGTAGACATCGTCATAAGCAGCTAACTATCAACAGGTTGCCCACGTGAATCGCGAGTGCGTTACAGCGCGTTATGCGGCCGAAAACCGCCATCATAAAACACGCAGCCCGAAAGCAGTAGCTCCACAGAGGGTCTGACTGCGTCTTATGCGGACCGCATATCACGCAGCCTGAAGAGGGGGAAATCATCAGAATACGTTTGCAGCAAAGACCTTGCGAGGATAGACTAACCGACCAGTTGAGGAGTGTTATGCGGCCGTAATTGCCACCATATCAAAACGGAAGACGTACCTCGGGCCGCAGAAATACAAGTT
>CAZUAH010000224.1:0-21490 GCA_964617665.1 uncultured Pirellulaceae bacterium
GCCCATGCCGCCGCCCATGCCGCCGCCCATGCCGCCGCCCATACCCATGCCGCCCATGCCACCCATCATGCCCATGCCGCTCGTGATAGGCAGCACAAGGTCGCCCACGGGATAGACTTTGGTTATGAGTTCGCTTTCGGCTTCCTCGGGTGTAGTAATCATCAGCACTTCGTCGCGGATCACATAGGTCAATTCCATATCCTTAAGCATCAGTCGCAAGGCGGACCGAAGGGAAATGCCTTTCAGATTGCGCGTAATGGGAACGTCGGTTCCGAGCCCCACGTCGTCCAACGCCCCAGTGTCCAGCTCGATGTTGATGCCGTGCATATCCTTAAGGAATTCGATGACTTGGTCCAATGGCGTTTCGATAAACTCGAGACGAGTGTCACTGTCCAACTGTTCCAATATTTTCGCTTCCGCGCCGCCTGTCCGGGCCAAGTCGATAGAGGCGTACTTCTTGCGACGCAACGTCAGGTCTGCCCACACCTGTGGCTCGGGATACAGAATCGGTGGCTCGCCCGGGAAAGGCACCAGAGATTTCTCGACCTCGAGCAACGTCAATGCGAAGTTCTTGTGGCGCGCTTCGCGAAGAGCTTCCAGGGTCGCGACGTGTCCGCCGAAACGTGCGGCCCAAACCGCAGTAACGGGCGCGGTCCCTTCGGGGTCCAATTCCCTAACCTGTTCAGCGATTACGTTTTCGGCGTCTCGATGCCTTCCTTCGTCCATCATCGAATTGAACCGAACCATCATCTGTTTGATCTTTTCCCGGTTCAGGTCCATTTCTTCAAGCAGCTTCTGACGATCCTCGGCCGCCGCTCGGTTCTGTTCGGCCAGCATTTTGCGAGCATTGAACTCGTAGAGTTGACGCCCTGCTTCGCGAATCGCGGATTGGACCTGTTCGCGCAATTGGGCACGAGTGTCCGGATCCAAGTCGGTGGACTGCTTGACGGTTTCCTGCAACAGTTTCAAATCGCGCTGGGCTCCCTCTGGGTTGGTGCCCATTATGTCGCGAGCGCTACGCAGATCCTCCTCGACTTCGGCTTGGATTTTCTGCGACATAACCTCCTCGGTGTTTCTCACCGAGTTAAGGAACGCACCTTCGTCGCCCTCCATAAATTCACCCAACAAATCACCGCCTCCGGCAGGCGGTGCAGCAGCGCCAGCGTCCTGCAGGTTCACCAGCCGCATTTCCGGCTCGTCGTTCGCACCGGCCAATCCGCCTCGGCTCTGAGCTGCGTTACGGATCACTTGGGCTTGGGGATGGTTGGGGTCACGTTTAAGGACTGCGTCAGCCACTTTCATGGCACCGGCGTCGTCACCACTGCGCAAAGCAGCGGCACCCAACTTGGCCAACGACTCATTATTGTCGGCGACCAGTTTGGCCACTTCCCGGAGACCGGCTGTGCCGACCGTTGGCAGGCTGATCCCGCCGTCCGATCGCACCAAGTCGACCAACTGGGGCAAAAACCGGCAATCGTCGCTCGATGGTTCGACGGCAACGTTCCATTGCATGTCGACGACCTCGCCATTCACCTCGGCGCTCACAGCCACTTGTTGAGCACGGCGTGAGGCAAGCGAGCCGATCAAAACGGTATCGCGATCGCTACGCAGCGGTGGTACCCGTTGCGGTAGCATATCCTGCATGTCGTTCGGCAATTTGGCCGAAACGGGCCAGTAGACGGTAGCACGAGCCACATCGGCCATCGCAAGACCGGCTCGGTCCGAAGTTCGGCCTGCCGCGGCGTCCACGTAGACCATACCACCCGTGTGGTTGGCCAGAGCGGCCAACAGATGTATGTCCCTCCCGGGGCCGATCGCAAAAGCGGACATGGATGTTCGGGCACTGACCAGTTTGTCCACCAAACTGGCAAGCTCAGCCGATTCCACCAGGTTTGCTCGGCTCATGCCGTCGCCGATGTAGATAACCGAACGTGGATTGACCGGCTTGCCGGAGAAGCTATCGGTTGCCGTCTTCAGGGCCGCTCGCATGTCGGTGGAACCGAGCGGTGCACGCCGTTCCAGTTTGGCAAGCGCGGCTGTCATCGCCTGGCTGCCCGGAGCGACAAAACCGTCCGTCATGGCGATAGCATTCAGGTCGACCGCCATCAGTTTGACACGATCCTCGGCGGCAAGGCTCGAGAGCATCGTCTTTAGCGCGTCCAACGCATCATCGCGATACGCGCCTGTTTGGCTGGCCGAAGTGTCGAACAGCACGAGGATTTCGTGGGCAGAAGCCCGCTTCGCTGCACTTGTCGGAGTCAGGCTCAGGGCACAATACGTCTCGCCCGCCGGACTATCATAGGTGTTCAAAACAGCGGAACCCGCATTCTCGGCGGGCGGAGCCGCCTGGGTCCCCGTCGCCAACAGCAGCATCAACAATGGTGCAACAGCCAATAGGTACTTACGTGTGGACATGCTAAAAGACTCCGGTCGCAGGAGTGTGCGAAAAAAGGGCCTTCTCCGTTCCAAGCGAATCAGCCCTTGCCTTGCCCAGTTTAATATGTGAAGGCGCAAATACTGCACCAACTTACTTTATTCTATTCGGCCAAAACCGATTACGCCATAGAATTAAAGGATTTTCGATCTACTACAACGATAGCTTCCCGTTCCGCATCTGCGGAAGGCTTGGAATGCGTATAGTAGTTTCAGGGTGTTCGATCCCGGCGAAACAAACCACTGCCGATGCATCACTTTCGACCGAACCCGCAAGAAAGTGGTGCGTACGATGGCCAATCGATAGAATGACAGACGCTATTCTGTGGCAAGCCGCTGGTCGTGTCGATTCGCGGGGTTACGACGGCCCATCGCGGGCGTTTGCCCGACGTGAAGTCCCAGTTCGGCCTCGCCCCAGGCGGGTCGCCGGTCATAGTGAATGTTGGGATCGTTAGCCCGAAGATGTAAGAATGGAGCCGCAATGATGGAATCGCTGGAGCAGAAGAAGGCGCGAGTCAAAAAGGTCATCACAACACTGCAAAAGACGCATCCTGACGCAAAACTAGCGTTAGAGTTCTCCAACCCATTGGAACTGCTTGTTGCCTTGATTCTGGCAGCGCAGGCGCGGGACGATCTGGTAAACTCCGTCACCGCTGAGGCGTTCAAGAAGTACCGCACGGCTGCGGCCTGGGCCAAAGAGAAGCCGGAAAAGCTGCAAGAGCAGTTGCGCAAGATCAACTTCTATCGCCGCAAGACTGCGGCCATTCAGAGCGCTTGCCGTGAGTCAGAGGAACGATTCGATGGGGACGTGCCCGACAACCTTGACGATCTCATTTCGCTGCCCGGCGTTGGACGCAAGACAGCGAACATCGTGCTGGGGAACGCATTCAACAAGCAGGCGATTGGCGTAGACACGCACGTGGCGCGTCTCTCGCAACGGCTTGGCTTCACTGAAAAGAAAGCCCCTGACAAGATCGAAGCGGACTTGATCGGCATCGTGCCCACGCGCAGTCGAGTGAAATTCTGCCATCTGCTACAATTCCATGGCCGCCGGATCTGTGCGGCCAAGAAGCCCGACTGCCCCAACTGCCCAATCGAAAGGCTTTGCCCGTATCCCGACAAATCGGAATAGAAATGGTCACCGAACAGAAACAAACGGCCTGCAATCGAGACTGCCCGGACGTGTGTAGCATTGTCGCCACCGTTGAAGACGGGCGAGTGGTGCGTTTGCAGGGCGACCCGCAACATCCGGTTACCAAGGGATTTCTCTGTCATCGCACCAGCCGATTTCTCGAACGGCAGTATGATCCCGATCGTCTCACCACGCCCATGGTTCGCCAAGGTTCGGACTTCGAGCCCATCTCATGGGACGAGGCTCTTGATTTGATTGTGGACAAGATGGTGCGAATCCGGGAAGAATCCGGCGGTGCGTCGATCTTGCACTATCGTTGCGGTGGTTCGTTGGGAATTATGAAGCATGTGACGGATTACTTCTTCGAGCGATTTGGCCCCGTCACGATCAAATCCGGCGACATCTGCTGCGGTGCCGGCGATGCGGCTCAGATCGAAGATTTCGGCGACGAGGACAGCGACGATTTGTTCGACGTGCTGAACAGCAAGACGATCGTCCTGTGGGGGAAGAACCCATATGTCAGCCAGGTTCATTTGCTGCCCATCCTCAAGGAAGCCAAACGGAACGGCGCTCGATTGGTCTTGGTCGATCCCGTCCACCATCGCACAGCCAGCCTGTGCGATCTCTATCTTCAGCCGCGACCGGGTGGCGATACTGCCTTGGCTCTGGCCGTTTCGCAGGTGTTCTTTGAACACGGCTGGCAGGATCCGACGGCGGCTTCATACTGTGACCACTTGGACGACTTCCGCTCGCTTGCCTTTTCGCGATCGCTTCCGGAATGGGAGGCATTGGCAGGTGTTGACGTCGCGGAAATCGAGTCGTTTGCGGAGGCGTATGCCGATCGGCCGTCGGTGATTTTGGCTGGCTGGGGCATGCAGCGCCGCGAGAAAGGAGCGGCCACAATTCGCGCGATTGATGCCTTGGGTGCGATTTCGGGAAACCTTGGCATCTCAGGCGGCGGCGTATCGTTTTGTTTCAAGCGTCGCGGCGCGTTCGACACATCTTTCGCCGGTGGCGAGGCGGTTGCACCGCGCACCATCCCGGAGTCGTTGCTCGGGCCCGGCATCATCGAGGCAGCAGATCCGCCTGTTCGCATGGTCTGGGTCACGGCCGCGAATCCGGTGGCCATGTTGCCCGAATCACAGACCGTGAAGCGTGCCCTGAAGACGCGCGAATTCACCGTAGTCGTCGATTCGTTTCTGACCGACACAGCACGTTGTGCACACATCGTGTTGCCCACAACCACGATGTTGGAAGAAGACGATCTACTCGGTTCGTTCGGACATCACTGGCTGGCCGAGGTGCGTCCCGTCGTCTCGCAGCCGCCTAACGTGAAGTCAGACTATGAGATCTCACAGGAGTTGGCCCGTCGAGTCGGTTTGGACGGCGAGTTTTCGTGCGACATCGAAACCTGGAAACGGCGATTGCTCGGAAAGGTAGCTGATCAAGGTGCATCGCTGGATGATTTGCGTCGCGGCCCGGTCCGAAACCCATTGGCCAAGCAGATCTTCTTCGGAGACCGGCAGTTTCCTACGCCGTCGGGCCGAGTCAATCTGATCCGCCGAGTCGATCCCGAACCGCCGCAAACCTCGCCTGACCGACCGCTGCTGCTGATGGCTTTATCGACGGAAAAGGCCCAAAGCTCCCAATGGGTCCACGGCGCGCTCGATGGACCGGCCGAAGCAACCGTTCATCCCGATTCCGCGCCCGGACTTGGTGATGGCGATTTGGCGCGAGTGCATTCGGAGATCGGTCAACTAACAGTGCAACTTCGCTTCGATCCCCGCCAGCGCCGCGATGTGCTCCTGATGCCCAAGGGCGGCCATCTCGGCGACGGCCGCTGTGCAAACGCCCTCGTCCCAGCCGCCCAAACCGACGCCGGCGGCGGTGCCGTCTACTACGATACGCCCGTCCGGCTCGAACCGCTCAGCAGCCAATAGAGCGAGAGCATCCAAGACTGGGAGGGCGAAGCTCCTGCTGAGCCGAGTTCCTGGTACCGACGCGCGGCTCGGCAGGAGCCTCACCCTCTCGAACGCGCCTTTGTCAGGTCGGCGAGAGTCCCTCTCGGGGGTCGAACGAACCGCTAGTCGGCCGGCGTTGCCTCCAAAACGATAGTCTGGAATGGTTCGAGTTTGAACTCGTGACGTTGGCCTGCTCGCAAAGTGAGTTGCGGGCGTCCTTGGTCTTCTTTCCACGGACTTGCCAAGCGGTAGTTGCGCGAGGCGTTGGAGGGCAGTTCGAAGGCTTCGGCCAAGTCCAGCACAAGCGAAGCCGCAGTCTGGCCTGGGTTACGCAATACGAGGATGCCTTTTCTAGGCGACCAGGATGCATAGCCGTATGGCTCGCCTTCGCCGGGATCACCGCCGACGAAGTGCGAGTCTACCAGCACGTCGCCATTTTCGCGCGCCCAATTGGCCGCCTCTGCCAGGGCGTCCCAGGCACGCGGTTCGAGCATCTCTGGCGTCACGTACAACTCCAGCGTTTGAGTGCCGCCGCCAAAGGCCATGCGGATCTCGTCGATCAGGTCGTCGGTGTTGTTGGTCATGCGGGTCGCGGTGCCCAATTGAGCATAGCAGACGGCGACGATCATCAGAGAATTCAACGGATACAACGGTGCCCGGTCCGCGATCATCTTTCGCGTCGTCATATCGCGATAAGTGATCCATTGCTGGCGAACCGATCCGACGCCGTGCGCGTTCCAGTCGTGCCCGTTGCGCCAGACGGAATCGCCGAACCACAGCCAATATGGCGATGGCCACGTGCCGGTGGTAATACTAATGAATACGTCGGGCCGGAGTTGCCGTAAATCACCAGTGAGTCGCAGCAATGCTTCGATATCGGGTGCGTATTTGTCGCCTGAACCGGGCGAGTTGATACCTTGGGCGATACCGTCGAATTTGAAGAAGTTGACTCCGTACTCTTTGATCATGCGGGAGCATTCGTCCCGAAACCTGGCGTAGTACTTGGGCCCAGCCAACGAGAATCCACGCTGGTTTGTCTCGAAGCCCTGAGTCTGACCATATTGCATCCGCTCCTTCTTTGCTTGACCATAACCACCCCAAGGCGACAGCCAGACTCCCAGCGACGAATCGAACTTGTCGGCCGCGTCTTCGTGCGGTGCAAAGCCGTTGGGAAATCCGTCATGGAACTGCCACAGCGTCTTGCTGTCGTCCCAGCCATCGTCGAAGCAGAAGCTGTCGAAAGTCGTTTGACGTTTCTTGATCAGTTCCTTACCGAACGTTTCGATCACCTCAAGACAGAGCGACTCGTTCATTTTCCGGTCGCCCCACGCAATGTCCCACCACGAGTTGTAATGGAGGAACAGATCGTAGGGCCGCACGCGCTCGCGTTCGACGTAGTACAGGAACGCCCGGCGCATTTGCCCGGCTGGCACAACACCGATTACCGAAGTCCGCGACCACGACTGTCCCGCCGCCAGCGGCCGATAGCAACCGGCCGAGCACGTCACTCGATCGTCTTGAGCCCGATTCGCGGCCATCGGGTGTTCACAGGCAAAGAAGAAATGGCCGGCTACAACCGGCGACCCGTCGACGACGCCAGCCACACGAGCGTCCGGTACTGATACCTGCAAAACGATGACCTCTTCGGGGTGAATCCCGTCTTTCTTGGCTGTAAGCGTCAATCGTTGCGTAACATAGTTCGATCCGTCGCGCAGTGTCGCCTGCCACGTCGCGCTGAGACTGCTGTGGGCAGCCACTAGTGGAACGGTCGCTCGGAAGCCTGCATTGCGTTCGGCAATCCGTTGAGTGTCCGGTTTGGCTTCGATGCGTTTCAAGGCCGGCTTGCCCGCGGGTCGGAAGTCCGAAGCGGTCAACAGCCTGCCGTCGGTCAGTATCAGCACGAATGCATCGCGCCCACCCGCGTCGATCGTCTTTCTGGCCAGACCGTCGGTCAATTCCTTGAGTTTCAGCCCGTCGGAGAATTCCCAGACCACACCAATCACGTCGTTCTTCAGGCTCAGTGCCTGATCGTCGAGTTTGGCAGTTGCCTCGCCGGGATTTGGACCGGGAAACTCGACCGCGGTCGCTGAATACATCGTGAGGACGGAACCAGCCAACACACAGCATACAACGAACACTGATCTCATAGTCGCGGACCTCCAAACACGGTTCCCCGAATCGAGCATGGCCTTGCGGTTTTCAGTATACTGTCTACGCTTCCTGGTGTGACGTAGTGATTCGTCGTCTTCTTCAATTCGTTGGAGTTATTGAGAGGTCTTGAGGTTACCATGAGCAATCATTCCGTTCGCGCATTGTCCGTGCTGCTGGCCGCTTTGGCTTGTATGGGATTCTGCAATGAGACCTTCGCCGATGACGCTACTCCGACGAAGCCGAACATTGTATTCTTCTTGATCGACGATCTGGGCTGGGCGGACTTGGGTTGCTACGGCAGTCGCTACTACGAGACGCCACGAATCGACGAACTGGCCGCACAGGGGATGCGGTTTACCGATGCCTATGCGGCGTGTTGCGCGTGTTCGCCCACCAGGGCGAGCATATTGACGGGCAAGTACCCCGCGCGGTTGCACTTGACCGACTGGATCCCTGGCAGCACGCGGCCGAATAGGGAATTGCTGATTCCCGATTGGCGCAAGTATCTACCTTGCGAGGAAGTGACCATCGCCGAGGTGTTGAAATCCGCCGGTTACGCGACGGCTGCTGTGGGCAAGTGGCACTTGGGGAGCGAGCCGTACTTCCCGGAACACCAGGGATTCGATCTGAACGTGGCGGGAAGCAATATCGGCGCGCCGCGATCCTACTTCGATCCCTACGGTGACCGACCGAAGATCCCCGGTGGCAAACCGAATGAATACCTGACCGACCGGCTGACCGACGAGTCAGTGAAGTTCATCGCTGATCACCGATCCGAACCGTTCTTCTTGTATCTGTCCCACTACGCGGTCCATACGCCGATTCAGGCCAAGGCCGGGTTGATTGCGAAGTACAAAGAGAAGCCGGCCAGTGGCGGCCAGAAGAGTCCAGTATATGCTGCTATGGTCGAAAGCGTCGACCATAGTGTGGGTCGGATCATGGACACACTAGACCTCTTCGAGCTGTCGGATCGTACCGTGGTGTTTTTTTTCTCTGATAACGGTGGACTGGCGCGTCCGAGCGCGACGAACAACTCGCCGCTCCGATCCGGCAAAGGATTCCCCTTCGAGGGCGGCGTGCGCGAGCCATTGATCGTCCAATGGCCCGGTGTCGTACCACGAGGGTCTGTGTGCCGTGAAATGGTCACCAGCGTCGACTTCTACCGGACAATTGAGGACATCGTTGGGGCCGAGAGCCCCGCGCCAGGCAACGCAGGAATGGACGGCGTGAGTCTGATGCCGTTGCTTCGACAGACCGGGAGACTCGATCGCGATGCAATCTACTGGCACTATCCACACTACAATCCCATCGGCGGATACCCGTACGGCGCAATTCGCGAAGGCGAATGGAAACTGATCGAGTTCTACGAAGACAAACACGTCGAGTTATACAACGTGAAGGAAGACATCGGCGAGAGCAAAGACCTGGCCGCCGCAAAGCCCGAACTTGCCATGCAACTCCGCGAGAAACTGCACCAATGGCTGAATTCGGTCGACGCTCAGATGACTCGGCCGAATCCCGACCACCGCTCGCAATGACCCACTCTCCGCCGCTACACACGATTCACTTCGAGGAGACTCTGCCGTGAGATTGAACGCACACTTGCCGGTGATATTGCTGCCATTGATCGCGTGTATGCTTGCCCCGAACTCAGCCAAACTCGTCGCTGGCCAGGACGACCGCGCCCAGTCTCGCCAGCACAGTGTCCGTATTCCGGTCCCTGTCGAATGCATACGAGTTGACGACGGGGACACGATCCGTATCGTTTGGAAGCCCGGCGAAACGGAAACCGTCCGCATACTAGGGATCGACACTCCCGAGACGCGTCATATCGAACACGATATTCCATTCGATCAACCCTTCAGCCGCGAGGCCTCCGCGTTTGCGCGAGGCGTCTTCGCGATGGCAGAAAATGTCGAACTGCTTCGAGCCTCGACAGTCGATCCGTATGACCGGACTCTTGGCTACGTCTTCGTCAATGATCGGAACTACTCGGTCCTTGTCATCTCCGCACGTCTCGCAGTGGAAACAGTTTCCCACTACGGCGACAACGCTCTTCCTAAAGAAGCGGCCGAATGCCTGAATGCAGCGTCGAAGGCCGGTCCGGCGTCTTTCGAACCTCCGTACCTGTACCGCAAACGGATGCGGGAGGTATCCAATTGGATGCGGACGAAAGGATCGCTTCGCGTTCGTGAATGAAGCGAGAGAAAGCCGCTGAAGGGGCAATTCTCGGCAGAAGTTGCCCCAAACCACTCGCCCGCCAAAGCCCCCTTCGCGCGGCGGGCGGTTCAGGACTCGCCGTCGCCCCGGTCGCGTTCCTGCTTGCAGTAATCAAGATTATTTCGAAATGTGCCGGAATCCGGGAACACCTTGAGCGCCCTTTCGTACACTTCGATCGCCTTTTTCCAATCCTTGCTGTCGATGTGAGTCCGAGCCCACGCATTCCACGTGACGTTGGCGTTGTTCGTCAGATGCGAGTCGTCCGGAAGACGCTTGAGGGCATTGGAGTAGACGTCAATCGCCTTTTCCCATTCGCCTCTCGTTCTGTGGGCGTCGGCCCAACGGTCGTAAATTTGACGCAAGGCGTTCAACAGCCGCTCGTTGCCTTTGAAGAATTTCTCGCCACGGTCAATCATTGCCAGGGCGTCCTCCCGCATCCCCGTATCGGCCGACTCGACGGCGATGCGTGCGAAATGGTTGATAGCTACATCCCGCACGTCTTCGTTCTTGTCGAATCGTTTCAGCAGGTAGGCCACCGCTTTGTCTACTGCGTCGTTACCCGTTTTGTCCTGCTCCTCGCGAAGCCATTCTTGAGTGATGAATCCCAAGTTGCGATCGAAGCCGCCCTTCGGCAACTTGTCCATCGCTTTGGAGTAAACCTCTAACGCCTCTTTCCACTGCTTCGCCCCGACGAACGACTTTGCCCAAGCATCCCACGTGGCGGCGTGATTGTTCGTCAGGTGCGAATCGTCGGGGAATTGCCGGTTGGCCTTGTCGTATACGTCCAGAGCCTGTTCCCATTTGCCGCGCTCGGTGAAGTCTTTGGCCCAGCAGTCGTAGACGTTACGAGCCAGATCCACGCTGTCGTCCTCTGGTAGGAAGCGCCGGCAACGCTCGATCACTGCCAACGCCTGATCGAACTCTTTGGCCTCTCGCCGTTCGATCACCAAACGACCGGCGTACGCGCGAGCAACGTCGCGGAGCGGTTCCGAATCGGGTTGCTGGTCCAGCAGCGTCGCCAAGATCGCTTCGGCACGCGCGGGACCTTCTTGCTTCATTGTGTCACGGCTCCACTCCTGGGCGACATAGGCCAGATGGTCCGCCAACTGTGGCTGGTCAGGCCAGAGCGAAAGCCCACGCTGCAGCACCTTCGCGGCGGATGCATAATCCTGTTCCTCCATATGGGCGTTCGCCCAACGCGAGAATAGCCCCTGCCGCCACTGTAACAGCTCCGCCTTTGCGTCGGCGTCGACCTTGGCTATGCCCGACTCGGCGAGTTGCTGTGCTTCGTCCCATCGCAACTGCTCGACAAGTTCCTCGGCAGGCTTCAGGAAGACCCAGGACTGCATGGCCTTGAAGTTGCCGTCCGCCACTTGCCCGTCGGCTTGACGCAGTAGCGCCAACGCACGGTCGTTGTTGCCCGCAGCTACGGCCGCCTCGACGCAAGATTGCCATATCACCTTGCGGTTGTTCAGCAGCGCGGCGTCGCGGGGAGCCAGTTCCAACCCCACATTGACGACCGCAAGGGCATCCTCGAACTCCGCCTTGCGCCCCAGTTCGGCGCTCCAATTCGCCAGTGTGGTCAGGACGTTCTTGACGGACGAAGCGAATTCCGCATCAAGACTCAGAGCACAGAAATAGCGGACCAACGCGTCCGCGTACTGCCCCTGGTTACTGTGTACGACGCCGTGGTTGTAGTAGATAATCCCGACTAATCCGGCCTCTCGAATCTCACGCCGCTTCTCAGGATGCTGGTCAGGCATATAACGAAATCCGGTCTGCTGGTGAAGCTGCTCCAGGGCTCGTGGATCGCGCGACGGATTGAAGCCCAGCTCGTTCGTGGTTTCCACGTCGGCATGACGAGCGCCGTCATACACAATGGAAAAGGCGTGGTCGGGGACTTCGATGGCGCGGGCGTCCAGCTTCAAACGTCGAGCCAGCACGTTGTACAACGTGGCCGACGAGACACAGTTGAACTCGCCCGTATCCAGTAGCGTCGACAGATCGGTCTGTTTGGCAACGTAGCCCCCAACCATCACTTTGGCATGCAGCAGTTCCAGCAACCGCTGGCTTTTGTCGAAGGGCGAAGTGGCATCGGCCAAGGCGTCGTGTGCTTTGGTCTCCAGGATGTTGAGTTTCTTCAGGTAGACCTTTCGGTCGCTGCGTTCCGTCACGCCCGAGGCAACCAGCGCGGCATCCGCAAAGGACCAATCGTCCAGCCGGCCATCGCTCGCATCGGCAAAGAGCGACTGCTCGTCTTCGCTCAGCGTCACGTTGACCATTCGCTTCAGCCGCTCGAGCACTTCGAACACCTTGGCCGGCGATTCCTTGAACTTGTATCGCGTCGCCGGCGGCCCCAGTCGGCCTGCCAGACAGAATTCGGCAAGCGACACCTGGTCGGAGCCGGGCGCCGGCGTGACACGCAGCAGAACCCACTTCGCGGCACTGGTGACAAAGGGGAATTCCTGCGTTCCCGGTTCATTCTTTGGGCGAGCGATTTGCAGCGACTGAAATCCCGCATGAGGCGACAGCATTGAAACCAGCACCTCGATCGTCGGCGCAGCATCTTGATCGTCGCCACCGGTCAGATGAACCACGAGCCGTTCGGGACTGACGACTTCGCCGCCGAAGCCAAATACGACGTCCAGCGGCGCAGTCTGTTTCGTGGGAAATGAAAATGGAGTCTCCGTATTGCCGTCAGTCAACCCAACCAGCCGCTCAACGTCAGTACCAACCGCACTGGTTCTCGCAATGGCCGCTTGATCGGCTGTCAGCAGGTTGACCTCTGCCGATATCGCGCGGTCCTCCGTAACGGTTCGATCCTGGCTCGAACCGTGCATGCAATGTACCAATCCCAGGACGACGAACACCAGAGCTATCGTGGAAGCAAGTCTCATTCCCGTTTCTCCGTCACGAGGCCCGACAATTGGCTGTCACCGCGTGCGCAGATCGCGCTGCAAAACATACGTTGCTGAACAGACAAGTCAAGCGAATCGGCCGGCACACCGGTGGTGCGGCGGTAGCCCCTGTATAGATTAGCCGAGATGTGCCGGCCAGGGCTTCCAGTCAGATGACCGCGTTGTTTCGACAGTTGAAGGTGCCAAGCGGACTTGACAAATGCTTGCACAGTGGAACGAATGGAAAAGACTGAACCTTCCTGAATCCGAGCGTCGCTGACCGCGCATTTGTTTCTGAGCACTGCTTAGTAGTCGACGTGTACTTCGAGCTTTTCCAAAATCACATCGCGAGAAGCGGACGCTTGACTAGCGATCCGAACGTCCACGCGGTTTTCACCGATACGACACGCTTGTGGATCAACCGCGAAATCCAGACGCAACAGCTCTTGTGCCGGATTCACTTTGTAGTTGCCCGTGCCACCTGAGGACGGCTGGGGCCGCGGGGAGAAGATCTGTGGATCTTTCCAATCGGCATCTCGGACGGTCTGTCGCAACCGTACGCCACCCAGACGAACTTCGAAACGGTCGTCCGCCGTCGTCTGGAATAGGATCGCCCGAACAATGACTTGTTTCACTGAGTCTGCCGAGTTTGCCAAATCATCGCTGATTCGTATGGTCAGCGTCGTGGGCTGTCCGTCCGGCTTCAGCTTGACCGGCAGCGGCGCTGTGTCGTTGCGATTGAAAAAGCCTTCGGCCCATGGATAACCACCGCGACGTTCGACGACGAACACTTTGTCCTTTTCCGCAAGCGTTTCCGGACTGCCAATCTCGTGATACGCTTGTTGCTGTGATTGCGGTCCAGGCCGGGCTCCAATTCGCTCGCAGATGTCGGGCGGGGCGTTGGACCAGTTGAACGTGACGACGCTGTCCGCACCTTGCTGCCACCAGTTGGCTACCGTGCCGCGGAAGTACTCGATCGGCGGATACCGATAGCCGTCCGTTGCGTGGTGATCGTCCAGGCAGGGCTGAAGCTTGATGTGGGAGCCAGCCGTCGCTTGGCGATAACCGGCGATGTCGACTTCGACGGATCGCGTTCCGAGGGTCAGGATGTCTACCAGGTTCTGCCGACTCCACTCCGCGATGTCGAACCCGTCAACACGGCAACCCTCCAGATTCCGCGGCACTCGAGCAGCCAACAAGATCGGACGTTTTCGGCGATCAGCTACATCCAACAACATCGTTCGCACCATGCGCACGAACTGAGTGACGTGATGCCGCAACTCCCACTGGTGCCCCGGTGGGAGGCACGGAACGTGGCGGGCAAAGTCCAGTTGGAAGCCGTCCAAGTCGTACGCTTCCGCGAGCTGACGCAACAGCCCAACTTTGAACTGGCGAACCTCCGGCACGGCGTAGTTCCAAAGTCCGTGAGGCCACCACGTCTTGAGTAGCCAATCGGGATGGCTTTGCTTGAATGGATGAGCCGGTTCTTTCCACGCGGCACCGCGACCGGTTGGACTGATGTCGACTTCACTGACCCGATGACTCCAGAAGACCTCCAATCCTCTCTTCTTCGTCTCTTGGACAAGCCGGCCAACCCAATCAATGCCGAGCTTACGCCATGGTTCAACCAGCGGGTTGTCTTCAGACCCGGGATACACCGCGGGCCCCAACGGACCGACATCCCACCACAGCGAGTCGATCTGAGTCCCGGGCTCGTCGGCGTAGGCAAAGCGGTACTTGATCCACTCCTCGAAATCTACGCCCAGTGCGTTGTATGCGTCGTACTGCACTACGATCCGACGGCGCCGGTTTACCGCCTGAAGATGTTCGCGGGAGAGTTCCAACGGCGTCGCCACGGGCGGGGCCGCTGCTGCGTGTTCCGTGAACAGAAGCCCCATCGATGTTGACGTGGCAAGCTTCAGGAATTTGCGACGGTTCCACGCGCAAGAACGACCGTCCATCGAAAGCCTCCTTCCAAGTCTCTATAACGAAGCCCAACGGGAACGTTGAGCCTAAAGGCGGCTTCGAGCAATGTCAATCTTGTCAGTTCAACGGACGGGGCTGCGAACCGCCGGACGGTTGCGAAACGAGGAGGAAGAAGAGCCGTGGAAACGTAGGAGTGAATGCGAGATTCCGAAGATCAAAAACTCGCCAGTGCCGCCTCTTCATCCCCAGCGATGTTGAACACCCTGTCCAGCCTCGAGCCTTCGAAGGTCTCCAGCACAAATGGACAAAGCCCGCACAAAACGAGCTTGCCTTTGGCGGCGCGTATCCTCTTGTTCACTGCTATCAGCCTGGCAGTAAGTGCACTGCTGACCAACTCCAGGTCGGACATGTCAAAGACGACACAAGGGGCGTCGCCAGATGCCGCCAGCTTTTCGCAAAGGCGCTCGACGTCCGCATGCTCCGGCGTCACTCCTGGAACGGCGTAGAGAATCACGACGCCGCCTGCGACCCTCATGCGACACCAGAGCAAGTAGCCGCAGTCCGGGCACGGAACATCAAGGCCTGAAGCGTGAGGCTGACACGGCAGCACATTGCCGCAATCTGGGCAGTGGGTCCCGGCGTGTGTCTTGGACAAAGTATCCATCTACGCGCCCCTTCATGGAATAAGGGACATAGTGCGGAAGAAGTTGCTGTACAAGTAAACAAGAATTCCAGGCCTACGGAAAGCCCAGACCACGATCCTCCATATATATTATCGAAAAGAAAACGCTCTTGTGGACGCCAAATCGACATATTTTGTCGCGAATACATCAGTCGTACTTTTGGAGCCACCCCAAAACACGCTCGAGCACATCGTGTTGGTGTGGTAGCTGCCTGATCGGATGGCCTTCGCCCGGATAGACCACCATTTGGGCCTCTACTCCATGCCGCTTTAGTGTCCGATAGAACATTGTTCCCATCGCCAGCGGGCAACGCCGGTCGTTGTTTGCATGCAAGATAAGCGTAGGCGTGCGGACATCGGCGGCGTAGCTCAATGGGCTGTGCCGCTGCATTTCTTCGGGCACCTCCCAGGGCGGGCCGCCAAACTCCCATTCGGTCCAGCTCTGCAGGTCGCTCAGGTACCACATAGCATTCAGATCGGTCACGGCGTTCTGTGCAACGGCTGCCCGAAACTGTTTTGTATGCCCCACCAACCAGCAGGTCATGTATCCGCCGTAACTAACTCCGTACACGTACTGCTGTTCGGTGTCGACCGTCCCTTCAGCTACGAGATGATCAATACCGGTGAGGATATCGTGCATGTCGCCCCCGCCGAGATCATAACGATTGGCGTCGAGGAATTTGAGGCCGTAACCGGTCGAGCCTCGAAAATTCGGCTGAAATACGGCATATCCGTTGGCGGCGAACAGTTGAACGGCGAAAGACGAGCCGCTGCTTGCCCGGTGGTGCGGGCCGCCGTGGGGCTGCACGATCAACTTGTACGGCGGCTTGGCGACCTGTTCCGGCGGTACCGTAAGCACTCCTTCGATTTCCAGGCCGTCGAAACTCTTCCAGCGGATGACCCGATCCAGCGCACGGAGCCGATTTTGCATGGGGCCGAGGCTCGGCGGAGTAAGCCGCCGCCGGGCTTCCTGCAAGCGACGAACGGACTCGTCGACGAGAGGCACGTAATCCATGGCATCCGCCCCGTGCTCCAGATCGATTACCTGCCGCCGGGTACGCAGTCCGTCCAACGCGCTCGAGACGAAACGCTGCTCGTCTAGCCAACAGTCTCGCGGCAAGGGGAATGTGGGCGAGAGATGCGGCGGCTTTTCATCTCGTGAGGCATGATGGTCGTATAGAACGTTGCTTTGTATCTCGCGTGAGTCGAGATCCACGACCAGCAGGTTGTAGACGTCCGCATGTGGGCCTTTGCGAGGCACACTCAGGCAGATCAGCCGCCGCCCGTCGGGCGCGATCCTGGGCGAGACTTCCGGGCCAATCCCATCGGTCAGTCGATGCAAATCGTGGTTGTCCAGATCGATGCGCCACAGATCATAGTTCTTGTTGATGCTGTAGCGGACCGACTCCCGGTCGCCGGTCCGATTGGCATGGACGACCAGATACGTGCCGTCATGCGACCACTGCGGATCGCCGTACCAGAAGTCGTCGCACGTTACACGAGTGATGCGTTTGGAGGCCACGTTGCCCGGTTCATCGGCCAACTCGGCCACCCAAATCTGGGCCGGTTCATATCCAGTGTAGCCTTCGCCTTGGTCTTCGCGAACCACGAAAACGCCGGCTTCGATTTCTTCAGCCGTGTGGCGGTCGCGTCGGTCGTCAGCGACGAAGACCAAACGCTTTCCGTCCGGCGAGAAAGCGATATTGCCGTAGAACCGGTCGCTGAACACGCGGCCGTACGGTTTGTCCTTTCCACCCAGCGGGATCGCCGTGCCGCCGGTGGTTGGGATAAGCCAGATATCGGTGGCCGGATCGGAATAAGGCGGCACCGGCTCGAAGGCAGCCGTCCCGTCGGGAAACGAACGCGTGGAAAGGAAGAGTACCCACCTGCCATCCGGCGTAAGCACGGGCTGACGTGCGTCGGGCTGGCCTTCCTCCAGCGGACGCCGATTGTCGGCCCGATCGTCGACCCGCCAGAGAGCATAACGGTACGCGCGTCTGTCGGCATCGACCCACTGGCGGCAGTAGATCGCGTTCTTGGAATCCTCACTTAGGCTTAGATACGTCACGCGATCCGAGCGGTACAGGTCGTCAAGCTGCAGCGGCGTCGGCTCGCCACCAAAGGTCGTCGGAGCAACAAGCAACAGCAATACGAGGCCGACGGCCTTTGGCAATGCGTCGTCCCGCATTCTCACAGAACGAAGCATGCATCTTCGATCGCTAGGATAGGTCGTCTTGCACATCGTTTTTCTCCCAAACGCACCGTGAGGCACACCATCGTCACTATAATGGCAGCGATTTCTGCCCGCCAGTCGATCCGTCGTCGCGAGCCGCCATTGGGCCTGCTTTCCCTTAATCGAAGAGATGGCATAGACCGTAGACGAACGAGATACGTCGCCGCAATTTTGACATCGCCGCATACCCCATTTAACCGGCGAAATAGCGATTGGGCCTCTTAGCTCGCGCCGGCCTTTCTCGAACGAGTGGGGCGGAAGGCATGCTCAACTCGACCGCTTGCACAAGGTACCTTCAGGTCTTCATCTCCGACGAGTTAATCGCATGTGGCTGTCGACGGTTTAGAACCGCAACTGCGAGGAAAACGAAGCATTCCAGGCGTAGTCTATTGGTGATTGTGAAACCGCGGGGTCTCATGTGGCGAATACTCTGCCTGGAAAGGAGACATGAACAATGTTGATAAGTTGCGAAACACCACAGCGCGTTAATGGCAATGGCGTGAACGGCAAGCGGAAGAATGGCAAACGGTTGCCGGAGGTTGCGGAATCGCCGGACCAACACGGCGAAGTCGATCTGGAAGCGATCAAAGGCGCGGTTCGAACGATCCTGGAGGCCGTTGGCGAGGATCCCGACCGGCCCGGCCTGCTCGACACGCCTCGTCGCGTGGCCCGGATGTACGAGGAGATGTTTGCTGGCTTGCACAAAGATCCGGCTCGTCACCTGAAGGTGACTTTCCCGGAGGATTACGACGAGATGGTTCTTGTGCGAGACATCCAATTCACGAGCATGTGCGAACATCACTTGCTTCCGTTCAGCGGTGTCGCCCACGTCGCGTACATCCCAAAAGGACGCGTGACGGGCCTTAGCAAGCTGGCACGCGTTGTGGAAGAAGTTGCCCGGCGTCCGCAGGTGCAGGAGCGAATGACGGACACGATCGCCGATTTGATCGAGCAAGAACTGGAAAGCAGCGGCGTGGCAGTTGTCATCGAAGCCGAACACTCGTGCATGTCGATTCGAGGCATTCGCAAACCAGGCGCGAAGACGGTCACAAGCGCATTGCGCGGCGTATTCAAGACGAAGCAATCGAGCCGCGCCGAAGTCATGTCGCTGATCAACCAGAAGGGTTGCTGATGCTCGCGGAGACAATCGGATGATCATTCAGAAGAACTACAAGTTCTACGCGGCTCACCGCAACGAGGAACTGACCGACAAGTGTCGCAATCTGCACGGACATCGTTACGGTATTCGTTGCTTCTTCGAAGTAGAGCGCACAGGTTCCTATTCGACGCTGTTCGCCGATTTTGACGACAAGGTCGAGCCGCTGCTCAAGTCCGAATACGACCACGGCATGCTCATCAATGTGAACGATCCGTTGTACGAAACTCTATGTGATCACATGGAACGTACGGGTGAGACGTTCAAGTTGAAGAAGTTCGACGCGCCGACTTCGGTCGAAAATCTGGCCCACCGGCTATTCACCGAGATCACGGACCTGGGTTTCCGTCTGAATCGCATCGAAATCCAAGAAACCGATACGTCAGTCGTGGTCTACACCAGAGAAGACTGGGTTGCAGACAATCGCCATTTTGCGAGAATCACGGGGCAGAACGTCGAGATGTCTGACGCCGAAGTCGCGTCCCGCGCCGGATTGGACGATTCCACCAGTCGCGACTAGCCGGTCTGTCTTCAGCTGGGTCGTTTAACCCTGAGCCGGAGGCGACGGTGGTTTTTGAGCGGCTCGATGCGTCACGGCCGTCGCCTCCGGCTCGGGGTTAAACGGGCTTGCGAAGCGAGGCGGTTCCTTCCTTGCCACGAGATCCCCTGAACAATCGGCAATAGAAGATGACCGACAAGCCCCAACCCAAAGTCGCCATGGTCACCGGCAGCGGGAGACGTCGCGTTGGCAACGTGGTTGCGACAGCATTGGCTCGGAGCGGCTACGCAATCGCCTTGCACTACCATTCATCCAGCAGCGCAGCCGAGGAGCGGCTGAAAGAGTTGCGCGATACAGGCGTCGACTGCGAGGCGTTTCCGGCGGATGTTGCCGTTGAGGCCGAAGTGGACCGCATGTTCGACTCGGTCGTCGAGCGTTTCGGCAGACTCGACGTTCTGGTCACCACTGCGTCCATCTGGGAGACAACTTCGCTGGAAGACGTTACGTCGGACAGCTTGTTGCGCAATTTCCAGGTCAACACTCTGGGCACATTTTTTTGTGCTCGTCGAGCCGGGCTGATTATGGCCGATCAAGAGGACGGCGGCTCGATTGTGACCATCGGCGACTGGGCGATTCAGCGGCCGTATCTGGACCATAGTGCCTATTTCGTTTCGAAAGGCGCGATACCAACGCTCACGCGTACACTGGCGGTCGAACTGGCTCATCGAAATCCGAAGGTGCGAGTCAACTGCATTCACCCGGGCCCCGTAATGTTCCCGCCGGACTCCTCGCCGGACGAACGCCAAGAGATGATCGAATCGACGCTGGTGAAAACCGCAAACTGTCCAGAGAGCATCGCCCAAGCGGTTCTGTCATTGGTCCACAATCCGTTCATGACCGGCGTCTGCCTGCCGGTGGACGGAGGCCGAACAATATTCGCCGGCGAGTCGACAAGTCGAAAGAGGCCGATCTAGTCAGTCATCGCCTGCGGATGCGATCCAAAACTCGCCGGACGGCGGCGGTTACTCGGTCGGGGCAGTACTGTAGGTCAGGCTGTGCCTGACGAATTGCGGTTTCAAGACATTCGAGCCGGTTTCCGTCAGGCACAGCCTGACCTACCGCGACGGCGCCAAACGAAGCTGGCCAGACAAAACGCCAACGGCAGCCAATACAGAGGTGTGTGCCAGGGGAATCGTCGATAGCTTGGTGGTCCGTCGCCGCGAACTAGCACCGGAAAGCGCGGTGCCAGTTCTCGCTCGAAGATATCTGCCAACGGTGTCTCTCCGTCGTACAGGGCGAGCAGGTCGACGTAGTCGAGGCTCCCGTGCGCTGCCTTGTTTGGCCCGGTCATGTAGAGCTTGCGGACGTTCTTCGGCGGGCGGATCGTCACATCGTCCAGCGTGCCGTTGCACGCCAGCATGAATACCAGGTCGAACTGCATGCCGTGTTCCTGGCCCAGCTTGCCGAGCACGTCAAAATACTGGTCTTTGGTCACGCCCAGCCTGTCCGCCCATGACGGCAGTTCGTCGTCGGACACTTGGCCCGCGCCGACGGCCAGCAACTCCTCGCGTGTGGTCTCGGCGGCTCGAACGCACAGTCGTGGTGTCATCGCCATTCTGGTGTTTCCGTGCGACGTGGTGACCAGTACGAAATTGTGGCGAGTTGGGTCGAACCGTTTGGCGACCTCACTCAGGCCGCGAGCGAACATGTCGGCTCGGGCCAGTGGGTTGCTGGTCAAAATGAAGTTGCCCGACGGCAGCGGCTCGATCGTGCCTTCTTCGGCTTTCGTGTCGCCTCCGCGGAAGATCAGGTATTTACCGTTGCGAACCAATCGGTTTGTGAAGACGACGGCCGTAAGGCCGGCTGGTGTGTCAATGATTTGCTCCTGGATCACGACCACCTCCTGATCGACGACCTCAGGGAACCTCCGTCGATCGTGGCGCAATTGGCGCGCGATCTTGTCCAGTTTCGGCTTGTCGCTTGAATCGAGCCATCCCAGGATCGTCTCCCAACTCTCCAACTCGGCGTCGTCCGGTGCCGTTTCGTTGGCGTAGTAGATCAGAACATCGGTTACGCGCGCTGGTTTGGAATTCGCGTTACCCGGTTGTGTCAGCGTGTCCGGAAATTGGACAAGCCGGAATCCGTGGTTTCCGGGAGGGCGAGGCTCCTGCCGAGCCGTGCGTCGGTACCAGGAATCCGG